>NZ_JBJMIE010000785.1:0-17960 GCF_045807065.1 Actinophytocola sp. | reverse complement strand
GCCACAGCGTGTAGTCCGCGTACTGCACCGGCAGTTCGGTCCATTGTGGAGCCTCGCAACGGAGGCGGGCCGTGTAGGCGGTGGCGATGTCGCGCCACAACGGGGCCATCGACCAGCCGTCGGAGGCGATGTGGTGGAACGTGAGGACGAGGACGTGCTCACGTTCGTCGAGTGTCAGCAGCTCCGCCGCGAGCGGCACCCGGGTTTCGAGGTCGAACGTGGTGCGCGCGGCCGAGGAGATCGCCTCGGCGAGGGTTTCCCCGGTGACGTCCCGCTGGGTGAGCGGCACGGCCGGGTCGTCGAGCATGTGCTGGTAGGGCACGCCGTCGTGCTCGGGGAAGACGGTGCGCAGGGCCTCGTGCCGGTCGAGCACGTCCCGCAGGGCGGCGTGCAGGGCGGGCACGTCGAGCGGGCCGGTCAGCCGCACGGCACTGGGCATGTTGTAGGTCGGCGACGGGCCTTCGAGCCGGTGGAGGAACCAGAGCCGTTGCTGGGCATAGGAGAGCGGCAGCCGCTCGGGTCGGTCCCGGGTGGTGAGCGGCGGCCTGACCGCGGCGTCGCTTGTGGACAGTGCGGTGGCCAGTCCGGCGACCGTGGGTGCCTCGAAGACGGTGCGCACGGCCAGCTCGACGCCGAAGACGCCGCGGATCCGTGCGACCAGCCGGGTGGCGAGCAGCGAATGGCCGCCGAGCGCGAAGAAGTCGTCGTCGACGCCGACCGCGGGTGCCTGGAGGACCTCGGCGAAGAGGCCGCGGAGGACTTCCTCGACAGGGGTGCGGGGTGCGCGGCCGGTGGTCGTGGTGCGCCGCTCGGGCGCGGGGAGGGCCGAGCGGTCGACCTTGCCGGAGGGCAGCAGGGGCAACCGGTCGAGCAGGACGAACGCGGAAGGCACCATGTAGGCGGGGAGCCGGTCCCGCACGTGTGCCCGCAGCGCGGTGGCGAGCGCGCCGGCATCCCGGCGGCCGGCGGGGTTGTTCCCGAGTGCGGCGAGGGGTTTCCGCGTGGACGAGGGCCGGTAGACGTGCCGCGGCTCGGCGACGGCGAAGACGGCGTCGAGCGCCCCGCGATCTCCGGCGCCCCAGGTCAGGGCGACGCGATAGCCCACCCGTTCGGCGAGGGCGACGAGGTCCTCCGGCTCGACGCCGGCGTGCCCGTCGAGGTCGCCGGCGAGCCGCCTGTTGGGGATGCCGGTGACACGCAGGCGCACGGGCCGCGCGCGGAGCACCGACTCGAGCGCGCCGAGGTGGACCGAGAAGTCGCCCGCGGGCCGGTCGGTCGGAACGCGATGACGGCCTCCCGCATCGCTTTCGGTGGCGTCCGCGGCCAGGTCTGGGAAGGCTCGGTGCTGTTCCTTCGGCGCGGGCCCCGGGGCCGCGCTGCGGAGGACCGCGTCGTAGCGGTAGCGGGTCAGTTCGTTGTGGGCCGCTCCCCGCTTGATCCGGACGTCGGCCGTGGCGCCCAGCTCTTGCGCCAGCGTGGGGAAGAAGTCCGGGTCCAGGAGCAGCTCGCCCTCCTGGGCCGCGGGACGACCGGTGGCCGCGGCGAAGACCGGGAGCAGCCGGGCGTTGCGGATGTCACCCAGGAAGATCGCCCCGCCCGGGGTGAGCATCCGGTACGCGCGGCGGATCACCTCCGCAAGGTAGTCCACGCTCGGGAAGTACTGGGCCACCGAGTTGATGACCACCGTGTCGAAGTAGGACTCCGGGACCTCGCCCAGGTCGTGTGCCGGGCGGGCGGCCAGGTGGATGGCCGGGTCGTCGCCCACCTCGCGCCGGAGGTTCGCCACCGCCCGTGCGGACAGGTCGACGCCCCAGTACTCCTCGGCCCGCGGGGCCACCCGGGACAGGATCAGGCCGCTGCCCACGCCGATCTCGAAGACGCGCCGCGGGGACAGCGCCGCGATGCGGTCGATCGTCGCCGCGTGCCACTCGCGCATCTCGGCCAGCGGGAGCGGGGAGCCGTCGTAGCTGGAGTTCCAGCCGACGAAGTTCTCCTCCATGCCGCCGCCACCGGCGAAGACGTCCTCGTGCAGCTCCCGCCACTCGCCGACGTGTGCCTCCTCCGCAGCCGTGTCGCGGGCGGCCGCGGGGACGGCGTACGCCACCAGTTCGCCGTCGCGGGCGACGACCACCTGCTGGCCCACCGCGGGGTGGCCGGCGAGCACCGACTCGATCTCGCCGAGTTCCACGCGGTGGCCGCGGATCTTCACCTGGTCGTCGGCCCGGCCCAGGAACACCAGACGTCCGTCGGGGAGCCAGCGCACCAGGTCACCCGTGCGGTACAGGCGGCCGCCGGCCGGGCCGAAGGGGTCCGCCACGAAACGCTCCGCGGTGAGCGCGGGCCGGCCCAGGTAACCCCTGGCCAGGCCCGAGCCACCCAGGTACAGCTCCCCCACCACGCCCGGCGGCACCGGCCGCAAGGCGCCGTCCAGCACGTAGGCCCGCGTGTCCGGGTCCGGGACGCCGATCGGCACGACCGGAGAACCGGGTGCGCACTCGCCCAGCGTCGAGTTCACCGTCGCCTCGGTCGGGCCGTACGCGTTGAACATCCGCCGACCCGGCGCCCAACGCGCCACCAACTCCGGTGACACACGTTCCGTACCCGCCAACAAAACCGAGTCACGCGGAAGATCCAGGTCCGCCGGCAACGCGGCCAACAACGCCGGCGGGAGGATCATGAAATTCACGCCATGCTCGTGCGCATACGACGTCAGCGCCTCGCCCGCCACCCGCCGCTCTGCCGGCACGACCACCAACCGACCACCCGACAACAACCCCAGACACAGATCCCAGAACGCCACATCAAAACTCGGCGACGCGAACTGCAAAACCCGGCTGTGCGGCCCCACCCCGAACCGCCGCACCTGCGTGGCCACCAGCTTCGCCACGCCCGCGTGCGACACCACCACGCCCTTCGGGCGGCCCGACGAACCGGACGTGTAGATCACGTACGCGGCGTTGGCCGGCGACAGCGGCACCTCCGGGTCCGTCGCCGGCAGCTCGGCGGCCGCATCCGGGTCCACCACAGGGATCCCGGGCAGGGGCTGGGTCGCCACCGCGCACACCGGGGCCGCGTCGGCCAGCATGAACGCCACGCGCTCGGCCGGGTAGTCCACGTCGATCGGCAGGTACGCCGCGCCCGCCCTCAGCACCGCCAGCTCCGCCACGACCATGTCCAGCGAACGCGGCACCGCCAGCGCGACCACCTTCTCCGGTCCCGCGCCACGGGCGACCAACAGATGCGCCAACCGGTTCGCGCGCGCGTCCAGCTCCGCGTAGGTCAGGGACGACGACTCGAACACCACCGCCGTCGCGTCCGGCCGCGTCCGCACCTGCTCAGCGAACAGCGACACGAACGTCGACGTGCCCAGGCCCTCGTCGGTGCCGGCCCACGCGCCCAGGACCTGCTCGCGCTCACCGGCGGCCAGCAGGTCCAGACCACCCACGGGACGGTCGGGTGCGGCCAGCGCCGACCGCAGCAGGTGCGCCAGGCGCGCGAGGATCGAGTCCACAGTGGACCTGTCCAGCACGTCCGTGTTGAACTCCAGCACGCCGTCGATGCCGGCCTCGCGCTCGGTCAGCGAGATCGACAGGTCGAACTTCGACGTGCCGGTGGTCACCGGGAGTTCCGTGACCGCCAAGCCCGGCAGCGTCACGTCCGCCCGCGCGTTGTTCTGGCCGGCGATCATCACCTGGAACAGCGGGTGGTACGACAGCGACCGCGTCGGGTTCAGCACCTCCACCAGGCGCTCGAACGGCACGTCCTGGTGCGCGTGCGCCTCCAGGTCGTGCTCGCGCACCCGGGCCACCAGCTCCCGGAACGTCGGCTCGCCGGACGTGTCGACCCGCAGCACCACCGTGTTCACGAAGAAGCCGACCAGGTCGTCCAGGGCGTGGTCGGTGCGGCCCGCGATCGGGGAGCCGATCGGGACGTCCGTGCCGGCGCCGAGCCGGGTCAGCAGGGCCGCCAGGCCGGCGTGCACGACCATGAACACCGACGCCCCGCACGACCGGGCCAGCTCCGCCAGGCCCGCGCGCAGGTCCGCGTTCCAGCGGAACGTGTACAGCTCGCCGCGGAACGTCGCGACCTTCGGGTGCGGGCGGTCCAGCGGCAGCTCGATCCGCTCCGGCAGGCCGGCGAGCGCCGTGCGCCAGTACTCGAGCTGCGTGGCGGCCTCGCTGTTCGGGTCGTCCTCGTCGCCGAGGAGATCCCGCTGCCACAGCGTGTAGTCCGCGTACTTCACCGGCAGTGGTGTCCACTGTGGAACGACACCGCGCAGGCGGGCCGTGTACGCCGCCGCGATGTCCCGCCACAGCGGGGCCATCGACCAGCCGTCGGACGCGATGTGGTGGAACACCAGTGCCAGCACGTGCTCCTCGACGCCCAGCCGCAGCAGCTCGACCCGCATCGGCACGCGGTTCTCCAGGTCGAACGGGGCACGCACGAGACCGGTCACGACCGCGTCCAGGTCGGCCTCGGCCAGGTCGCGAACCCGCAGCTCCACCCCGGAGTCGTCCACCACGTGCTGGTAGGGCACCCCGTCGCGCTGGGGGAACACGGTCCGCAGCGTCTCATGACGAGCCACGACGTCCGTCAGGGCCGTGCGCAGCGCCCCGACGTCGACCGGGCCGGACAGGCGCATGACCAGCGGCACGTTGTAGGTCGCCGACGGGCCCTCCAGGTGGTGGAGGAACCACAGTCGTTGCTGGGCGAAGGAAAGCGGCAGGCGTTCCGGGCGCGTCACCGGCACCAGCGGCGGGCGCGCGGACCGCGTGGAGTCCGCCAGCAGTGCCGCCAGGCCGGCGGGGGTCGGGGTCTCGAACACCGAACGCACGGCCAGTTCGGCGTTCAGCGTGGCGCGGACCCGGGCGGTCAGCCGGGTCGCGAGCAGCGAGTGGCCACCGAGGTCGAAGAAGCTGTCGTCCGGGCCGGCCTTCGGCACGCCCAGCACCTCGACGAACAGCTCGCACAGCAGGCGTTCCCGCTCGTTCGCCGGCTCACGGTCCGAAGTGGACGCCACCGCGTCCGGGGACGGCAGGGCGCGGCGGTCGAGCTTCCCGTTGGCGGTCACGGGGAGCGCGTCGAGCACGACGACCGACGACGGCACCATGTGCTCGGGCAGGCGTCGGACGGCGAGTTCCCGGACTTCCGCGACCAGCTCAGCGTGCTGGCGGAAGCGCAGGGGGTCGGTGCACAGCGGACCGTCGGCGCTACCCCGGAACGCGCCGACCGGCACGCCGTCGCCCGTGAAGTACAGGGCGTCGAGGCTGCCGTCGCCGGTGGCGGACCAGGTCGTGACGGTGCGATAGCCGTGTGCGTCGCCGAGTTCGTGCAGTGCCTCGGGGTCGATCCCCTCGGTCAACCGGCCGTTGGGGATCCCGCTCACCCGCAACGCCTCCGGGCGCCGCCGCAGCACGGCGTCGGCGGCGGCCAGGCTCTCCCAAGCCTGTTCGGGCACCGCCGTGAGATCGTGTACCGCGCGCGGTTCCTTGTGCAGCAACACGTCGTAGCGGAACTGGCTCAGCTCGTTGACGTGCCGCGCCCGCTTGACCCGGATGTCCGCGGGCCCGAGACCGGTGAACAGGGCCGGGTCGACGAGCAGTTCCTTCTCGCGCGCCAGACCGTGTTCCACGGTGCGGTCGCCGCGGCGAGCCGCGACCTCGGCGTGGAAGGCCCGCAGCTGCCGCAGGTCACGCACGTCGCCGACGAACACCGCACCGCCCGGCACGACCAGGTCCAGTGCGCCGCGCAGCACGTCGAGGAGGTAGTCCCCACTCGGGAAGTACTGCACGACCGAGTTGATCACCACGGTGTCGAAGTAACCCGTCGGCAGACCGGAGAGGTCGGCCGCGTCGCTTCGGTACAGCGTGGTCTCCGGGAACCGTTGCCGCAGCCCGGCGATCACCGCGGCGGAGAAGTCGGTGCCCCAGTAGTCCACGCAGTCCGGCGCCAGCCGGGACAGGACCAGGCCGGTGCCCACGCCGATCTCCAGCACCCGCCTCGGTCGCAGCTCACGAACGCGTGCCACGACGGCGTCGCGCCACTCCCGCATCTGCTCGACCGGGATGGGTCGCCCGTCGTAGCTCGAGGTCCAGCCGGAGAAGTCGTCCTCGGGGGCGGCGGTGTACAGCGATTCGTACAGCTCCTGCCACTCGCCGACGTGTTCGGTCGCGCCGGCGGTCGAGGAACCGGCCGGCACCACGTAACCGACGAGCCGGACGTCGCCGGGGCGGTCCTCGCGGGCGACCACGACGGCCTGGTCGACCCCGGGGTGCTCGGCGAGGGTCGCGGCGATCTCCCCCGGCTCGACCCGGATGCCGCGGATCTTGAGCTGCTCGTCGGTGCGGCCGAGGAACTCCAGCGCCCCGTCGGCGCGTCGCTTCGCCAGGTCGCCGGTCCGGTACATCCGTGACCCGGGCGGTCCGAACGGATCCGCGACGAACCGCTCCGCGGACAGGCCGCGCCGGTTGAGGTAACCCCGCGCGAGCTGCACGCCCGCCAGGTACAGCTCCCCGGCCGTGCCCGGCGGGACCGGCTGGAGGCGGGCGTCCAGCACGTAGGTGCGCGTGTTCCACACCTCGTGGCCGATCGGCACGGTCGCCTCGCCCGGTCGGCACGGCCAGTAGGTGACGTCGACGGACGCTTCCGTTGGGCCGTAGAGGTTGTGCAGACCGGTACCCAGCACGCGGTGGAACAGCTCGACGGCGTCGACCGGCAGCGCCTCGCCACTGCAGATGACCCGGCGCAGTGTGGTGCAGGCGCTGCTACCGGGCTCCCGCAGGAACACCTGGAGCATCGAGGGTACGAAGTGGACGGTCGTGACACCACGGTCGCGGATCAGCGACGCGAGGTAGGCGGGGTCCTTGTGGCCGTCGGGTCGCGCGACGACCTCGGTGGCGCCGGCGACCAGCGGCCACAGGAACTCCCACACCGACACGTCGAAGCTCGCCGGCGTCTTCTGCAGCACGCGGTCCTCCGGCGTGAGACCGTACTCGTGCTGCATCCACAGTAGACGGTTGACGATTCCCCGTTGTGGCACCACGACACCCTTGGGGCGGCCCGTCGAGCCGGACGTGTAGATGACGTAGGCCGGGTGGTCCGGGCGCACGTCGACGTCGAGCGGAGTGGCGTCCTCGCCCACCTCGGCGAACAGGTCCGGTGTCACGACGAGGGCCGGCGACGCGTCGGCGAGCATGAGCTCGACGCGGTCGGGCGGGTGGTCCGGGTCGAGCGGCAGGTAGGCGGCGCCGGTCCTGAGCACGGCGAGGATCGCGGTGACCAGCTCCACCGAGCGGGGCAGCGCGATCGCGACGATCTTCTCCGGGCCGGCCCCACGGGCGGCCAGCAGCCGCGCGAGCCGGTGCGCGGCCGCGTCCAGCTCGGCGTAGGTCAGCTCCGCGTCCTCGAAGAACAGCGCGGGGTGGTCGGGCGCGGCCGCGACCCGCGCGGCGAACAGCGCCGGCAGCGTGGTCTCCGGCACGGGCGTGACGGGCCAGTTCCGCGCGCGTTCCGCGGTGGTGAGCAGGTCGATCGCGCCGATGGGGAGGTCGGGGTCGGCGACCGCCGCACGCAGCAGGCGCTCGAGTCGCACCAGGATGGTGTCCACTGTGGAGCGGTCGAAGACCTCGGTGTTGTACTCGGCGAGGCCCTGGATGCCGTGTGCCTTCTCGGTGAGGGAGAACCAGAGGTCGAACTTCGCCGTGCCGGTGCCCACCTTGATCTCGTCGACGGCGAGCCCCGGCAGCTCCACGCCGGCCGTGGGCGTGTTCTGCCACGCGAGCATGGTCTGGAACAGCGGGTGGTAGGCCAGCGAGCGGGCCGGGTTCAGCGCCTCGACCAGCTGATCGAACGGCACGTCCTGGTGCGCGTAGGCGTCGAGGCTCCGTTCCCGAACCCGCGCCACGAGGTCGCGGAACGACGGGTCGCCCGCCGTGCTCACCCGCAGCACCAGCGTGTTCACGAAGAACCCGACTAGGTCCTCCAGCGCCTGGTCGGTCCGGCCAGCGATCGGGGTGCCGACCGGGACGTCCGTGCCGGCGCCGAGCCGGGTCAGCAGCGCGGTGAGGCCGGCGTGCACGACCATGAACACCGACGCCCCGCAGGCGCGGGCCAGTTCGGTCAGTCCTCTGTGGAGGTCGACGTCCCAGTCGAACGTGAAGAACCCGCCGCGGTACGAGGCGACCGGGGGGTGGGGGCGGTCGGTGGGCAGCTCGGTCCGCTCGGGCAGGCCGGCGAGGACGTCGCGCCAGTGGTCCAGCTGGGCGTCGGTGTCCAGTTCTCGTTGCCACAGCGTGTAGTCCGCGTACTGGACGGGCAGCGGCGACCAACCCGGGGCGCGGCCGCGGGTGCGGGCGGCGTAGGCGGTGCCGAGGTCGCGCCACAGCGGGGCCATGGACCAGCCGTCGGCGGCGATGTGGTGGAACACGAGGACGAGTACGTGCTGGTCGGTCCCGTCCCCGTCCGCGCGCAGCAGCTCGGCCCGCACCGGGATGCCGTGCTCCAGGTCGAACACGCGCTGGACGATCTCCTCGACCGAGCCCTCGTCCCTGATGACCAGCTCGACCGTCGCCGACTCCAGAACCCGTTGGTACGGCACGCCGTCCGCGGCCGGGAAGACCGTGCGCAGGGTCTCGTGCCGGGCGACCACGTCGTTCAGCGCGGCCTGGAGCGCGGGGACGTCGAGGTTCCCGGTGAGCCTGAGGACGAGCGGGACGTTGTAGGTCGCGGAGCCGCCCTCGAGGCGGTGCAGGAACCAGAGCCGTTGCTGGGCGGAGGAAAGCGGGACTCGTTCCGGCCGTCGCGCCGGGACCAGCTCGGGGCGGCTCTGCCCGGCACTGGCGCCGGCGAGCAGTTCGGCGAGTCCGGCCGGGGTCGAGGCGTCGAACACCGCGCGGACGGACAGCTCCGCGCCGACCGCCTTGCGGATCCGCAGGAGCAGGCGGGTGGCGAGGAGCGAGTGCCCGCCGAGGTCGAAGAAGTCGTCGTCCGCGCCGACCGACGGCAGGCCGAGGACCTCGGCGAACATCTCGCACAGCAGCTGCTCGACCGGGTTGCGGGGTGCGCGGCCGGTCGTGACCTCCGGGTCCGGCAGGGCGCGGCGGTCCACCTTGCCGGAGGCCAGCACGGGCAGCCGGTCGAGCACCACGAACGCCGACGGGACCATGTACTCGGGCAGGCGGTCGCGTGCGTAGGAGCGAAGGGCCGCGGCGAGCGTGGCCGACTCGCGGCGGCGGGCGCGGTTGTCGGCGTAGGCGGACCAGGGCCGGTCGAGGTCGCCGGGCCGGTAGCCGTGGTCGAGCGGCCGCGTTGGTTGAACTCGAGGGTCGGTTTCGTTGGACACGCGGGTGCTGGGCGTTGGACACGCGGGGGTTGCCGTCGCCGCGTACGCGATCAGCCGGCCGTCCCGTGCCACGACCACCGACTGCGTCACCGACGGGTGCTCGGTCAGCACGGCCTCGATCTCGCCCAGTTCCACGCGGTGGCCGCGGATCTTCACCTGGTCGTCGGCCCGGCCCAGGAACACCAGACGCCCGTCGGGGAGCCAGCGCACCAGGTCACCCGTGCGGTACAGGCGGCCGCCGGCCGGGCCGTACGGGTCCGCCACGAAACGCTCCGCGGTCAGCGACGGACGCCCGAGATATCCCCGCGCCAGGCCGGACCCGGCCAGGTACAGCTCCCCCACCACGCCCGGCGGCACCGGACTCAGCGCACCGTCCAGCACGTACGCCCGGGTGCCCGGGTCGGGAACGCCGATGGGGACGACGGTGGGGACGACGGTGCCGCCTGGCTCGCACGCGCCGAGCGTCGAGTTCACCGTCGCCTCGGTGGGGCCGTACGCGTTGAACATCCGGCGGCCCGGCGCCCAACGCGCCACCAGTTCGGGTGACACACGTTCGGTGCCGGCCAGTAGTACGGAGTCACGCGGGAGGTCCAGGTCCGGGGGCAGCTCGGCCAGCAACGCCGGCGGGAGGATCATGAAGTTCACGCCATGCTCGTGCGCGTACGACGTCAGCTCCGGCCCGGGCACCCGCCGCTCCGCCGGCACGACCACCAACCGACCACCCGACAACAACCCCAGACACAGATCCCAGAACGCCACATCGAAACTCGGCGACGCGAACTGCAACACCCGGCTGTGCGGGCCGACGCCGAACCGCTCGACCTGCGTGGCCACCAGCTTCACCACGCCCGCGTGCGACACCACCACGCCCTTGGGCCGGCCCGTCGAGCCGGACGTGTAGATCACGTACGCGGCGTTGTCCGGAGTGATCGCCACGGCCGGATCGGCCGGCGACGACGCCGCGAGGGCCTCCTCGTCCAGGGTCGTCACCACGCACACCGGCGCGGCGTCCTCGATCATGAACGCGCGGCGTTCCGCGGGCAGGGCGGGGTCCAGCGGCAGGTACGCGGCACCCGCCTTGAGCACCGCCAGCTCCGCCACGACCATGTCCGGCGACCGCGGCACCGACAGCGCCACGACCCGCTCCGGACCGGCACCCCGCGCGATCAGCAGGTGCGCCAGGCGGTTCGCGCGCGCGTCCAGCTCGGCGTAGGTGAGCGACCGGTCCTCGAAGACGACGGCGACCGCGTCCGGGGCGCGCCGGACCTGCTCGGCGAACAGGTCGGGCAGGGTGCGCGGCGGGGTGGTCAGCGCGGTGTCGTTCCAGTCGACGAGGACGCGCTCGCGCTCGTCGTCCCGCAGCAGGTCGAGCCGGCTGACCGGGCAGTCCGGCCGTGCCGCCGCGTCGGCGAGGAGCACGTCGAGGCGGTCGAGCATCCGGTCGTCGAGGTGGCCGTCCGGACAGGTCACGGTCAACCGCGTGCCCGTCACGTCGAGCACGAAGGCGGCCTCGTCGGTCACCTGGAGCCGGTCGATCGCGGTCGCGAGGCTCGGATCACCCGTGAGGTCGACCCGCACCCGGGTGGTGCCCAGGCCCACGGTCACGTCGGTGGTGCCGGTGTACCGCGACAGGAGCGCCGCGAACGCGGTCAGCAGGACGACGTCGTCGTACGTCCCGGCCAGCTCCTGGTGGGTCTCCTTCACCGCTTCGCGACCAGACACGCGCGCCCCGCTTCCCCGACTCGAACCGACGACTTAGGGCAGCCTAACAATACTTAGGTTAGGAAGACCTAATGCTAGGTTTCACACCGTGGGAAGTGTGGGAGTCAGGTCGCGAGCGCTGGGGCTGCTGGCAGCGGTGGCGGTGCTGGTCGTGCTGTGCCTGCTGAGCATCTGGCTGGGTTCCAAGGAGATCCCGGTCACGGCGGTCTGGCGCGTGCTGTGGCACAACGACGGGTCGACGGACGCGGTGGTCATCCACAGTGTCCGGATCCCCCGGACACTGCTGGCGGTGGCCGTCGGCGCGGCGCTCGGCCTCGGCGGCGCGCTGATGCAGGCGCTGACCCGGAACCCGCTGGCCGAGCCGGGGCTGCTGGGGGTCAACGCGGGTGCCGCGTTCGCGATCGTGTTCGCCATCGCGGTGCTGGGCGTGACCTCGCTGTACAGCTACATCTGGTTCGCGTTCGCGGGGGCGCTGGGGGCGAGCGTGGTCGTGTACGTGCTGGGCAACCGGGGCCGGACGGAGGCGAGCCCGGTGCGGCTGGCGCTGGCCGGCGTTGCGGTGACGGCGTTGCTGACGTCGTTCACCAGCGCCCTGGTGCTGACCGACCCGGTGGCGCTCAACCGGTTCCGGTTCTGGTCGGCCGGGTCGCTGGCGGGGCCGGTGTCGGGGTCGCTGGTGCGGGTGGTGCCGTTCCTGGCGGTGGGGGTCGTGCTGGCGCTGGCGGCCGCGCCCGCGCTGAACAGCATGGCACTCGGCGACGAGACGGCGACGGCACTGGGCCGGCGGCTGGGGTTGGTGCGTGCGCAGGGCGTCGTGGCGGTGACGCTGCTGACGGGCAGCGCGGTCGCGGTCGCGGGGCCGATCATGTTCCTGGGGCTGGTGATCCCCCACGTCGCGCGGTTCGTCACGGGCCCGGACCACCGGTGGCTGCTGCCGTACTCGATGGTGCTGGCGCCGTGCCTCCTGCTGGCGGCGGACATCGTGGGACGGCTGGTGACGAGACCGGCGGAGACACAGGTGGGCATCGTCGTGGCGCTGATCGGGGCGCCGTTCTTCATCGCGCTGGTCCGCCGGCGCCGACGGCTGGCGGAGCTGTGAAGACTTCCTCGAGATCGGCAGGGCGAGGTGCGGTCGTGCTGACGCGGGCGCACGGGCGCACCACGTTCCGGGTGGGGCCCGCCTCCGGAGTCCTGCGGCCGCGGCTCGTCGTGGTCGGGGTGGTGCTGGTCCTGGTGGTGTTCGTGCCGTTCTGCTACGGGATGACCGTCGGCAGCTACCCGATCGGCCTGCCGGGGGTCGTGTCGGCGGTGCTCGGGTCCGGCGACCCCGGCGCGGTGTACATCGTGCGGGAGTTGCGGCTGCCCAGGGCGCTGGCCGGGTTGCTGGCGGGGCTGGCGTTCGGCATGGCCGGGTCGATCTTCCAGACGGTGACGCGCAACCCGCTGGCCAGCCCGGACATCGTGGGGGTCAACGCCGGGGCGGCGGCACTCGTGGTCGCGGGGATCACGTTCGGGTTCGGGTCCGGGACGGTGCTCGGCGTGGCCGGCGGGCTGGGGGCCGGGGCGCTCGTCTACCTGCTGTCGTGGCGGCGCGGGACCACCGGGTACCGGTTCATCCTCGTCGGTGTCGGCGTGGCGGCGATGTGCACCAGCATCACCGACTTCCTCATGACCAGGGCGCGGGTCTTCGAGGCCCAGCGCGCGATGGGCTGGCTGGTCGGCAGCCTCAACGACCGGGACTGGTCGCACGTGCGGCCCCTGGCGGTCGTGCTGGCCGTGCTGACGCCGGTCGCGGTGGCACTCGGGCCGTGGCTGCGACAGCTGCAGCTCGGCGACGAGGTCGCGCTCGGGCTGGGCACGCCGGTCCGGTTCGCGCACCTGGCGCTGCTCGTCACCGGGGTCGGCATGGCGACGTTCGCCACCGCGGCGGCCGGGCCGGTGCTGTTCGTCGCCCTCGTCGCGCCGCAGATCGCGCAGCGGCTGGCGGGGACGGCGGGGCCGCCGCTGGTCGTGTCCGGGCTGACGGGCTCGGCGGTGGTGCTGGCCGCGGACGTGGTGAGCCGGCACATCCTGCCGTCCGCCCAGCTGCCCGTCGGCGTGGTGACCGGTGCCCTCGGGGCGCCGGTCCTGCTGTGGCTGCTGACCCGGCGATGACGAGATCCCCTGCCAACCCGCGACCGCGGTGTGACAGGGGATCTGGGGCAGATGAACCGCGCGCGTCTCACGAGGCTTCTCCCGCGTCCGGCGATGTGGGCGGCACCACCTCGGCTCTCCTCGGCCTGGTCAGGAGCCAGGCGAACCACATGCCGCCGCCCAGCCCCAGGACCGCCATGATCCCGGTGATCCACGGGACCTTCACGAACAGCGACCCCGCCCAGGCCATCATGAAGGGCGGCAGGACCAGGATGCCGCAGATCGGCATGGTGGCCAGCGCGCGCCCGAGCGCCGAGTCGGCCGGGGCGCGGCCGGTCGCCTTCAGCTTCCACCGGCCCTCGTCAGGACCTACGCCCGCCTCTGCCTCGACGGTGAAGAGCACGTCCGCGGCGGCGGAGGGCCGCTCGTAGCCATCTTCGTCAAGATTTCTGCGTTCCGTTCGCCTGCGTGCCGCTTTTTTCATCGCCTTGCCCTTCATGTCGGTCCCCGTCCACCCGTCATGCACCCAGAGTAGCGTGATATGCAGCATTCGAACAGTCCATATACAGCTGACAGATGTATGACATATGTTTTCGACCTTGACAGCATCTGCGTGAACGCGCACACTGATGGCAGTCGGCATGGTTCGCGACCGAGGGAGAGGCCGCGGACCCGCACGACCGCTCCCGTGCGGAGCGCACGAAAGGCGGCAGGCCACACAGAACGAGATCTTCGTGGATCGCTGGAAGAAGCGAGGGCACTGCCGGGAACCGCCGGTAGTGCTTCCACCTGCCCCGCGCTTCGGTAGACACGAGGGCGCAGTAGCCCTGATGGCACGAAAGGCGTGAGGTGAAATGGCTCAGAAAGAAAAGCGGTCGGCCGTCGTCGAGGACCATGTGAGTGGCGGCGGGTGTCCGCAGCGGCGGCTGCCGTCCGGCGCGGACCGGGTGACAAGCAATCTCACGCCTCGATCGGTGCGCGCGATGAACAATCTGGCGCACTGGACGGGCTACACCAAGACCGACATCCTCAACCGGGCGCTGCAGATCTACGAGTTCGTCCAGCAGGTCGTGGAAAACGGCGGCAGCCTGCAGATCCGTCAGTCCGAGTCGGCCGAGCTCGAACGCCTCACCATCTTCTGACCGACGAGGACGCAGAGCGCGCGGAGCAACGCGGGAACCCGGCGCCGGGTCCTCGCCACCCGACGGCACTTCTCCGCCGGCCACAGGCATGCCACGGGCGGCGCCGGTTCCAGGTGCGTCAGCACGTCGGCGGCATTGCCCGGCGGGCCCTCGCTGGCCGTCAGATCCACGTGGCGGGAATGTTCCTCGGACATCGGACACCCCCATTGCGGCGACTTCGGCGGACGACTGCCCACGCCCCAAGCATCCACCCGCGCCGACCGCTGGTTACGGCACGTTGCCGACTTGTAGTTATCCGCGGAAAAGGCGGAACTGATCCAGTTCTGGAATTACCCTGTCCTGTCGTGTTCCGCACGGCGGGGCAGGGTTTGTTCCCGCCGGCTTCAGACTGTCCCGGAGCCGGCCTGCTTGCGGCCGTGCGCACCCGGGGCGCGGCCGACCAGTTTCGTCCAGAACCCCCGCCGCCGGAGCTCCTGCCCTGCCGTCGTGTCGGGTTCGAGCCCGAAGAGCACGTCCGCGTGCGGGCCCGGGTACTCGTACCCGTCCTCGTCGAGGCGCACCCGCTCGCTCCACTCCGTGGATGTCGGTGGCTTGTCCGGTTCCCCTTGGGCCATCAATCGTGCCCTTCTGGTGAATCCCCCCGCCGAGCGGGCGGTATACGCCTGAAAACCCCCTGTTACATCCAGCCTAACCCATACCACACGATGCCGGCATCAAGCAGATGCGAACCATGCGACTGCGAAGCGCATCGCAGCTGCTCTTCACCTTGACATTCGATGCATGAGCTGCCAAACTGGTCTTGGTTGTCCTGGTCCGAAAGGGAATCGCGAGGACGATTCGAGCAAGACGCTGGCCGAGGAGAGGTACCCGGCGAGCGACAACAGAAGAGATCTCGTGATCGGCTGAAGAGGCGAGGGCGCTGCCGGACTGGAACCAGGCGGCGCTTATTCTTGCCCGCCCGCGCTTGCCGCCATCTCTGGAGAGCGCGTGATATGGCCCGGAAAGGCGTTGCCATGCCAGAAAAGAAAGAGCGGTCAACGATCGTCGAGCCCTCCAGGGGCGACCCCGACGCGGAAGGTGGCACCGCCGCGACCTCGGAACGACAGCCATCCGTTGCGGCGGAACGGGTGACGGTGAACCTCACGCCTCGTTCTGTGCGTGCGATGGGCAACCTGGTCAACTGGACCGGGTACACCAAGACCGACACCATCAACCGAGCGCTGCAGATCTACGAGTTCATCCAGCAGATCATGGAGAACGGTGGAACCGTACACGTCCGCCAGGCCGAGGGCGCGGAGCCGGAGAGGCTCACGTTCTTCTGACCGGCCCATCCGCTTTTCTCGACCGGGGGCACCCACCCCACCCGGCGACGGGATCGTGCGCATCCCATCTCGGCCCCGCGGTCGTTCCACGCCTCTCCGAGTGAGCCCTTCCGGCAGGTTCGTGTCCCTGCCAGAAGGGCTCACTCGCGCCCAGCCCATCGGGGCAGGTCCATGTGCCCGAAGAGCTACGGGCGGCCGTCCTCACGCGGGCCCGAAAAGGTGGCGGTCGCTTGGCGGCAGCCAGTGCCGGGCGGGGTCGAACGGCGTGTAGCCGGCTCTGAGGTGGGCGATCAGCCTCGGTAGTGCGGGATGCTGGTTGTCGCGGTGCCACAGGACGGACCACGGGTACAGCGGGGTCGGGTCGACGATCGGGATGTGGACTATCTCCGGGTGCCACGGGATCCGCATGCGTTCGGTGCCGAAGGTGTAGCGGTCCGGGGACGCGGCCAGGTGGTCGAGCATGTGGTCCAGGCCGAACAGCGGACCGGTCGTGTCCAGTGTCAGGTCGAACTCGCTCTTCAGCGACTCGTACAGGTCCGCCCATTCACTGCCGGGCTCGTTGCCCGGGATCCAGGTGATCGTGTCCGCCAGGTCGGCCATGCGGACCTGGCGGTTACCGGCCAGCGGGTGCGTGCGTCCACACAGGACCAGGTGGGGTTCCAGGTACGCGGGAGTGTGCGCCAGCGGCGGCTCCAGCACGCCCATCACGCGGGCGAACGCCGCGTCGATCGTGCCGGCCAGCAGCGCGACGCGGGCCGTGCGCAGGCCGCGGGACTTCACGATGTCGATCTCCACGTCCTCGTTCGCCGCGTGGAAGGACCGCACCAGCTGCGTCGAGCCCACGCGGGTGCTCAGGACGTCCACCCGAAGTGGACGGTCGGCGGTGCGCACGGCCGCGACCGCCCGGTCGGCCAGGGCCACCAGGGCCCGCGCGTGCACGAGGAACGCCGCGCCGTCCTTCGTCAGCGCGGTGCCGGTCGGTGCGCGGTTCAGCAGCGGCACGCCGAGCCCCGCCTCCAGCCTGGCCATGCGCTTGGAGACCGCCTGCTGGCTCAGGCCCAGCCGGTCCGCGGCCGCGCCGAAGTGCAGGTCATCCGCTACCGCGACGAACGTGCGGACCGCGGCGAGGTCCAGTTCCATCCGGCAACAGTACGAAACCGCGGGCGACCCGCTGTCCCGTGGCCCGGCCGGCAACGGCGCCTTGACCGCCGCCGGGGCACAATGAGGTTGGTGGCCCGGTCGACCTCTCTACGGCCGGGCCGCCGCCGCACTCCGGAGGTTCGTCTCGGGTACCGTGCGGACGGGAGGCGGGATGGGCGACACACTGACGGACGAGCGGCTGGCGACCGCCCTGGTCGCGTTGTCCCACCACGTGCTGCACCTGTTCACCGAGGTCGGGCGCACTCATCGGCTCAGCCAGCAACAGGTGCGGCTGCTGTGCGCGATCAACGCCTACGGCGGCGTCGGGATGTCCGAGCTGGGGCGCCAGACGCAGCTGGAGAAGTCGAACCTCAGCAACCTGGTCGACCGGCTGGAGCAGCGGGGCCTCGTGACCCGCACCCGCGACACCGACGACCGGCGCGTGACGTACGCGGAGCTGACCGGCGAGGGGCACGAGCTGGCGGTGCGGTGCCACGCCGAGGTCGTCGCCCGTGTCAACGAGTTGGCGGGCAAGCTCCCCCGCACGGAGCAGGACCGGTTGGCGAATGCCGTGGGCCGAATGATGGCATAGGTCGCGCTGCGTGACCGCACGCCGATCTGGTTGGTATGGCTGGGTTAACGGCAACCCCTCTGGTGGCGGTTGTCCCGGCCGGGGCCGTTCTAGAAAGCTTCCCACGAGCCCATTGGCGGCGATTGGGGATGACGCATGGCCATACGTTTGCGCGCGGGATTGACGGTCGGCCTTCTGGTCGCGGGATTCGCACTCCTGGGCGCGCCGGGTGCGGCCGCGACGGTGCAGCAGGGCATCGGGATCGCCACGAGCCCCGCCCAGCCGTACAAGGGCAACCCCGACGCCGCGGACTGGCTCGGTTCCTACGTGGTGAACGGGAAGCAGGCGTTCTGCGTCCAGTTCGCCTACCTGGCACCGGACAGCGACGAGCTGTACCAGCCCGGCACCCCGCTGAAGACGAAGTGGGACACCGACCTCCCGGCGGACGTCGCCGCGAACATCTCCTACCTGCTGCTGCGCTACGGCGGCACGACGAAGCCGGACGAGGCCGCGGCACTCGCGCACCTGCTGCACACCTGGACCGCGAGCCCGCAGACGCCTGACCAGCTGGCCCCGACCAACGACTTCCG
>NZ_JBJMIE010000784.1:0-34187 GCF_045807065.1 Actinophytocola sp. | reverse complement strand
TGGTTGGTGTTCGCGGCGTGCTGCTCCATCGCGTACGCACCCGGCACCCACCACCACCGGATCTGACCACCGACCACCCGCAGCAGACCACGCGCGGCATGGTAGGTCAGCTTGGCCAGGTACCAGGGCGAACGGACCGCGTGGAACCCGGCAACGTGCACCGCCCGGCCACCCGCGCGGCGCATCGTGACCTTCAGGTTCTGCGGGAGTAGCTGCGGCGGGATGATCGGACGCCGCGTGCCCTCAGCCACCGTCACGGGCACCGGCGCGGTGGTGTCCACCGGCACCGGCGCGGCGGCCGGGCTACCTTCGTCCAACTCGACCTCGTACGCGGTGTCCGCCCGTTCGCGAACGGCCGTCTCACCGTTCACGGGGGTGTTCACCGTGCCGTTCGTGTCAGCGTTCACGGCCTCGTTCACAGCGGCGTTCGTGGCGGCGTTCGGGACGCCGTTCAGGGGCACGGCCGTACCGTTGGTTGTCGTGGTCATCAGGCAGCCCTCCCCGGCAGTTCAACGGTCTGGGTCTGGTCGGTAGCGGGGGTGATGGTCACGGTCTGCGCGGCGGCGAGTTCAGCCTTCAGCGCGTCGGACACGACCTGAGACGTACCGCGCGAGATGCCCGGCACCGCCTCACGCACCCACGCCGGGGTCACCACCACGTCCGGCCCGTACGCCGACCGGGCGAGCTTCAGGTACTCGTCCCGCGACGTCCGACCGGCACGGCGCGGCTTGCTCGTCCTGCGGGCAGGCTTGCGTGCACTGGAGGCCCCGCGGTTGGTGACGTTCACTTCCTCCGCTGGCGCTGCATCGCCGCTGACCGTCGGCCGGCTGGGTTGCGTCATGGTGTCCGGCGCGCTGGTGCGGGCGGCCTTCAGCACGGCTTCAGTAAGCCGGTCGCGCAGGATCGGACCACTCTCAGCAGCGAGGTAGACCATGACCGGCGGCACTGAGTGCAGGACAATCCCGGACACGTGCAGGTGACTCCAGGACTGCCAGGTGTTCATCACGTAGGTGGCGAGGAACGCGAACAGCTTCGTGCGCGCCACCCACGGCCCCAGCGTCTCAGTACGCATCTGCACCTGGTAGCGGGCGGTGATCTGCTCCGCACGGAGAACGGCGACCAGCACCAGGGACACCATCGGGTCCAGCAGCCACGCGGCGAACCAGGGCAGCGACCACACCAGCGCACCGGCGGCGGCGAAGGTCTGGACGTTGACCATGGTGAACGCCAGGCCCAGTAGCAGGCCGGTCCACATCAGACGGTCCACCTGCGTGCGCACCTTCTCCACCCGCAGCGCGATCACGTCCGGGTGCGTCGACAGCTTCCGAATCCGCGACGCTTCCGCCGCGTCCTGGGTCAGCTTGTCCGCCTGGGTCAACGGCTGGTGCTGGGCGTCCTGCGGGCCGTTCGGCCCTGGGCGCGGACTGGCGTTGTTGCCTACCATCGGGGCCTCTCCACTTCCTTGCAGGTGGTTGGGAGCCCCGGCTTGGCGCGCGTTCTTGGCGGAGTGAGCGCCAGGCCGGGTGAACTCGGATCGGATGTCCGTCTCGGGATTGGGTGGCTGCGAGTGCTGGTGCTGGGTCATCACGCCACCTCCACCACGCCACCGACGGCGGCGAACAGTTCTGCTGCCGCCTTAACCAGGCGGTCACTGGCCTCGACTGCACCCCGGCGCCGGGCCTCCAGGACGTCCGCGTCAGTCGACTGACGCATGGCGTACGCGGCCTTGGCCGCTTGCCGTGCCGGTTTGGCCAGGCCGGGGGTGACGATGCAGAGCCGGGTCAGAGGGTTGGTCACCGCTGAGCGGGTGACGTGGCTGGCCTGTAGCGCCTCCTCCACCGCGTCGGCATCGGCGCCGGACAGCCGCCGGTCCTCCAGCACGAACATTGCGGTCCGGTGATTGGCCAGCGCCTCGACCAGCGCAGTCACCGCGTCCAACGCGGCGGTCCGCCGGGCTTCCCACCGGATCTCCCGACGCTCGATCCGCGCCACTCGGGCTTGAACACCGCCGGTCAGCAAACAGCCGGCCAGGGTGCCCAACACGGCGATCACGTTCGACCACATCACGCCACCTCACCCGACGGGGTGGCGCTTGCCTGGACCTGCGGCGATCGAGCGGGGAGCGCGCGAACGACAGCCCCCATCTCCCGCCTGACCGTCCGACGTTCCCGACGCTGAGCCGCGCTCCCGTCCAGCAGGGCTGTCGTCGCGAGTGACGGCAACGACCAGAACACCGCAGCTTCACCCAGCAGCCGGTCGATGTCCGTGATGGTCAAGCCGTCCGGGTAGACCCTGCTGTCGACCTCGTCCGCTTCCATCAGTTCCTCCATGGTCTGTATTGACTAGACAATATATAGAATGTGGACTGACGCTGCATGTGTCAAGCCCTTCGTATAGATTGACTAGACAATGCGCTCTGGCCAGGGGAGACTTGACGACATGGCACCGCGTGCAACTGAGTCGTCCAAGCCCGTGTACCAGCAGGTGGCGGACTGGCTTCGACAGATGATCAACTCTGGCGAGCTTCCGTCCGGCGCCCAACTCCCAACCGAGAAGGAGCTGTCAGAGCGGTTCGACGCAGCACGCGCCACCGTTCGGCAGGGCCTGACCGTCCTGGTGAACGAAGGACTGATCCGACCGTCACGACCACGCGGGTACTTCGTGCGCGGGCATGAGCTGATGTACTACCGCCCACAGGCGGAGTGGCGTCCGCATCCGGCAAGCCCAGAGATGGACCGCTGGATGGAGGAGCAAACGACCCTGGGACGTGAGCCTTCCCAGAAGATCACCGTGGAGATCATCAAAGCACCCGCGCGGGTGGCGACACGGCTTGAGCTTGGCGAGGATGATCTGGTGGTGGCGCGGCGGCGTGTGCGGTACCTGGACGGCGAGCCGTTCAACCTGAACGATTCGTTCTATCCGCTCGAACTTGTTCAAGGCTCCGAGATCGTTAACCCTGCCGACGTGGCGCGCGGTACAAATCAGGCATTGGCCGATCTCGGTTACGAACAGGTGCGCGCTATCGATGAAATCGAGTCTCGCATGTCCCTTCCCGACGAAGCATCGAGACTGGACCTACCGGCAACAGCGCCAGTCCTAGTTCACCACGTAACTGGATACACCACCGACGATCGACCAGTCCGACACACGGTGAACGTTCTGATCGGATCGAAACACGTGATGCTTTTCGAACGCCAGAAGAACCTAGGGAAGTGAGGCATGGCCAAGCCATACGTCATGCGCAGGGCTGAGCGGAGCGACCTCGACACAGTCATGGCGCTGCTTGACGCCCGTATCCAGTGGTTGCGCGTTAGGGGGAGCGACCAGTGGAGCACCGGCAGCACGTTCAGAACTCGCCTCACCAACAACATCGAACGTGGTGAGACGTGGCTACTGGAAGACGGCGGCGAAGCTATCGCGACCATCACGCTGGGCATGGATGGTGATCCCGATTTCTGGACTCCCGAGGAGCTGCGAGAACGCGCGATCTACATCAACAAAATGGCGTCCAAGCTCGACCGTCACGGCGAGGGCCTTGGCGCGCTCATGATCCGATGGGTTCAGGATCACGCCGCAAGACTCGGCTTGGATACCGTCCGCTGGGACGCTTGGCGCACCAATCCTGAATTGCAGGACTACTACCGATCTATCGGTGCGCGACACGTCCGTACGGTTGACGTGGCGGATAGATGGTCAGGCGCGCTGTTCGAGGTTCCTGCGGAGGTTGACTCCACTCTTCCCAAGCGTCTGACCACGGCGGCTTGAGGTAGGTGACAGGGACGGCACCCACCCGGGGGAGGAAGGGTGGGTGCCGTCGCATGTCCCCCGGAGCGGGGCTCTAGGGGAGTCCCTGTATCCGCTGTAGACGATCATCAGGCATCGTCAGAAATCTCCGCGACCGTGTTCGCGTACCTCCAATGTGGTTCTGACGATGCAGAAGATCGAGGCACCCAGAAGCAGCGCAACGACAAGCCACGTATCCCACATCACCGGCTCCCCAGGGGACGTATGGCTAGGGGTTCTGGCAGGTCATCCGGGACTCGACAGCCATGGCGGGGGACTTCCACATGGCTGGGTGCACCTGAAGTGCCGGGTTCTGGGAGGGCGTAGACCGCACGAAACACCCACCGTGCGTCCTGATGGTGGTACTGCCAGCTCACGAACTCGGGTCGGAACATGCTCTTCTCGTCGAAGTAGAGCGAGCGATACCCGGACGCCGATTCGTCCTCCCGAAGGAGGACGACGTCGATCTCACGGCCAGGCCAACGCCTAACCATCGCCAGAAGCGCCGGATCGTCGTTACGGCCCCACCGATACAGCCAGAAGCCGCGGTGACGAAGCTCTGCGATCAGGTCGGCGAGTGTGGTTTCCAGGCCGTGGACGTACTTGCAGTCTGTACTCATGAGACGCCATCCGCCGAACTGTCCATGAACCCAGTGTCGGATGCTTTGACCAGCGAAAACACCGCCCCAAGGCAGCTGATCGAAATGACCTGAGATCCGAACCCTGCCTCTCAAGCAGGGAACGGCTACTGGTGGCCCGAGAGGTAGCCTCAACAGGTAGCTTGTCGAGGACGAGGAGGCGGGACGTGGCTGAACTGGAGCTTCTGCCATATGACGAGTACGTGGCGCAGCTGCCGCAGAAGCGCATGTCGGCCGGTGTCCTGCTCCGCGACGACGCCGACCGAGTGCTACTCGTAGAGCCCTCTTACAAGCCGAGCTGGGAGATCCCAGGCGGCGTTGTCGAGGACGGCGAGGCCCCATGGACAACAGCCGTCCGCGAACTTCAGGAGGAAATCGGGCTCGTCCGCCCATGCGGCCGGTTGCTGGTGATCGACTTCGTGCCGGCCGAGAACGACACGCTTCCTGAGCGGCTCGGGTTCGTGTTCGACGGTGGGGTCATCGACGCGACTGTGCTCAACAGCCTTGTTCTGGGTACCGAGATCGTGTCAGCGAAGTTGTGCTCAACCGATGAGTTTCGAACCGCAGTCAAGCCGCTGCTCGCCGATCGGATCGCCTCCGCCGTTGAGGCGTCCGCCGCCGGGGTGACCCTGATGTGTGAGCGAGGGAAGCCGGCCTGATGTCTGCGCCGTGGTCGCTGCCGGACAACCTCGCCCGCTTCCGCAAGGCGAGGAACCTGTCGCAGGAGCAGCTGGCCGCGTCTGCCGGGGTGGCCGTCGACACGATTGCGCGAATCGAGCGGTACGAGCGGAAGACGACCCGGCCATCCACCGTGAACAAGCTCGCAACGGCGCTTGGCGTTTCTCCTGGAGTGCTGCTCGGGATCATGCAGGCACATGGTGCTGATGCCGCGAACGTGGCCGCACTGCGTCAGGCGATCACCGCGAGCGAGGAGATCCCCGGGCTTGTCGACTTCGCCGAACCGGCTGAGCTGCTCCCACTGACGACGCTGACCCAGTCAGCTCACAGTGCGTGGCGTGCCTATGTGGACGGCCGCCACGCCGAACTCCTACACGCCCTGCCAACCCTGCTGATCGACGCCCGACGACTCGCCCACGACGCCGAGGACGACGACCTACAGGCAGCAGCGCACCGAGTCCTGTCGACGACCTATCGACTTGGTGCCGGGCTCGCTGGCCGATTCGGGCTCGATGACCTTGCCTGGACGTCCGCCGAACGCGCTCTGCGCGCCGCGCGTGTGTCCGACTCGCCGGATCTTGAGACGGCAATCTCGGTCCGCTACCTCGTGTGGACACTGGTCCGGCAGGGTCGAACCGAGGACGCCGAACGTGTGGCGGTTCGGGCAGCTGAGCAGATCGAACCGCGCATGCTCGACCGTGACCCGAGGCGTGCCGGCGTGTTCGGCAACCTGCTGTTCAACGCGGCGTCGGCGGCTAGCAGGTCAGGCCAGATTGAGCGGGCCAACGACCTGCTGGCCGTTGCGCAGTCTGCCGCTGTACGTGCGGGTACCGATCATGCTTCCGAAGCCGCCATCTTCGGCCCACGTGTAGCCGTACTCCAGGCTATTGACCTCGCCGTGTTGTCCGGAGACCCAGAAAAGGCGCTGCACCTGGCCGAACACGTGCCGGACGCCCAAGGCGAAGTGCCAGCGTTCTGGGAGGCAGGACACCGTCTCATGCTCGCCGCCGCAGCCGCCGCGCTCCGCGACAACCAGCGCGCGCTTGAGTACCTCTCCGAGGCTCGCGACCTAGCACCGGACTGGGTCCGGTACCAGCCGCTTGGCACCAGCACCATGCGCACACTCGTCGACCGGGCGACACGCCGGCGAGGTGAGAGCTTCGCTGCACTGGCTGCTCACTACGGCGTCGTCGGCTGACCTCAACGAGTGACACCGGTGGACCCGTCACGGGTGTCACAGCTGTCACCCTGTCACTCGACCATGCGTGACCAGCGAAAACAACGGTGACAGGGGAGTGACAACATGACTCCTTACGGTCTCCCCACACCAACTTTCTGTCACAGGGTCACAGAAGAACGGCTGTACCAGGAGGAGGGGGAGCGCTGAGGCACTCGGCTTGGCAGGCGTCTGGGAGGTGCCCTCCTACCTCGCCCTCCTCCTGGTACAGCCGTTCTTCTGAGTGACGAACTGCGGCCTAGCCGGGTCTCACTGCGGGTCTCAGTACAGGTCAGGTCAGGCCCGTTCAGGAGAGGTGGAAAACGTCCCTGAGCTGGGTGGCATCGGCCAGCAACCTCCGGTGAACGATCTTCCGGCGAACTGAAAAGCGGTAGGTCGGCGGTTCGATCCCGCCCCTGGCCACCGGACGGTAGGGTGCGGTGTGCGCACCGTATTCGGGACCATCCTTGTTGTTCTTGGGGTTCTGCTCGCCGCGCCCGCTGTTGCGGCCTGGGCGTTGGTTGGCGAGGTCACCGACCAGCAGACCTATCTGTCGGCTGTGACGCCGCTCGCGGATGATCCCGCTATCCAGCAGGAGGTCTCCGGGCAGGTCATGTCGGCGCTCGCGGACAAGGGGTTGCCGGAGTCGGCTCAGCCGCTGGTGCAGAAGAGCGTCGACTCGTTCGTCGCCAGTTCTGACTTCAAGGAGATGTGGGTCTCCGTCAACAAGGAGGCCCAGCCGCAGGTCGTCGCCATGTTGCGGGGGGAGCAGGGGGGCAGCCTCAGCGTGCGGGGGGACGCCATCGTCCTCGATCTCGGGGACGTCGCCGCGCGGCTGAAGCAGCGGATGATCGCCGAGGGTGTGCCACTCGCTGACCAGATTCCCGCCATCGACGCCTCCGTTCAGCTGCTGTCGCGGCCGGCTGTTCGGCAGATCGTGCCGACCTTCAAGCTGCTCGAGAAGTTGAGCTGGCTGCTGCCCGTGCTCGCCGTGCTCTTCCTCGTCGCCGGGGTCGTGCTGTCGGCACGGCGTGGGCGAACCCTCATCGTCGGGGGTATCGGGCTCGTCGTGATGATGTTGCTGCTCGTGCTCTTCGTGTTCCTCGCGCGCAGTGAGGTGTCCGCGCGCAGCGGCCAGCCCGAGTTGGCCGGAGCCTTCTACGACGCGCTCACCAACAAGGTCATGGTCATCGCCTGGATCGTGTGTGCCGTTGGCGGGGTCGCGGTGGTTGCCGGTGGGTTTCTGGCCGTCGCCCAGTCCCGGCGGATCGCCGCCGAGGCGAGGTCCCGGCGCTCGGCGGAGCGACCGCGACGGCCCAAGGCCTACGGGGGCTACGGCGAGCGGGGCGGCTATCGCGACCAAGGCGGTTACAGCGACCGGAGTGACAGCTGGTGACACGAATGGAGCATTCGATCACCTAGTGATCACAGATAATAATAAGACCTAGCTGGTAACAGCGGTTACCGCCTTGATGACCGCCTGTGACCTCGAATATCACGCAGTGGAACGACTCACTGTCCGTGTAACGGCCGCGCATGGCCAAGCGAATCAGTGAACGCGGCCACGAAGCGGAGGGGCAATCCGATTCGTTGCGTCGCAGCGAATTCGTCCATTTCTGGGCTTCGGGGACGCCCAACAACCCGCCATGCGCGCATGCGCGCATCAGCGTGGGGGGACCACGATGCGTGACCAACAGCTACGCGCTCCGCGGCGAAGATCGGTCATCCTGCGGGGCCTCAACCGACCTACGAACCCGCCCGTCAACGGCTGGGAACCCCGCTACCGCCGCTTCGTGATCACCAGCGACCTGCTGGTGACGACCCTCACGAGTATCGGTATGGGCGGACTCATCAGCGTTGGCGGCGCCGCCCTGTTCAAGGACCTGACCCTGGGGTTCCTGACCGTCATCACCGTCCTGTGCTCGCTCGCCATGAACCGGGCGTGGCACCCGACGGTCCTCGGCCAGGGCGCCGAGGAGTACGTCCGCCTCGGCCGCGGCATGTTCGCCGGGGCCGTCGCACTCGGGCTCGCCGGGCTCGCCACCGGCGTCGTCTCCACGCGACCCTGGGTGTTCATCGTCATACCCGCGACCGCGGTCATCGGGCTCGGCTTCCGCTACCTGCTCCGGCAGGTGCTGCACCGGGCACGGTACGAAGGCGAGTGCCTGCTGCCCGTCATGGCCGCCGGCAGCATCGACACCATCCGTGACCTCATCAAACGCACCAAGGACGCGCCACACGTGGGATGGCGTGTGGACGCCGTCTGCACGGTCGACGGTGAGGGCGAGATCGGCATGGAGGTCGAGGGCGTGTCCGTCATCGGCACCCTCGACCAGCTGGCCGACCACGTCCGGCGCGGCGGCTACCGCATCGTCGCGGTCACCGCCGACTCCTACTGGACTCCGCGCCGTCTCCAACGCCTCGCCTGGCAGCTCGAGGGCAGCGGCGCCGAGATGGTCGTCGCCCCGACGCTCATGGAGGTCGCGGGCCCGCGCCTGCACGTCAGCGGTGTGCTCGGGATGCCGCTGCTGCGGGTCAGCGCCCCCGTCTTCACCGGCATGCGCCGCGTGGTCAAGGGCGTCATGGACCGCGTCGGCTCGGCCGTGCTGATCACGCTGATCCTGCCGTTCCTGCTGCTCGCGGCCGTCGCCGTCGCCGTCGACAGCCGCGGCCCGGTGTTCTACACCCAGCGCCGGGTCGGCAAGGACGGCAGGGAGTTCACGATCCTGAAGTTCCGCACGATGGTGCGCGATGCCGACAAGATCAAGCACCGGCTCGCCGGCGTCAACGAGGGCGCCGGCGTGCTGTTCAAGATGCGCAGGGACCCGCGGGTCACCCGGGTCGGCTCGATCCTGCGGCGCTACTCGATCGACGAGCTGCCCCAGCTGTTCAACGTGTTCACCGGCTCGATGTCACTCGTCGGGCCGCGGCCGCCGCTGCCGGAGGAGAGCGCCAAGTACGAGCCGGACGTGCGCCGCCGGCTGCTCGTCAAGCCCGGCCTGACCGGGTTGTGGCAGGTCAGCGGACGTAGCGACCTGTCATGGGAAGAAGCGGTCCGCCTGGACCTGCGATACGTGGAGGACTGGTCACTCGCGATGGACGCGATGATCCTGTGGAAGACCTTCCGGGCCGTGCTCGGTGGTCAGGGAGCTTACTAGATGAACTGCCGACTCTGTGGCTCGACGAACCTCGCCAGCGTTGTCGATCTCGGCGCCACCCCACCCTGTGAGCTGTTCCTGTCGGCCGACCAGGTCGACGAGCCGGAGATGACCTACCCCCTGCACCTCCGCCTGTGCACGGACTGCCTCCTGGCGCAGCTGCCGCCGTTGATCACACCCGAGGAGACGTTCACCGAGTACGCGTACTTCTCGTCGTACTCCACCTCCTGGGTGCGGCACGCGAAGGACTTCGTCGACGCACAGGTCGCGCGGATCGACCCGAAGTTCGTGGTCGAGGTCGCGTCCAACGACGGCTACCTGCTGCAGCACGTCGTCGAGAAGGGCATCCGGTGCCTCGGCATCGAGCCGTCGGTGAACGTCGGCGCGGCCGCACGCGAGAAGGGCGTGCCGACCGTCACCGAGTTCCTGTCGCCCGAGACCGGCGCGGCCGTCCGCGCCGAGCACGGGCCGGCGGACCTGGTCGTCGCGAACAACGTCTACGCCCACATCCCGGACGTGGTCGGCTTCACCCAGGGCCTGCGGGCGCTGGTCGCCGACGACGGCTGGGTGTCGATCGAGGTGCAGCACCTGCTGACGCTCATCGAGCTGAACCAGTACGACACCATCTACCACGAGCACTTCCAGTACTACACCGTCGCGTCCGCCCAGAAGGCGCTGCTGAGCGGCGGGCTCGCCCTGGTCGACGTCGAGCTGGTCCCGACGCACGGCGGCTCGATCCGCCTGCTCGCCCAGCCGGTCGAGAACGCGGGCGAGCCGACGCAGCGGGTGGCCGACGTGCTCGCCCGCGAGAAGGCCGCCGGCCTGCACGAGCTGGCCGGCTACACCGAGTTCGCCCGCCGCGTGGCCGGGGTGCGGCGTGACCTGCTGAAGTTCCTCGTCGAGGCCGCGGCCCGCGGCCGGACGGTCGTCGGCTACGGCGCGCCGGGCAAGGGCAACACGCTGCTCAACCACTGCGGCATCCGGCCCGACCTGCTGGCGTACACGGTGGACCGCAACCCGTACAAGCACGGCCGCTTCACGCCGGGCACCCGCATCCCGATCCTGCCGCCCGAGCAGATCGAGGTCGACAAGCCCGACTACGTGCTGGTCCTGCCCTGGAACCTGCGCGCGGAGCTGACCGCGCAACTGTCCTATGTGGGCGAATGGGGCGGCAAGCTCGTGTTCCCCATCCCGCATCTCGAGATCGTCGAGGTCAAGCCGTGAGCGGAGCTCGCGAAGCGAACCACCAGCACTCAGGGGACGAGGAGGCGTCATGAAGGTTGTCCTGTTCTGCGGCGGCTACGGCATGCGCATGCGCAACGGCGCCGCCGACGACGTGCCCAAGCCGATGGCCATGGTCGGCCCGCGGCCGCTCATCTGGCACGTGATGCGGTACTACGCCCACTTCGGACACACGGACTTCATCCTGTGCCTGGGCTACGGCGCGCACCACATCAAGAAGTTCTTCCTGGAGTACGAGGAGACGGCGTCCAACGACTTCGTGCTCCGCAACGGCACGCCGCGGCTGCTGTCCACGGACATCGCCGACTGGACGATCACGTTCGTGAACACCGGCATCGAGTCGGCCATCGGCGAGCGGCTGCGCCGGGTCCGCCCGTACCTCGACGGCGACGACATCTTCCTCGCCAACTACGCGGACGTGCTGACCGACGCGCCGCTGCCGGAGATGATCGACCGCTTCAAGAACGCCCAGGCCGGCGCGTCGATGATGGTCGTGCCGCCGCAGTCGTCGTTCCACTGCGTGGAGATGGGCGAGGACAACAAGGTCGGCGCGATCACCGCGGTCAGCGAGATGCCGATGTGGGAGAACGGCGGCTACTTCGTGCTGCGGCAGGAGGTCTTCGACCACATCCCCGAGGGCGGCGACCTGGTCGGCGACGGGTGCGTGGAACTCGCCAAGCGCAACCGGCTGCTCGCCTACCCGTACCGCGGGTTCTGGCAGCCGACCGACACCGTCAAGGAACGCACCATGCTCGACGAGGGCTACACCCGTGGCCAGCGGCCGTGGGCCCTGTGGGAACAGGTGCCCGCGTGAGCGGAGCTTGCGGAGCGAACCCCGACGAACACGGTCACGGAGCCTGCGAGGGGACGGTGAGAGCGACGTGATTCGACTCTCCGGGCCCGTCGGGTCCGTGGTGGTTCTCGGGGCACACTGCGACGACATCGCGATCGGGGCCGGCGGCACGCTGCTGGCCCTGTGCCAGGCGAATCCGGGGGTGCGGGTCGACGCGCTCGTGCTCTCCGGCGGCGGCACCGACCGCGAGGGCGAGGAACGCGCGGCGCTGCGGGCGTTCTGCCCCGGCGCCGACCTCGACGTGACCGTCCACAAGCTACCGGACGGCCGGCTGCCCGCGCACTGGGACGAGGCGAAGAACGCCCTGGAGGAGCTGCGCGGGCGGACCAGCCCGGACGTGCTCCTGGCGCCCCGCACCGACGACGCGCACCAGGACCACCGCGGGTTGGCCCAGCTGGTGCCGACCGCGTTCCGCGACCACCTCGTGCTGGGTTACGAGATCGTCAAGTGGGACGGGGACCTCGGGCGGCCCAACGCCTACCAACCCCTGTCCGCCGAACTCGCCGAGAAAAAGGTCTCACTGCTGCAACAGCACTACGCCTCGCAGCGACACCGTCCTTGGTATGACAGGGAAGCCTTCCTCGGGTTGGCGCGGATTCGTGGCATCGAGTGCCAGGAGCGTTACGCGGAGGCGTTCTTCGTCACCAAGTTGACTCTCGGATTGGAGGGCCGATGAGGGTCCTGCTCACTGGCCACAAAGGATACCTGGGCACGGTCATGGCACCGGTGCTCGCCGAGGCGGGGCACGAGGTGGTGGGGCTCGACTCCGGCCTGTTCGGCGAATGCCTGCTCGGCCCGACACCCGACGACCCGCCCGGGTTCACCGTCGACCTGCGCGACGTGCACCTCGACCAGCTACAGGGCTTCGACGCGGTCATCCACCTGGCCGCCCTGTCGAACGACCCGCTCGGCGCGCTCGCCCCGGACCTGACCTACGACATCAACCACCGCGCGTCCACGCGGCTCGCCCGCCTGGCGCGCGACGCCGGTGTCGAGCGGTTCCTCTACGCCTCCACGTGTTCGGTGTACGGCGCGTCCGGTGGCGACGGCCTCGTCAACGAGGACGCCCCGCTGCGCCCGGTCACCCCGTACGCCGAGTCGAAGGTCCGCGTCGAGGGCGACCTGCACGAGCTGGCCGACGACCACTTCACGCCCGTCTACCTGCGCAACGCCACGGCGTTCGGCTACTCGCCGCGACTGCGTGCGGACATCGTGCTGAACAACCTGGTGGGCCACGCGTACCTGTCCGGCGAGGTGCTGGTGCTGTCCGACGGCACGCCGTGGCGCCCGCTCGTGCACGCCGCCGACATCGCGGCGGCGTTCGCCGCCGCGCTGGTCGCGCCGAAGGAAGCCGTGCACGACAGGGCGTTCAACATCGGCACCGAGCGGAACAACGTCACCGTCGCGGAGATCGCCGCCGAGGTCGTCGAGGCCGTGCCCGGCTCGACGCTGCGCATCACCGGCGAGGCCGGCGCCGACCCGCGCTCCTACCGGGTCGACTTCTCCCGCTTCCGGGCCGCGATCCCGGGCTTCGACTGCGCGTGGTCGATCAAGGACGGCGCGCTGGAGCTGGCCGAGGCCTACCAGAAGCACGGCCTGACCAGGCAGACGTTCGAGCGCCGGTTCACCAGGCTGGCGTGGCTCAAGGACCGGTCCGCCGAGGGCGTGGTCGACGAGACGCTGCGCCATGCCACTCGGTGAGGACATGCATGCTCTGGTGCGGCGGCTCTACCCGCTGTGCCGGAGCATCACCGGCGACGGCGTGCGCGAGACCCTGAAGATCGTCGGCGAGCACGTGGACCTGACCGTGCACGAGGTGCCGACGGGGACGCAGGTGCTCGACTGGACCGTGCCGCAGGAGTGGAACATCCGCGACGCCTACATCGCCCGCGACGGCGAGCGGGTCGTGGACTTCCAGGCCCTGAACCTGCACGTCGTCGGCTACAGCGTGCCGGTGGACGAGACGATGTCCCTGGCGGAGCTGCGCGGCCACCTGCACACGCTGCCGGACCAGCCCGACCTCGTCCCGTACCGGACCTCCTACTACGCGCCGACGTGGGGCTTCTGCCTCGCGCAGTCCACTTTGGACGAGATGTCCGACGGTGACTACGAGGTCCGGATCGACTCCACCCTGGCGGACGGGTCGCTGACCTACGCCGAGCACGTGGTGCGGGGGCAGGTCGAGGACGAGGTGATCGTCTCCTGCCACGTCTGCCACCCGTCGCTGGCCAACGACAACATGGCCGGGGTGGCGGTCGCGGTCGAGCTGGCCCGATGGTTGGCGCAGTCGCCGCGGAACCCGTACTACACCTACCGGTTCATCTTCGCGCCCGGCACGATCGGCGCGATCACCTGGCTCGCCCGCAACCGGGAGCGCGTCGACCGCGTCAAGCACGGGATCGTCCTGGCCTGCGCCGGCGACCGCGGCTCGTTGACCTACAAGCAGAGCCGTCGCGGCGACGCCGAGATCGACCGCGTCCTCGCCCACGTGCTCGGTGACCGTCCACACGAGATCCGCGAGTTCTCCCCGTACGGCTACGACGAGCGCCAGTACTGCTCGCCCGGCTTCGACCTCGGCGTCGGCTCGCTGACGAGGACTCCGTACGCCGGCTACCCGGAGTACCACACCTCCGGCGACAACCCGGACTTCGTCACGCCGGAGTCCCTTCTGGACACACTCGAGGCGTGCCAGGAGGCGGTCGCGATCCTCGACCGCAACCGGACGTACGTCAACCTCAGCCCCTACGGCGAGCCGCAGCTGGGCAGACGCGGTCTGTACTCCTCGCTCGGCGGCCGCAGTGACGCGCACGACGCGCAGCTCGCCATGCTGTGGGTGCTGAACCTGTCCGACGGTACCCACGACCTGCTCGCCATCGCGGACCGCGCGCGGCTGCCGTTCCCCGCGGTGGCCGCGGCGGCGGACGCCCTGCACGCCGCCGGACTGCTGAAGGACTGACATGTCTGGTATTCGGGGGATCGCCAAACGCCTGTCCTGGGGACTCGGCGACCAGGCGATGTCCAGCCTGTCGAACTTCCTCATCGGCCTCGTGGTCGCGCGGGAGCTGGGTGCGGCCGGGTTCGGTGTGTTCAGCCTCGCGTGGGTCACCTACGGCGTGGTGCTCAACGTCGCCCGCGGGCTGGCCACCGATCCGCTGGTCGTCCGGTACTCCGGCGCGTCCACGGCGGACTGGCGAGCCGCCACCTCCCGCGCCGCCGGCACCGCGATCGTGGTCGGCGTCGCGTTCGGCGTGCTGTCGGCGGTGGCCGGGCTGGTCATGGGCGGCACGCTCGGCGGCGCATTCGTCGCGCTCGCCATCAGCGCACCCGGCCTGCTCCTCCAGGACGCCTGGCGGTTCGCGTTCTTCGCGGCCGGCCAGGGGCACAAGGCGTTCCTCAACGACACCGTGTGGACCGTCGCCATGGTCCCGCTGCTGTTCCTGGTCTCGCTCCACGGCACCGTCTGGGGTTACGTGCTGGCGTGGGGTGGCGCGGGGCTGTTCGCCGCCGGGTACGGCTGGTTCCAGTGCGGGGTCGCGCCGCACTTCCGGGGGGTGCGGGACTGGCTGCGCCAGCACCGCGACCTCGGCTCGCGCTACATGGTCGAGAACGTCAGCAACAGCGGCGCCGCACAGCTGCGGATGTACGGGCTCGGCGCCATCGCCGGGCTCGCGGACGTGGGTGCCGTCCGGGGTGCCGAGCTGCTGCTCGGCCCGTTCCTCGCGCTGCTCATGGGCGTGAGCCTGTTCGCGGTGCCGGAGGCGGCGCGGGTCCTGCGCCGCGCACCGCACCGACTCGGCAAGTTCTGCCTGCTCCTGGGCGGCGCGCAGGGGGCCGCGGCCGCCTCGTGGGGGCTCGTGCTGCTGTTCGTGGTGCCCGACTCACTCGGCCGGCTCCTCCTCGACGAGGTGTGGGCACCGGCGTCACACCTGATCCTGCCCGTGACCCTGTCGGTCACGGCCGCCGGCGTCGTGGCCGGCGCGACGGCCGGGCTGCGTGCGTTGGGCGCGGCACGGCGAAGCCTGCGGGTCCAGCTGGTCGTGTCCGCCGGCTACCTCGGGTTCGGCCTCGCCGGTGCGGCGCTGGGCGGCGCGGTCGGCATGAGCTGGGGGTCCACGACCGCCATGTGGCTGGGGGCCGGCCTGTGGTGGTGGCAGCTCCGCGCGGCGTTGCGCGACCACCTGCCCGTCTCCGAACCAGAACTCGTGGAAGTGAGTGCACGATGAAACCCCGACTCACCATCGGCCTGCCGGTCTACAACGGCGAGGAGTACCTGGCGGAGTCACTCGACGCGCTGCTCGGTCAGTCCTACGAGGACTACGAGCTGATCATCACCGACAACGCGTCGACCGACGGCACGCCGGCCATCTGCAAGCGGTACGTGGCCATGGACTCCCGCGTCAGCTACCACCGCCTGCCGAAGAACATCGGCGCCGCGGGCAACCACAACCACGTGTTCACCCGCGCGCGCGGCGAGCTGTTCAAGTGGGCCTCCCACGACGACCTCTACGGCCGCACGCTGCTCGAACGCTGCGTCGAGGCACTGGACGAGCGCCCGGACCACGTCCTCGCGCACTCCTACAACGCCACGATCGACAGCCGCGGCAAGATCATCGAGCCGTACGACTACCGCATCCCGACCGATTCGCCGTCCGCGGCGGAACGCTTCCGCGGTCTGCTGCACGCCACGGGCGGCGACGACTTCTACGGCGTCATCCGGTCCGCCGCCCTGCGCAACGTGCGGCCCCACGACAGCTACCACCACGCGGACCGGACGTTCGTGATGGACCTGGCCATGCAGGGCCGCTTCCACCAGGTGCCGGAGCTGCTGTACTTCCGCCGCGACCACGAGACCCGCGCCGAGCGGGCCAACCCGAGCGTGCGCAGCCGCTGCGCGAACCTCGACCCGAAGCGCGGCACGGGCTTCAACCCGACGGCCCGGCTGCTCGCCGAGTACGCCTGGGGTTACGTCGACCTGATCAACCGCGCCCCGATCAGCCGGACGGAGAAGGCGAAGTGCTACCGGCACCTCGCCGAGTACCTGGGCAGCCGCGCGACCCGCCGCGTGGTCAGCGCCGACAGCCGCCCGGCGGTCGCGCCGAAGGAACAGGTCCTGTCCATCGACGGGATCGTCCCGGGCCGGCGGGTGCGGTCATGAGCGGAGCGTTCCGGCGCCGCGGAGCGGGCGAGGGGGCGTCATGAAGGTCGGGCTCTTCGGGCTGCTCGGCACCGGCAACCTCGGCAACGACGGCTCGCTGACCGCCGTGCTCGCCCACCTGCGCGAAGAGTACCCGCGGGCACGCGTCGAGGTGTTCTGCTCCGGTCCGGAGGAAGTCACCGCGCGCCATCACGTCCACGCCGTCCCCATGAACTGGAACCGCGACGAGTACGCCACCGCGTCCCGGCTCTCCTCGATCGTCCGGAAAGGACTCGGCAAGGTCGTCGACGCGTTCCGCACGGCCAACTGGGTGCGCAGGCAGGACGTCGTGATCGTGCCCGGCATGGGGGTGCTGGAGACCACGCTGCCGCTGCGGCCCTGGGGCTGGCCGTACTCGCTGTTCCTGATGTCGCTGTCCGGCAAGCTGTTCCGCACGAAGGTCGTGTTCCTCGCGGTCGGCGCGGGCAAGGTGGCCGACCGGGCCAACCGCACGCTGCTGGTCGGCGCGGCCCGCCTCGCCCACTACCGGTCCTATCGCGACGAGATCTCCCGGGACGCGTTGACCGCCATGGGCCTCGACACCGCCGACGACCCGGTGCACACCGACCTCGCGTTCGCCCTGCCCAACCCGCACCCCCCGGTGGACCACGGGGTCGTGGGCGTCGGCGTGATGGACTACCACGGCAGCAACTCCGACCGGGCGCGTGCGGCGGAGATCCACCGCGCCTACGTGACCGGCATGACCGAGTTCGTGCGGCGGCTCGTCGAGGACGGTCGCACGGTCCGGCTGTTCGTCGGCGACCAGGTCGACGAGCGGGTGGCGCGGAAGATCATCGACACGATCGGCGCCGCGGCCGTCTCGGTCGTCCAGACCTCCACTCTGGACGAGCTGCTGCACGAGATGGCCCGGGTGGAGACGATCGTGGCGTCCAGGTACCACAACGTGCTGGTCGCGGTGAAGCTCGGCAAGCCGACCGTCGGGGTCGGCTACGCGGCCAAGAGCGACGCGCTGATGGCCGGGATGGGCCTCGCCGAGTTCTGCCAGTCCATGCGTGACCTCGACGTCGACCGGCTGGTCAAGCAGTTCACGGTCCTCGAGGAACGCGCGTCCGAGGTGCGGTCCGTGCTCACCCGCCGCAACGCCGAGATGACCAGACGTGTCACGCGGCAGCTGGCCGAGCTGTCCGCCATCCTTCGAGGGGACCGCTGATATGAAGGCCATACCACTGCCCGAGATCGAGGGCGCCTTCCTGTTCGAACCAACGCCCCATGTGGACGATCGCGGGTTCTTCAGCCGCACGTTCGACAAGGAGGTCGTGCGGTCCGTCGGGATCGATCCGGACGCGTTCGTGCAGGACAGCGTCTCGCGCTCGGCCTTCGCGGTGCTGCGTGGCATGCACCTGCGGACCGGCCGGGGCGAGGCCAAGATGGTGCGTTGCTCCTACGGCCGGGTGTTCGACGTGATCATCGACCTGCGACCAGGGTCACCCACCCATCTGAACCAGAAACATTTGGAGCTTTCGGACGATTCACAAGTGACGCTGTATGTGCCGGCGGGTTGCGCGCACGGATTCCAGTCGCTGACCAGCCCCGCAGACGTGTCGTACCGGATCGACCGGGCACACGACCCGGCCGAGGACGTGACGATCGCGTTCGACGACCCGGAACTGGCCATCCCGTGGCCCTTTCCACCGCTGCTGATGTCCGAAAGGGACAGAGCGGCACCGTCGCTCGCGGTGGCGCTGGGAAGGACCTAGGGACTTGGAATTCACCGCCTCCAACGAGGTGAACAAGCAACTCCACGACATGGTGCCCGGCGGGGCGCACACCTATGCCAAGGGTGATGACCAGTACCCGGCCGGTATGGCCCCGATCATCGAGCGCGGCCAGGGCGCGCACGTCTGGGACGTGGACGGCAACGAGTACGTCGAGTACGGCTCGGGACTGCGGGCGGTGAGCCTCGGGCACGCGCACCCGCGTATCGTCGAGGCCGTGTCCAGGCAGCTCGAGCTGGGCAGCAACTTCGTGCGACCCAGCGTGATCGAGATGGAGGCGGCGGCGAAGTTCCTCGCCACCGTGCCGACGGCCGAGATGGTCAAGTTCGCGAAGAACGGCTCGGACGCCACCACCGCCGCGATCCGGCTGGCCAGGGCGGCCACCGGCCGGCAGACCATCGCCCTCTGCAAGGACCAGCCCTTCTTCTCGACGGACGACTGGTTCATCGGCACCACCGCGATGTCCGCCGGGATCCCGCGACAGGACCTGGTGGTCACGTTCCCGTACGGCGACCTGGCGGCGGTCGAGGAGCTGTTCACCACGCACGACGTCGCGTGCGTCATGCTGGAGGCGGCCACGCACTCGGACCCGCCCCCCGGCTACCTCCAGGGCCTGCGTGACCTGTGCACGTCGCACGGCGTGGTCCTGGTCTTCGACGAGATGATCACCGGTTTCCGCTGGTCGGAGGCCGGCGCGCAGGGTGTCTACGGCGTGACCCCGGACCTGTCGACGTTCGGCAAGGCACTCGGCAACGGCTTCGCGGTGTCGGCGCTGGCCGGCCGGCGGGAGCTGATGGAGCTGGGCGGCCTGCGGGACCCGCGGGAGCGGGTGTTCCTGCTGTCGAGCACGCACGGCGCGGAGACCCACTCGCTGGCGGCGGCGATGGCCGTGATGGACACCTACGTCGAGGAAGGCATCGCCGAGCAGCTGCACGTGCTGGGCACGCGGCTCGCCGCCGGGGTGCGCGAGGCCGCGGAGTACGCGGGCGTCGGCGAGCACGTGGTGGTGCGTGGCCGGCCGAGCAACCTCGTGTTCGCCACGCTGGACGCCGAGGGCAACCCGTCGCAGGAGTACCGGACGCTGTTCCTGCGCCAGCTCATCGCGAGCGGCGTGCTCGGCCCGTCGTTCGTGGTGAGCAGCGCCCTGACGGACGCGGACATCGCGCAGACCGTGACGGCGGTGGCGAAGGTATGCGTGGTGTACCGCCAGGCCCTCGACGCCGGCGACCCGACCGCGTGGCTCGGCGGCCGCCCGGTCAAGCCGGTGTTCCGCCGCTTCTCCTAGCCGACAGCCGATCGAGTGCGGCGTCCACGACCCACGCCACGGCCGGCACGATCGCCAGCGCGGCACAGAAGCCGCCGAACGTGTCGGTCGGGTAGTGGGCGTTGAGGAGCACCTGCGCCCACGCCATCGCCGCCGCGGCGAGCACGGTGACCACGGCGGTCAGCCACAGCCGGCCGGCGGCCAGGGTGGCGACGAGGGCGAAGGCGGTCGCGGTGGCGGTGTGGCCACTGGGATAGGACAGGAACCCGTCGTTGATCGTGCGACCCACCAACGGTTTCATGCCGGTGGTGAGGGCTACCGCGGTCGCGGTGCCGGCTACGGCCAGCACCGCGGCGCGCCGGTTCCCCTTGCGCAGGAACACGAGCACGAAGATCGCCAGCACGACCGTGTACCCCACGGGTTCGCCGGTCCAGTCGATGACGAGCGCGATCTGGTGCCACGGCTGCTGAAGCGACCGGAGGTAGGCCCTGATGCCGACGTCGACCGGCGCGCCTTCGGACTGCCCGGCGAACAGGATCCCGAGTACCACGAGGGCGATGGCCGCGACTACGGACACGACGGCGAGCGGCGGCCCGAACCGACCGGGCAACGCACGCACGCGGCTGACTTCCGGATCGATCCGCACACCAGGGGAATCGTTCACCAGGTCACGTTTGTTTCGCTTTCTGGCGCTGCGGTAACGCACGGGTGAACTCGCCCGAATCCACAGTGGAGGGAAGGAACTCACCATGCGCCTTCGCACCGCGGACATCTCCGCGCGGACGATCGGCGGCGAGACGATCGTCCTGGACCTGCCGAGCTCCCAGTACTTCGCCGTCACCGGCATCGGCAGCCGGGTCTTCGAGCTGCTGACCGAGGAACGCACCCTGGACGACCTCGTCGCGACGATCCTCGCCGAGTACGACGCCGACGAGACAACCGTCCGCCGCGACGTCGAGGCGTTCGTCGACCGCCTGAGCCAAGCGAAACTGCTGGCCTGATGGGCCCACCGATGCCGTTCCGCCGCCGCGTGCGTTTCACGTTCGAGCTGGCACGCGCCCTGTACTGGCTGACCAGGATCGAGCTCGGCCTGCGCCGCCACCCGCTGCCGATCATGTGCCGCAAGCTCGGCATCGAGTGCGACCTCCGCAGCGCCGCCGAACCCGCCGCCGTCCCGGTGGTGCTGCCCCGGCGCACTCGCACGGGTGTCCTGGCGTGCGGCTACGCGGTGGCCCGCTGGCCGTTCGGCAACACCTGCCTGCGCCGCTGCCTGGTGCTCGGCTGCCGGCTGCGCACGCTGGACCCGGTGCTGCGCATAGGAGTCCGCCGCGACGGCGAGCTGGTCGTGCACTCCTGGCTGGAGATCGGCGGCCGCACCCTCGACGCGACGTCCGCCCAGTACGCGACGCTGGGGACCCTGTGATCTACGCCGCCCACGGCCTGCTGATCGACAGCGACGTGCCGCTCCCACTGCCCCCAGGCACAGCGGGCCGGCCGGACCTGGTCCTCTACCGCGCCGAGCCCCGCGAGGTCCCCCACGAACGCCCACCGGGCGACCGCCTGGCCGAGATAGCCCGCCCGGACCGGACGATCTTCTACACGCTGACCAGGTCCGACGGCGTGGTGCTGCGTTACCCGCGCCTCTGCGACTTCGTCGGGGACGAGAGGTTCGCCCACATCGCCGTGCACCCGCACCCCGGCGCCGACGAGGGCCTCCTGCCGGTGCTGATCGCGGGCGCCCTGCTGGCCATCCACCTGATGCTGCGCGACGGCCTGGTCCTGCACGCGAGCGCGGTCCAGGCCGGCGCCGAGGCGGTGGCGTTCGTGGGCCGGTCGGGCATGGGCAAGTCGACCCTGGCCACGGCGTTGAGCGCCGAGGGCTACCCCCTGGTCACGGACGACCTCCTACGCGTCGACCGGGAGTTGCTGGCCTACCCGGGCGCGACAGAGACCCGGCTGCGTCCCAGTGCCCGCGCGCTGGCCGACGGCGCCGGCTACGAGACCGCGGACGGCCGCCTGGCGGTGCGCCCGCGCTCGCTGGTGTCGTGCCCGCTGCCGCTGGCGGCGTGCGTGATCCCGCAACCGAGCCGGGACGTGACCGAGGTGTCCACCCGCCGCCTCCGCCCGGTGGAGGCGCTGGTCCGGCTCAGCAGCTACCCCCGCGTCCTCGGCTGGACGGATCCGACGACGATGGCAACGACGTTCCAGCTGCTGGGGGACCTGGTGGAACGCGTCCCCGTCATCGAGGCGACCATCCCGTGGGGCCCACCCTTCACTACGGGGATCAACCGGCTGGTCGACGAGGTCGTCTCGAACTGAGCCGCAGGTGTCATACCAGCTTGTGGTCCTGATACAGCACTCCGAGCGCCGCACGTCGGTCAGCTCGGCAGTGCCTGGGCCCCCCGGTCCCCGCGGCACCGGCGCGTCCATCCGGATGCCCGGCATCCTCTCAGCGGTACGCCGCCGACTGCAGCCGGTAGAGCTCCGCGTACTGGCCCGCCGCGGCCATCAGCTCGTCGTGCGTGCCGCACTCCACGACTCGCCCGCCGTCCAGCACGTAGATCCGGTCGGCCATCCGCGTGCTCGAGAACCGGTGCGAGATGAGCAGTGCCGCCCGTCCGCCGAGCGTCGCCCGGACGTTCGTGAACAGCTCGTGTTCCGCCCTCGGGTCGAGCGCCGCCGCCGGCTCGTCCAGCACGACCAGCGGGGTGTCCCGGTACAGCGCCCGCGCCAGCGCGACCCGCTGCCACTGCCCGCCCGACAGGTCGACGCCCTCGTCCAGGTCCCGGCCCAGCATCGTCTCCATGCCGTCCGGCAGCGACAGGACCGTCCGGTCCAGCCCCGCCGACGACGATGCCGCCGCCACGTCCCCGCTCGGGGCGCTGATGGCGATGTTCTCCCGCAACGTCATCTGGTACCGCACGAAGTCCTGGAAGATCACCGTCACCGAGGCTCGCACGTCCGCCGCCGGCACGGCCGCGCCGTCCCAGTGCCGCGAGCCCGCCGCCGGGTCGTACAGACCGGCCACCAGCTTCGCCAGCGTGGTCTTACCGGATCCGTTCTCGCCCACCAGCGCGACGACCTCGCCGGCACGGATCTGGAGGGACACGCCGTCGACCGCGGGTCGTGCGGCACCCGGGTAGCTGAACCGCGCGTCCCGCAACGACACCCCGGCGACCAGCGGCCGCCGGCGACCGGCCGGAACCCCGCGAGGTCCACTTGCGACGAAGCGGGCGAGATCCGCCAGGAACGGCGCGGACTCCAGCAACCCGCCGATCGAGCTGAACAACACGCCCAGCTGCCCGCTCAACAACCGCACGGCGATGGCCGCCGCGCCCGCCTCCGGCAGTCCGAGCCGACCGTCCCTGACCATGGCCACGATCGCCAGCAGGGCGCCCGTCAACGCCGCCGCCACACCGACGGTGGTCAGGCCGGCGATCAGCTGCCGGCGCCGGACCTGCTGCCGCAGCGCGACGTTCACGTCCCCGTTGAGCACCTCGTGCTTGGCGCGCAACGGCTCGAACGCGTCGAACGCCCGCACCTCCGCCGCGTACGGCCGCAGCGTCAGCAGCTCCCGGAGGTAGTGCCGCCGCCGGAACAACGCCGTCAGCCGGTGCGCGAACGCGAACTCGGTCCGGCTCGCCCACCGCGACAGCAGGACCGTCGGCACTCCCGCCGCCAGCAACAGCGGCAGCAGCAACGGCTCGACGGCCACCAGCACCACGGACATCGCGCCGACGCCGACCAGACTGCCCAGCATGCCCAGCAGCGCGGCGGTGACGGCGAACGGGCGCTCCAGCGCGTGCTGCCGCACCCGTTCCAGCGCGGTCGCGAAGCCCGTCGACTCGTAGGTCACGAGATCGGCCCGCGAGGTGGTGTCGAGCAACCGGTCCCACACGCGCTGTGACACCCGCTCGCCGAGGATCCGGTTCTGCTGTGTCTGGAGTGGACCGACGGACCCGGACACCGCCGTCGCGAGTGCGAGCAGCAGGAGCGAGACGGTGAGGCCGTCGTGGTCCGGGGACAGCAACGCGTCGAACACGAACTTTCCGGACGCCACCACGCCGAGTGCCGCCACGGCACCGAGTAGCTGGTACAGCGCGGCCAGCACGGTGCCGGCACGGTCCGCGCGCCACACCTCCCGTGCCGCGGCCGCGATCAACCGCGGAGTTCTGGCCAACTGTCGCATGTGTATTACGTCCAGCTACACACAGTCTTTGTTACAGCCATTTGGTAATGATCCGGACCGGACGGCGACACACGGGGTACACCCCAGGAGGGAGGTGAGACATGCGCCGTCCTTACGAAGCCCCGGAGATCATCGAGCTCGGCACACTGCTGGACCTGACCCAGGCCACCCTGTTCGGCAAGTCCAGCGACCAACTGACGTGGGTTCTGCCGATCCTCGGCGACCGCGACCACTACTCGTGAGCCGCGGAACAACTCCGTGACCATCGCGCGCCAAGGAGTCCGCGTGGGACTGTACACAATGGAACCGCTGGAGATCGCCGGCGGTTGGGTGAACGGCTACGACCCGGTTCCGCTGCCCCCGGATCCACATGAGTCGCCACGCCGCGTGCTCGACCGCCTGCTACTGGCACATCTCGACAACGCGCCGTGCCTGGTAGCGTTCTCCGGCGGCCGTGACTCGTCGGTCCTGCTCGCAGTCGCGGCCTCCTTGGCGCGCCGTGAAGGCCTACCCCTCCCGGTGCCGATCACACTGTCCTATCCGGACGCTCCCGATGCCGAGGAGTCCCGGTGGCAGGACGCGGTACTTGCGCACCTGGATATCACCGACCGCATAGTCCTGACCGTCCACGACGAACACGACCCGCTGGGCCCGGTCGCCACCCGGGTGCTGCGCCAGCACGGCCTGATCTGGCCCCCGAACTTCGCCCCGACGGTCCGCCTGCTGGCCATGGCTCGCGGCGGCAGCCTGCTGACCGGCGAGGGCGGCGACGAGACGTTCGGCCTCAAGCGCGTCACCCCGTTGACGAAACTGGTGAAGAGCAAGGGCCTGGTGCCACCGGCCGTCTACGCGGACGCGCTCGCCGCACTGACACCGGCGTCCCTCCGCCGGCGCGCCGCCCTGCGCGGCCGCTACCGAAGGCCGTGGCTACACCCGGAAGTGGAAGCCGAGCTGGCCCGACGCGACGCCGCCGACAGCGCGGCCTTCGCACTGAACGCCGCCCGCAACACGTGGCAGTTCTCGACCCGCCGCTGCGCCCGCATCGCCTACGAGACCGTGCGCGTCCTGGGTGCCGAGCTGAACGTGCGGTACATCCAGGCGTTCGCCGAACCGTCCCTGGTGACGTCGGTGGCCGCGACGGGCGGCAGGTTCGGCTGGACCGGCCGCGCAGCCACCATGCGCGCCCTGTTCGGCGACCTGCTCCCCCGAGAGGTCCTGGAACGCCGCACGAAGGCCCTCTTCGCGAACGCCGTCTTCACCCGCTACACCAAGGAGTTCGCCCGCACCTGGAACGGCTCCGGAGTGGACACCGACCTGGTGAACCCGACAGTCCTCCGCGACATCTGGCTCTCCGACGACCCGCACGCCCCGTCGATGACGCTCCTGCAACAGGCCTGGCTCGCCCGCTACGCCTAGCGGGACGCCAGGTCCCGCAGGGTGGCGGAGATGTCCTCGGCCTGCGAGGTGCCGAGGGTACTGTGGATCTCGAACGCCATCTGCCAGTGCGCGCGAGCGTTGTCGAGATCACCGAGCTCGGTGTAGGCACGCGCGGTTCCTTCATACGCTCGGGCCTGGTCGTACCTGTCGTCGATCGCGACCGCACGGTCGAGGGCCTGCTGGTGCCGCTCGATCGCCTGCCGGGGCGACCCCGCGAGCCGCAGCGTCGTGCCGAAGTCGTTCAGCGTCTCCGCCTCGTGCTGCCGGTCACCGATGACCCGGAGGATGGCGAGCACACGCTGGTGGTGTTCAAGCGCTTCGGCATGCCGCCCCAGCTGGCTGCACGTCACACCGAGGTTCCCCCGGACGCCCGCTTCGCCGTGGGGGTCCTCGAACTCCTGGTACAGCGCGAGCGCACGGTGCTGGAAGTCGAACGACTCCGGGTACTTCCCGAGTCGCTGGTAGATGAGGCCGAAGTTCTCCAGTGCGATCGCCTCAAGGTAGCGGTCGTCGATCGCGCGCATGATGTCCAGCGCCTGGTTGTTGAACTCGATGGCCTCGAGCTGCTGACCCAACCGGGAGTACACGACGGCGAGGTCGCCGAGTGCGCGTGCTTCGTCCCGGCGACTCTCACTCTCGTGGAGCAGTTGGGCGGCGTGGTGGAGGTGCTCGAGCGCCTCCTGCGGGCGCCCGCTGCGGAACAGCACCCAGCCGTAGTTGACCAGTCCCGGCCGGGTGCCGTCGGCGTCGCTGGTGTCGCACGCCGCGCGATGCAGCAGTGCGGCCTCCGCCCAGTGGGCGCCGATACTGAGGTACCGGCAGAGAATGGCCGACAGTTGGCTGGTGTACGTCGGCCACCCGTTGGTCGCGGCGTGCAGACCTGCCGCGACGAGGTTGGCCCGTTCGGCGTCCAGCCACGCGAGGGCGGACTCGCGAGAGTCGATCGCCGGGAGTTCGGCCGTCTGCTCGGGGAGCGTCGGCCGGAACCGCTCGTAGGGTGCGAAACTCGCCATCGCGTGCGCGGCGGCGTTGACGTAGTAGCCGAACAGACGGGTCAGCGCGGCGTCGAGGTCATCGGGCTGTTCCTCGGCCTGCTGCTTGGCGTACACGCGAAGCAGGTCGTGCATGGCGAAGCGGCCGTCAGCGATCTCGTCGACGAGGTGCGCGCGGCACAGGCCCGAGACCAGGTGCCGCGCCTCGCGGAGATCGACGCCGGCGAGCGCGGCCAGCGCGTACAGGTCGACGTCCCGGCTGGGCAGGGCGCCGAGCAGGCGGAACAGTCTGGCCATCGGGACAGGCAGTTGGCGACAGGACCAGGAGAACACCGTGCGGACCGAGCTGTGCGGCTCGCCGCTGTCGAGCAGGTCGAGCCGGTGGCGCTCGTCCGCGAGCTCGGCGACCAGCACCGCGAGGGTGACCGTCGGCCGGGTAACCGTGCGTTGCGCCGCCACCCGCAGAGCGAGCGGCAGCCGGGCGCAGCGATCGGCCAACGCGTCCGCCGCGGCCGGCGCCGTGACGGCCCGGTCGCCGATGTGCGCCTGCAACAGTGCCTGCGCGTCGGCCTGGGAAAGGGGAGTCACGTCGACGGTGTGTCCGCCGTGCCGGACCGCGAGCCCGGCCAGGCTGTCACGGCTGGTGACCAGCACGAAACCGCTCGGGGCGCCGGGCAGCAGGTCGCGGATCTGGTCGACGTCCAACGCGTTGTCGAGCAGGAGCAGCATCCGGTGGTCGGCGACCAGCGTCCGGAACAGCCGTGCCCGGTCGTCCTGGGTCGGTGGGATCTCCGCGCCGCTCATGCCAAGGCTCCTGAGCAGGGCCGCGAGCGCCTCGGTAGGTGGCATCGGGCGGTCGGGGTCGTAACCGCGCAGGTTCAGGTACAGCTGACCATCCGGGAACCGGTCGGCCGACCGGTGCGCCCAGTGCACGGCGAGCGCGGTCTTGCCGACCCCTGCGGTGCCGGACAGCACGACGATGGCCGGCGCGGTCGGATGGTGGGCGGACAGCGTGTACAGGCGGTCCAGCTCCGCGAGCTGCGCGGACCGGCCGGTGAACCCGAACGTGTCCGGCGGTAGCTCGCGCGGACGGACGACGGCCGGTCGCGTGGCTCGCGTGTCGTTCGGGGCCGCGGCCCTGTCCTGCTCGGCGGCGGCCAACGCATCCGTCAACAGCCGAACGGTGCTGGGCCGCGGGCTCTTCGTCCGGCCGGTCTCGATGTCGCGAACCGTCCTGGCGTCGATACCCGCGCGTTCGGCGAGTTCCTCCTGGGTGAGCATGAGCTGGATACGTCGGAGTCGGAGCCGCTCATCGATGCGATCTGGCACCGCCACCGCGGTCCTTCCCCTATGACGTGCGCACGAAGCCGGATCTTCCGGTCAACTTCCGCTGTTTCTCCGTCACTGATCCTGGTCACCCGCGTGCAGATTATAGAAGCTGGAACCCAGAGGAGGGCAGCTCGCGACCGCCAGGGGGGAACCGTCGCGGGCTGCCCTTCTCACCTGACGCGGCCGCGCAGCGCCTCGCGGACGCCGAAGCTCCAGCGGGACAGGGCCGACGTGTGGCGGCCGGCGGTGTACCGCTTGTCGGGCAGCATCAACGCACGCAGGTAGGCCGCCTTGTCGCGCAACCCCAGTACCGGCAGTGTCGCGACCGCCTGTGCCGCGAACGTCTTGGTCGCGCGGGTGTGCAGCCCCAGCCATCGTTCCTCGCGGCGGGTGGGGACGTGTGCGGCCGCCCACTCCCGCAGTTCGCCGCGCACCGGCAGGCCCAGCAGCCGGGTCGAGTCGGCCACGGCCGCGGCCACCACCGCCTGCACGTCCCACTCCGTCGCCAGCGCGATGAGCCCCGGCTCGTCGGCCGGGTGCAGCTCCGCGACGTCCCGCAGGGAGCCCAGCCGCAGCGGCCAGTCACCCAGTGCCGCGTGGTAGCAGGCGTGCAGGAACCGGTGGGGCGCCGACAACGCGGTCAGCTCGTGGTCCCCGATCGTGAACGTCTCGCCACCGGCCCACAGGGCGTCGAGCCGCACGCGGAAGCCCCACGGGCCCAGCACGAACGTCCGGTGCAGGTCGATGTCGAAGCCCTTGCCGCGCAGGGTCGTGCCCTTGTCGAAGCGGCGGTCGAAGCCCGGCCGCGGCTCGGCGAGGGTGCGGCTGAACCCGCCGCCCCCGAGGACCGACACCGCCCGCTCGATGTCCCCGGGCCGGAACAGCAGGTCCAGGTCGATGAACGTCCGCAGCGCCGGGTCCGGGTAGTCGAGCCGCGCGTACGCACTGCCCTTCAGCACCCGCGTCTCGACACCGGCGTCGGCGAGCAGCGACGTGACCGACACCAGGTGCCGCTCCAGCGACAGCACCCGCAGCAACGCCAGCCGGTGCGCGGTCCGCACCTGCGTGCGTTGCTCGGCCGTCACCGGCAGCATCCCACCGTCCACAGCGGACCGGAGCAACCCGAGTACCCGGTTCGACTCGGCGCCGGACAGCAGCGCCTCCCAGGACGACGAGGGGAGCGGCGCAGCCGGGAAGGACCGGGAGGAGGGCAACCCGTGCCCGGCCACCGCGAGCAACGCGGCCGGGTACGCGGACTCACCGCACAGCTTGCGTGCCATGCCGGGCCTCCCCGATGACCTGGCGGTAGTGCTTGACGAGGTTCGTCAGCCCGACCGCGCGCGTGAACTCCCGCTCGTACCGTTCCCGCGCCGCCCGCCCCAGCGAGCTGGGCGCCCGCACGACCCGGGCCAGTGCGTCCGCCAGCGACGCCTCGTCACCCGGCCTGTGCGTCAGCCCGGTCACGCCGTCGCTCACCAGCTCCGCGAGCGAGCTGTGGCCGGCCACCACGGAGGGCACCCCCGCGGACATGGCCTCGACCACGACGAGCCCGAACGTCTCCAGCCACTCCGACGGCACCACCACGGCCACCGACCGCGCCACCGCCGCGCGGCTCGCCGCGTTGTCGAGCCGGCCGACGAACCGGACGTTGTGCCGCGTCGCGACCCACCGGACGACCTCGTCCTCGAGCGGACCGGCGCCGGCGATCACCAGCGGCACCCCGATCCCGCCGCTCGCCGCGAGCCGGTCCCACGCGGCCATCAGCAGCCGCACGCCCTTCTCCTCGGCCAGCCGCCCCAGGTACAGCAGGTGCTCGCCCGTGCCGGTCCGGCGGTGCGCCGTGTCCTCGACGAAGTTGTACTTCACGGTCAGCTTCTCGGCCGGCATGCCGTTGGCCACCAGGGTCTGCCGCTGGGCGTCGGAGATGCACAGAAACCGCGACACCGTCTTCCACCACCGCCGCCGGTTGACCCGCAGGCTCACCGCCACCGGCACGCTCGCCACCGCCGACCCCCGGTAGCACCCGTGCCGCACCGCGGGCAGCGGCAGGCGGCCCACGCACGACGTGCACACCCCGCCGTCCCGGTACAGCGTCCCGGTCGGGCAGATCTGCGTGTAGTTGTGCAGCGTGGCCACCACCGGCACCCGCGCGTCCCGGCACGCGTCCAGAATGGACGGCGAGAGCATCGGGAACGTGTTGTGCACGTGCACCACGTCCGGCCGCTCGAGTCGCAGCCGCTCGGTGAACGCGGTCCGCGCGCGCGGGTTGAACGGCACCCCGAGCGGTACCAACGCCTTGCGCGGCACGGAGAAGCCGGCGATGTCGTCGCTGCGGCGCTCGAACAGGTCCACCTGGTGCCCCGCCTCGCGCAGCAGCGCCACCTCCTGCGCCACCACGTTGTTCTCGCCGCTCGGCTGCTCGGTGCGGTACCAGTTGTGCGCCACCAGCACACGCAGGCTATCGGTCATCGCGACGCTCCAGGTTTCACGTTCGCGACCAGCACCGCCGCGATGGTCAGGTTCAGCAGGTACGGGGACGCGTCGCCGAGCCCGGCCTCGGTGTAGGACGCGATGACGCTGTAGACGACCAGGAACAGCGTGGCGGCCCTGGTCAGCGAGCCCGGCCGCAGTACCGCGACGCACAGCAGCGTCAGCAGGTACCCGACCACGAGCGTGAGCCCGAGGTAGCCCTGCTCGTGGTACACCGCGAGCCAGCTGGAGTCGATGGGCAGGCCGCCGAACGACTTGTTGGACAGGCCGACGCCGAAGATCTGCTCGCTGAGCGTGCGCGGCCAGGCGAGCAGCGCGTTCCACACCTTCTCCCGGCCGGTCAGCTCGGTGAGGTCGGACTGCCCGCGCCGGAACCACGTCTGGATCGCCGCGCCGGCCAGCACAGCGCCGAGGCCGCCGACGATGATCGTCCAGGTGAACACCTTCCTGGCCCGTGCCGACGAGGTCGCGAGCGACAGCAGTGCCACGGCGAGCCCACCGGCCAGTCCGATCAGCGCGGTGCGGGTGTGGCTGAGCAGCAACAACGCCAGTGCCGGCCCGGCGACGACGAACACGCTCGTGCGCGAGGTGTGCCGGCCCAGCCACAACAGGATCGTCAGCCCCACGACCGTCGCCGCGTACTGCCCGACCTGCGGCGGCGTGAGCGGCCAGACCGCGCCGAGCAACCGGCCGCCGTACGTCTCGTTCAGCGCCGTGCCCGGCGCGACGAGCAGTCCGACGGCGACCGTGAACAGCACGCCGGTGAGGGCCTTGATGTGGATGCGGACGAACGTGACCCAGTCGTGCCACCACGGGGTGAGCAACCACAGCGTCAGCACGAACACCGCGAAGCGGGCGCAGCGGAACAACGCGCCGTACCCGGACTCCAGCCGCAGGCTGGACACCGTGCTGGCCACCGCGAGGAACGTGAGCAGCATCAGGTAGGCGCTCGGCCGCAGCCGCACGCGTGGGTTCAGCAGCAGCGCGAGCGGGAAGGCCGCGAAGACCGCACCCATGGTGACCAGTTGCAGCACCGACCGGGGCAGCGGGATGACCGTGTACGGGTGCTGCGTGCCCAGGGTGTCGATGACCAGCAGTGTCCACACCAGACCGAGCAGCCGGGGAGGCTTCGGCTGCTGGAGGAAGTCCGGGACGACCGGCCGCTCCGCCGCGACGCTCATGACGCCGCCTCCTCCGCTCCGCGACACCGGATCGCTCCGCAAGCTCCACTCATGCGATCAGCCGCCCTGCACGAAGGTGCTGTCCTGGTCCTGCGCGTACGGCGCCGACTGCCACTGCGGGGCGTGGAGCACGCCGCTCGCGTCCTTCGCCATGAAGGTCCACGGGCCGGAGTAGCGGTTGTCCCGCCAGGTGTTGTGCTGGGTGAACGTGATGGCCTGCTGCACCGCGTCCCCCTGGTACGGCGACCACTTCGGGTACGTGCCGTAGTTCGAGATGACCGCCATCCGCGCGCACAGGGCGCTGCAGCCGATCTTCCTGGTGTCGACGGAGAACGAGTTGTCGTGGATGTCGACGTTCTGGGTCTTCCACCGGCAGTCGTCGTAGAGCGGCTTCTTCGCGATCGCGGGTTGCGCGCACTGGTCCATCTCCGGCACCAGCAGCGTGCAGCCGCCCGAGGTGTTGGCCGCGCTGTTGCAGAACCGGTCCGAGTTCTCCCACAGGGTGATGCCGGACCAGTTGTCCTCCAACATGTTGCCGTAGACGTCGATCTTGGCGGTGCGGGCCGGGACCCGCGGCTCGCCGCCGGATTCGGACAGGTAGATCGTCGCGGACGGGAAGCTGTCGCCCCGTGTGGCGAACTTGCGTCCCTCCACGAGGTTGTTGCGGCGCAGGGTGTTCGCGCGGATCACCGCGTTGTAGCTGATCTCGTAGGTGATCGCCGGGCCGTCGTTGTCCTCGATGAGGTTGTCCTCGATGAGGAAGTCGTTGTTGTTCGTGTCCGCCCACAGGCCGGTGCCGCGGTTGTCGTGCACCCAGTTGTGCCGCACGTCGGCCTTGTTGACGGCCCAGAACTTCACCCCGCCCGTGCACCCGCAACCCTCCACCTTGGACTCCCAGTCACCGGTGTTGTTGCCGGTGATCTCGTTGTCCTCCACCACGAGGTTGGTCAGGTCGCCGTCCTTGTAGGCGTTGATGCCGTACTGGCCGTTGCCGCGCAGGCAGTTCCCGCGCACCTGCTGGTCGGAACCGGCCATCAGCGCGGCGCCGTCGTTGTTCTCGACGGTGTTGTCCTCGATCCGCCAGCCGTCACCGGAGTCGTGGTTGACCACGCCTTCGTCGCGGGGCGGGACGAAACCGCGGACGGTCAGGCCGCGCACGGTCACGTTCTTCGCCTCCGCGATGAACGCGTACTTGTTGGTCCGCTTGCCGTCCAGGATCGCGCCCGGCGCACCGAGGAAGATGTCGCCGTCCTTGGCCTTCACCGAGTCGTACTCACCGTCACCGAGCGTGTGCGTGCCCGGCGCCAGCCAGAACGTCGTGCCGGCCGGGTGTTCCTTGACCTTGTCGGCCAGGTCGCCGACGACACCCGGATCCACCTCGACGGCGCCTTGCGGTGGTTCGCCGGGTCCCGGCTTGGTGTGCCCGCACACGGCCGCGACGGTCCCTGTCGGCGCGATCGGCCCACCGGTCGAGACGGGCACGACCTCGCCGGTGCAGCCCCCGGCCACGAGCACCGCGGCCAGGACCAGTGCGCTGAAGGACGCCTTCCGCGCGCCGGGCGTGGGGAAGACGCCCTTCAGCGCTCGGGGTGCCGTCATGAGTCGTGGAACCGGAGGACCGTGACCAGCGCGGGCTGGCGCTGACCGCCGGCGAGACCAGCGCCCAGGAGCGTGGTGGCCGGTACCCGGTGGCCGAACTCGGTGGAGTACCAGCCCAGCGGCGGGTGCTCCTCGCCGCGGTGCGCGGTCCAGCTGAGCGCGGGCGGCAGCTCCAGCGACGCCGTGCGGTCGTGCCACGACAGCACCGCCGAGTGCCCGTCGAGCACCACGTCCACCTCGGGGCCGAGGTGGAACGCGAGCCGGCAGTCCCGCGCGACCGGCGCGCGGACCTCGTCCTGCAGCGTCACCTCGCGGCGGTCCCGGTCCAGGTGCACGGTCCTGCGGTGCGCGACCGCTTGCACAGCCGCTACCAGAGGCTGCTGCTCGACGAGTTCCAGGACACCGACCCCATCCAGGTCGAGCTCGCCGTCCTCATCGCATCGGCCGACGAGAAGGCCGGCGGCAAACCGTGGCATGAGATCGCCGTTGAGCCCGGCCGCCTCTTCTTCGTCGGCGACCCCAAGCAATCCATCTACCGCTTCCGCCGCGCCAACATCGCGACGTACCTCACGGCCCAAGATCTCCTGGGCGAAACAGTTGCCCTCACCACCAACTTCCGCACTGTCCCGCCCATCCTCAGCTGGATCAACACCGTCTTCGGAACCCTCATCCAACCCCAAGAAGCAGCCCAGCCTTCCTACCAGTCCCTGTCACCCCACCGCGCCAGCCCCATCCCCTCCGCCCTGGCCGCGAGTCCCGGCCCCTACGCCGACAGCATCCCGGCTGGTGAAAGCTCGCCACCCAGCCGGCCAGCTGCGCCCGCACGGCGGCATCGCTCCGAGCCCACCGTCGACCCCACGCCGGTCAAGGGCGACCAACTGTCGATGTTCGACGAACCAGCAGATGACCTCACCCTGTTCGACGCGCCGGCTGACGACCGCACGCCGTTAGACGAGCCTGCTGATGACCTCACGTTGCTCGCCGACGACGCGAAGGACTCCGCCGATTCACTCGGCGCGGGTGGCTCCGGTGGGCAGGTTGCTGACCTCGCGACCGTGTTGCCGTTCCGTCGGCGAGACCACGCGGCGTCTGCCGACGTACCGGCCGAGCCACCCACTGCGTCAGCCGAGGAACCAGCCGAGTCCGACGACCCGTCAGCCGGACCGGCGGTCACCATCCTCGGTGCGGAGATGCACAACGACCTTCCC
>NZ_JBJMIE010000783.1:0-3434 GCF_045807065.1 Actinophytocola sp. | reverse complement strand
GGCCTCGCGCAGCCGCTCGGAGACCACCGCTCCGAGGACGCGCATGATCCGTGGCTGCCGCTCGACAACCGCGTCGAAGTCCCGCCTGCCAATCATCAACGCATGCACCGCCGTCTCGGCCCGCACGGTCGACGAACGCGCCCCGTTGTCCAGCAACGCCTGCTCACCGACGATGTCGCCGGCCCAGCGCTCAGCGATGGGGCGGACACGGTCGGCGCCGAGCACCCGCACCCGGCCGCTGTAGAGGATGACCGACCACTGGTCGAGGGCGGCCGCGCGAATCAGCACGGCGCCCATGGCATACCGCCGCGACCGCGCGACGTTGGCCAGCTCGGCCCGCTCCCCGTCGGTGAGCCTGTACCAGAAGCTGCCCACCCGGTGATCACCGGTCACGGCAGCGATCGGGGGTATGACTGTCATGGTGTGGTCCACTCCTCGGCCGGCGACGACAAGCAGTGCATCGCCGAACCGAGGCCGGGCGTAACCTTGGTTCAGAACCGGTTCAACCGGTAGAGCAGCGCACCGTCCATCCCGTAAACGGCGACCTGGTCCGCGGATTCGAGTAACACCTTGTAGCTGGCCCGATTGGGCTGCTGGGTCACCCTCATCGTGAATCTGCCGTCCCCATCAGGGCGACTCGAGACGACACAGGTCATCGGTCCACCGATGTCCAGTGCTTGTCCATTCGAATAGAAGAACCCCTCGCACGGACCACCGTTACCGCTGAATGTCTTGGCCACATCATCCGACGACTGCCAACTGCCGACGAGAATGCCGGGATCGCGGAGCCCGGGCGAAGCCGAGTTCGGCGCCGGAGCGTCGGTCGTGGTCGACGGATCGGCAACCAACGGTTCCGTCAAGTCGCCGCCCGCGGAGGTGTCCACGGTCTCGGCCGGGTCCCCGCCGACGGCGACGTAGATCGCATAGCCACCGGCGCCGAGGAACGCCAACACCAGCACGGCGACCAGGACGGCGAGCCGAGGGTGCCTCGCCGAATAGGTTCGGACCTGTTGGAGGAAGGTCGCGTTCTGGATTCCGACGACGTCGCCGACGTGCTGGTCGCCGAGCGCGAGGTTCGAGTTCTCCATGCTCATGGCGCCACCCACCCGCACTCCGGAGACCGATGTCACCGGTTCGGCGCGGTGGCGGTTCGCGACGGTCCGCGCCGTCGCCTCGTCGCCGGAGACGAAAAGCCACGCCGCGGTGGTCATCTCCTTGGTGTGCACCACCGCGCGGTGGAAGGCGGCCGGCTCGATCCGACCGTAGCCGTGCCGGACGATGCCCTGGTAGAGCACGTCCGACACCAGCACCGCGCACCGACGGTCGGTCGCCGACAGCGCCTCGCGCAGTACGTCGGAGTCCAGCAGGCGGAAGGCGTGGTTGATGTCGGAGCCGACGAAGCCGTTCTCGTCCCTGTGCACCTCCCCGGTGTGCACGGCCACCCGCAGGCTCATCGACCAACCCGAAGCCAGCCGCGGCGCGTCCTCGACGCGCGTGGCCAACTCGGTGAGCACGGAGTCCAGCAGCACGGCCTTGGGCACCTCGACGGGCACGATCACCAGCACGCCGTCCCCGCGGTCCTCGTGCGAGCACAGCTCCCAGTCGAGATCACTCGCGGCGAACGCGGCCGACAGCAGGTCGTACAGCTGCCGCCGCGCGACGATCTGCTCCGGGTTGGTGAGCCCGCCGAACCGACGCAGGTCGATGACGAGAACCGTCGCGGGGTAGGGGTGCGCGGTCACGTGTCGCACCCCGTGATCGTTCCGAGGAGCACGCCACAGCCGTGGGAGTTCAGCACCGCGGTGAAGGCGAGCCCGCCGTTGTTGATGCTCACCATGTAGAAGGCGCTCTGCAGCTCCCACCGCTCGCCGTTCCACGACAGCGGCGCGACGCCCACCTTCGCGCCGTGGAACGACACGTCCACCTGGGCGCTGTTGCCCGAGCCGGACGCGGCGCCGAGCTCCACCTCCGGGATCTCGGCCCGCAGGTCCGGCCTGCTCGTGAACGCGGCCGACATCATGGTCGTACAGGTGCCGCCCGACTGCGCGGAAGCCAGGAAGCACCAGTCCTTGGCGTTTCCGTCGACCTCGGCCTGTTTGATCGCGGTCGCGGTGTGCGCGGCCCCGTCCAGTCCTTCCTCGTACACCACGTCGGTGGGGTCCGCGGTGATCCGCTTGACCGCGAGGTAGCCGCCGCCACCGACGAGGACCAGGGCGAGCAAGCCGAGTCCAAACCGCAGCCGGATGTTGTTCCTGGTGATCTTGTCCCGGCCGACCTTGTCCCCGCGTACGTTGTCGCCGATGTGCTGGTCGCCCCCGGCGAAGTTGGACCCGCGCATCGAGAGGTCACCGCCCACGCTGAACGATGACGGCCGCGAACCACTCTCCTGATCAACCACGTGCTCTCCGATCGCCGAGTTCGTGAACGACGCCATGGCAACACGGCGGTCGGGCACGAGGCGATTCGCTCTGCGTCAGCCGACACAGAGCGACGCGATCGGACTCGTCGTCCGTCCAGTCCTGGGGGGCGGCCCTACTTCTTCTTCGCCTTGTCCGGGGACTCGTCGGTCGAGAGGGCCGCGACGAAGGCTTCCTGGGGGACCTCCACGCGGCCCACCATCTTCATGCGCTTCTTGCCTTCCTTCTGCTTCTCCAGCAGCTTCCGCTTGCGCGTGATGTCACCGCCGTAGCACTTGGCGAGGACGTCCTTGCGCATGGCCCGCACGGTCTCCCGCGCGATCACGCGCGCCCCGATCGCCGCCTGGATCGGCACCTCGAACTGCTGGCGCGGGATCAGCTCCCGCAGCTTCGAGGCCATCCTCGTGCCGTACCCGTACGCCGCCTCCCGATGCACGATGGCCGAGAACGCGTCCACCGGCTCGCCCTGCAACAGGATGTCGACCTTCACCAGGTCCGCCGCCTGCTCGCCGGCGGGCTCGTAGTCCAGCGACGCGTAGCCGCGGGTGCGGGACTTCAGCGTGTCGAAGAAGTCGAAGATGATCTCGCCGAGCGGCATGGTGTAGCGCAGTTCGACGCGGTCGCTCGACAGGTAGTCCATGCCGCCGAGCTGGCCGCGCCTGCTCTGGCACAGCTCCATGATCGCGCCGATGTAGTCGCTCGGCGCGATGATCGAGGTCTTGACCACCGGTTCGTACACCTCGGCGATCTTGCCCTCCGGCCAGTCCGACGGGTTCGTCACCGTGATGTCGCCGCCGTCGTCGAGCACCACGCGGTAGACCACGTTCGGCGCGGTGGAGATCAGGTCGAGGCCCGCCTCGCGCTCCAGCCGCTCCCGCACGATCTCCAGGTGCAGCAGACCGAGAAAACCGCACCGGAAACCGAAACCCAGCGCCGAGGAGGTCTCCGGCTCATAGCTCAGCGCCGCGTCGTTGAGCCGGAGCTTGTCCAGTGCCTCGCGCAGATCCGGGTAGTCCG
>NZ_JBJMIE010000782.1:0-4841 GCF_045807065.1 Actinophytocola sp. | reverse complement strand
GTCCCGCAGCCGGTCGCACACCGTGCTGCCCCCGGACAGCAGCGGTCCGAGCAGGCCGGCGAAGAGCCCGTGCCCGTGGTGCATCGGCATCAGGTTCAGCGCACGGTCGGCGGGAGTCAGTTCCATGGTGCCGGCCACGCTGGTGCCCGCGGCCAACACGTTGCCGTTGGTCAGTTGGACGACCTTCGGCCGTGCCGAGGTGCCGGAGGTGAGCAGCAGCATCGCGAGATCACCCGGCAGTCGCGGTTCGTCGTCCGGTGTCCCGTCAACCATGTCGTGGTCGGCGACCAGCACCAGCACCCCGGCCTCGGCGAGCGCGGCGACGCGGTCGGCGGTGGCGCGGTCGGCGACGATCGCGGCCGGTTCGAGCATCCCCAGGTAGTCCCTCAGCTCGTGGTCGGTGAGGCCGGGGTCGAGCGGCACGGCGACCGCGGCACCCGTCGTCGCGGTGAGGATCGCGCCCATCCACCAGCCACCGGACATCACCAGCGCCACCCGGTCGTGGCGGTGTACGCCGGCGGCGCGCAGCCGGTGCTGCCAGCCGCCGCGGATCCGGCGGAGGTCGCCGTGGGTGGCGAGCACGCCGCCGGCGTCCGCGAACGCGGGCGCGTCGGTCCGGGTGGCGAGGACGTCCAACCGGTGGTGGATCGTCGTGCTCGTGGCCGTGGTCGTCCCGGCGATCGTCTCGGTCATCGCTGCCTCCGCTGGATCGGGGGTGGGGTCCTGGCGTCGCCCGGTGCGCCCGTCCTGGCGGTCACGAGCGCCGCGAGCTGCCGCAGCCGGGGGTGGGTGAAGACCTCCGCCAGGTCGACCCGCACGCCCAACTCGGCCTGGATCCGCGAGCACAGCTGGGTGGCCAGCAGTGAGTGGCCGCCGGCCCGGAAGAAGTGTTCGTCCGGGGCGACCTCGTCCAGGTCGAGCAACAGCCGCCAGATGCCGGCCAACGCCGGCAGCACCCGGGGGTCCGCCGCGGGTTCCGCGTCGGCCGGGACGACCTGGGGCACTGGCTCGGCGGTGGTGGCGCCGGCGTCGAGCACGGCGACCGGATCGGCGGCCAGCGCGGACAGCGGCGCGTGCGGTGTGGCCGCGGCGTTGGCGAGCAGCATGGTCCACGCCGTGGCGACGCGGGCCGCCATGTCGTGGTCGATCAGGTCGGTGGCGTGGGTCAGGTGGCCGGTCACCGAGCCGTCCCGGGCACGGCGCACCGAGATCACCAGGTCCAGCCGGGACGTGTCGACACCCACGTCGAACCGTTCGGCCCGCAGCCCGGGGAACTCCGGCGCCGCGCCTGACCCGCCGACCTCCTGGATGGCGATCTGCGCCAGCGGCGCACGCCCGGGCACCCGGTGCACCTCCAGCCGCTCCACCAGCCGTTCGAACGGCAGGTCCACATGCTGCTGGGTGTCCAGCAGGGTGTCCCGCGCCCGGGTGAGCAGTTCGACGAACGCCGGGTCACCCGCGCAGTCGGTGCGCAGCGGCAGGGTGTTGGCGAACATGCCGACCATGTCCTGCAGCTCCGCCCGGGTCCGGCCGGCGAAGCGGGTCGCGACCACCACGTCGTCCACCCCGGTCCAGCGGGCCAGCAACGCCTGGAAGCCGGCGAGCAGCACGGTGAACAGGGTGGCCGAGTTGGCGCGGCCGAGCTCGTCCAGCCGGGTCACCACGTCGGCCGGGATGGACAGGTCGAGGGTGCCCCCGGCGTGGCTCGGCCGCTTCGGCCGGCGGCGACCGGTCGGCAGGACCAGCTCGGGCGGCGCGCCGGCCAACCGCCGCCGCCAGTGCTCGACGTGCGAGTCCTCGGTGTCCCGCAGGCGTTCCCGTTGCCACCGCGCGTAGTCGCCGTACTGGACGGGCAGGTGCGGGCGAGCGGCGGGAACACCGCGCGTCGCCGCCGCGTACCCGTCGGACAGGTCACGCACCAGGATGTCCTTGGACCACGCGTCCATCGCGATGTGGTGCACGACCAGCGCGAGCACGTGGTCCTCCCACCCCAGCCGCAGCAGGCGGCACCGCAGCACCGGCGCCCTGCCGAGGTCGAACGGCACGCGCAGCTCGTCCTCGACGACCCGCCTCGCCTCGGCCGCCGATCCGACGTTCTCCACCGCGAGCCCCAGCCCGAGCACCTGCTCGACGACCTGGTGCGGAACGCCGTCGGTGGCCGGGAAGCGGGTCCGCAGCACCTCGTGCCGCTGCACCAGCCCGGTCAGTGCCTGCCACAACGCGTGCTCATCCAGCGGCCCGCGCAACCGGAACACGACGGGCACGTTGTAGAGCGAGCTGCCCGGCGCGAGCCGGTCCATCAGCCAGAGACCCTGTTGCTGCAGGGACAGCGGCACGGCGGACCGGTCGCGCGACGTCGGCACGGGGCCTGGCGTGGCGGGGCCGGCGTCGCTGAGGCGGTCGGCCAGGTTCGCCACGGTGCCGGCGTGGAACACGTCGGCCGCCGCCACGTCGATGCCCAGCGCGCTGCCCGCCAGCCCGGCGATGCGCATCGCGGCGAGCGAATGCCCACCCAGGGCGAAGAAGTCGTCCACCACGCCGACCCTCGGCACGCCGAGCACCTCCGCCCAGATGTCGGCGAGGACCTGTTCCGTCCTCGTGCGCGCGCCGACGTGGCCGGGGTCGCCGTCGTGCCGCGCGGGTCCCGGCGCCGGCAACGCGGCTCGGTCCACCTTCCCCGCCGGGGTCAACGGCAGCCGGTCGAGCACCACGAAGAAGGCCGGGATCTCATGCGCCGGCAGCACGTCCGCCAGCACGTCCCGCAGCCGGCGCGCAGACAGGTCGGCGTCACCCGTCACATAGGCCACGAGCACGGTGGCCGCGCCGTCGGTGCGCGCGACCACGACCGCGTCCCGCACCCCGGGCAGGGCCGACAGCGCTGCCTCCACCGCACCGCACTCGATCCGGAATCCCCTGATCTTGACCTGGAAGTCCGCCCTGCCGACGTAGTCGACCAGTCCGTCCGGCCGACGGCGGACCAGGTCCCCGCTGCGGTAGGCCCGGGATCCCGGTGGTCCCCACGGGTTGGCGACGAACCGCTCCGCGGTCAACGCGGGCCTGCCGACGTACCCCCTGGCCAGTCCGACGCCGGTGATCATCAGTTCACCGGTGACCAGGTCGGGCAGCTCCCTGCCGAGCGGATCGGCGACGACCACCTCGTGCCCGCTGATCGCCCGGCCGATCGGCGGCGGTCCCGACAGGTCCTCCGGCACGGGGAAGCACGTCACGTCGATCGTCGCCTCGGTCGGCCCGTACAGATTGTACAGGCGTGCCGCGGGGAAGGCCCTCCTCGCCTCACGCACGACGCGTTCCGGCAACGCCTCACCACTGCACACCAACAACCGCACGGTGTCGTGCACGAGACCGCCGGTGCGCAGGTGAGCGTCCAAAGCAGACGGTACGAAGTGGACGACCGTGCCACCGGAGTCGGCGATCGCCGCGGCCAGCAGCTTCGCGTCGCGTTCCGTTCCCGGCGCCGTCACCGCGAGGGTGGCGCCGAACACCAGTGGCCACAGCAGTTCCCACACGCCCACGTCGAAGCTGAACGCCGTCTTCTGCACCACGACGTCCTCGGGCGTGAGCCCGCATTCGCCGGCCATCCACACGAGGCGGTTGACCAGCCCGGCATGCTCCACGGCGACGCCCTTCGGCGACCCGGTCGAGCCGGACGTGTGGATCACGTAGGCGAGCTGACCCGGCAGCGCCCTGTGCGGCTCGTGCTGCGCGCTCTCGTCGGGGGCGACCGTGGTGACACCGCCCGGCCACCGGTCCTCGGTCTGGCCGATGACGACCGGGGCGCCGCTGTCGGCGAGCACGAACTCCAGCCGGGACCGCGGATGCGCGGGATCCATCGGCAGGTAAGCGCCACCCGCCTTGAGCACCGCGAGCACCGCGACGACGAGGTCGACACCACGCGGCAGGCACACGCCGACCACGACGTCGGGCCCGACGCCCAGCGCCCGCAACCGGCCGGCCAGCCCGTGCGCCCGCCGGTTCAGCTCCCGGTAGTCCACCGACGTGTCGGCCGTCCACAGCGCCCGCGCGGCCGGCCGCGCGCGCACGACCGCCTCGAACATGTCGACGACGGTGCCGGACGGCCGCGGCACCACGGGCGCGTGCGCCGGCCGGGCGCCGAGCGGCACGTCGGCCCAGGTGCGTTCGATGTCCCCGGCCGCCACCTCGGCGAGCAACGCGGCCGTCAGCGCGGCGACCCGTCGCACGGCGCCGTCGTCGACGACCGACGCGTCGTACACGAACTTCAGCACCACATCGTCGTCACCCGGTTTGACGATCAGCGTGAGCGGTGTGTCCGGTTGGGACACCGCGACGCGGACCCGACCGAGCACGCGGTCGACGCCGTCGCCGACCATGCCGCCGGCAGCGGCACGAGGCGCGTTCTCGAACACCACGGCGGTGTCGAACAGCCGCTCACCGGCCGACCGGCCGCTCCGTGCGATGAGCTCGCCCAGCGGCACCGGAACCTGCTCGCGTGCCTCGAACAACCGGTCCTGCAGTGCCGCGAGCTGCGCCGCGATCCGCTCCCCCGGCCGGCCGGTCACCCGCACGGGCACGGTGGTGATCATCGGCCCGACCATCCGGTCCACGTCCGGCACCTCGCCGGGCCGGACCGCCGCCGTGCTCCCGAAGACCACGTCGAACTGTCCGATGTGGACGCTCAGGGTGTGCGCCCAGCAGCCGTGCACGAGCGTGCTCAGTGTCAGGCCGTGCCGTCGGGCGGTGTGCCGCAGCGCTTCGGTCATCCCGGCCCCGATGCCGACGGCGTACTCGTGGTAAGGCGCGTTCGGCTCGGTGTACCCGCTCCCGCCGAGCAGGCACGGCCG
>NZ_JBJMIE010000781.1:0-2393 GCF_045807065.1 Actinophytocola sp. | reverse complement strand
CCGCCTACCAGTTTTCGGTGCAGACCGTCCTCACCAACAAGCCGTGGGTGGACGCATACCGAGGTGCGGGCCGACCTGAGGCCACGTACGCCATCGAGCGCATCATGGACGAGCTGGCCGCCGAGCTGGGCGTGGACCCGATGGAGGTGCGGGAGAAGAACTGGATCTCCCACGAGGAGTTCCCGTTCACCACGGTCTGCGGCCTGACCTACGACTCCGGCAACTACGAGGCCGCGACCGCCAAGGCCAAGGAGCTGTTCGGCTACGACGCCCTGCGCACCGAGCAGCGGGAACGCCGCGAGCGCGGGGACACCGTCCAGCTCGGCATCGGCATCTCGACGTTCACGGAGATGTGTGGCCTCGCCCCCTCCCGGGTGCTGGGCTCGCTGTCCTACGGCGCCGGCGGCTGGGAGCACGCGGCCATCCGCATGCTGCCCACCGGCAAGGTCGAGGTCGTCACGGGTTCCTCGGCGCACGGCCAGGGCCACGAGACGGCGTGGAGCCAGATCGTGGCCGACCAGCTGGGCGTGCCGTTCGAGGACATCGAGGTCATCCACGGCGACACGCAGTCCTCGCACAAGGGCATGGACACCTACGGCTCGCGGTCGCTGACCGTCGGCGCCATGGCCGTGGTCAAGGCGGCGGACAAGGTGAAGGAGAAGGCCGCCAAGATCGCCGCGCACATGCTGGAGGCCGGCGAGGGCGACGTGGAGTTCGACGCCGGCTCCTTCCGGGTCCGCGGCGCGGGTGCCGACGCCAAGTCGGTGTCCATCCAGGACGTCGCGCTGGCCGTGTTCGCCGCGCACGACCTGCCGGACGGGGTCGAGCCGAACCTGGACTCGGAGGCCACCTTCGACCCGGAGAACTTCTCGTTCCCGCACGGCACCCACCTGTGCGCGACGGAGGTCGACACGGAGACGGGCCAGGTCAGGATCCGGTCCTATGTGTGCGTCGACGACATCGGCAAGGTCGTCAACCCGCTGATCGTCGAGGGCCAGGTGCACGGCGGGCTCGCGCAGGGCATCGCGCAGGCGCTGTTCGAGGAGGCCGTGCACGACGAGTCCGGCACCCTGACCACCGGCACGCTCGCCGACTACCTGGTGCCCTCGGCGGCGGACCTGCCGTCGTTCGTCACCGACCGCACCGAGACACCGGCGACGTCGAACGTGCTGGGTGTCAAGGGCGTCGGCGAGGCCGGCACCATCGCGTCGACGCCGGCGGTGGTCAACGCGGTCGTGGACGCGGTGCGCCACTTCGGGGTCGACGACATCCAGATGCCGTGCACGCCGATGCGGGTGTGGCAGGCGATCCACACGGGCCAGACCGACGCGGGTGGCCTCGGCAACGAGGCGGGCGGCGGTCTCGGCTCGATCGACACCTCGGGAGGTGCCCAGTGATCCCCGCGGCATTCGACTACGTCGCGCCGACCACCCTGGACGACGCGGTACGCGCGCTGTCCGAGGCCGGCGAGGACGCGAAGGTCATCGCCGGCGGCCAGAGCCTGCTGCCGGTGCTGCGCATGCGCCTCGCGGCCCCGTCGGTGCTGATCGACCTGGGCCGGATCCCCGAGCTGCGCGGCGTCCGCGAGGACGGCGACGCCCTGGTGATCGGCGCGATGACCACGCACTACGAGGTGCAGCGCGACCAGCTGGTGCGCGATCACGCCGCGTTGCTGGCGGAGGCGACGGACACGGTGGCCGACCCGCAGGTCCGGCACCGCGGCACGTTCGGCGGCTCGCTGGCCCACGCCGACCCGGCGGCCGACCTGCCGGCGGTGGCCCTGGCGCTGGACGCGGAGCTGGTGGCCCGCGGCCCGAACGGCACGCGGACCATCGCGGCGGCGGAGTTCTTCACCGACTTCTTCACCACCGCGCTGGACCCGACGGAGATCCTCGTGGAGATCCGCCTGCCGAAGACCACGGGCTGGCGCGCGCACTACGAGAAGTTCAACCGCGTGGCACAGGCGTGGTCGATCGTCGCGGTGGCCGCGGCGGTGCGTGTCGACGGCGGCATGATCGCGCAGGCGCGGGTGGGCCTGACGAACATGGCGTCGGTCCCGGTCCGCGCCACGGCCGTGGAGCAGGCGCTGGTGGGCCAACCGGCGTCGGCGGAGTCGATCCGCGCGGCGGCCGCCCACGCGGCGGAGGGCACGTCCCCGCCGACGGACGGCAACGCGGACACGGCCTACCGCCAGCATCTGGCCCAGGTATTGACGTCCAGGGCAGTAGCCGCGGCGGCCGGCGTCTAGTAGGTCTTATGGGCGGCGCTCCTGCGCGGGGCGCCGCCCCTTCGTTCTCCGGGAGGAACCGTGAAGCTGGAGCACTCGTTCACCGTGCCGGCCGACCTGAACACCGTGTGGCAGGCTGTGCTGGACCCCGAGCTGGTGGCGCCAT
>NZ_JBJMIE010000780.1:0-5424 GCF_045807065.1 Actinophytocola sp. | reverse complement strand
TTCACCGGCTGGAACCAGGTCTCGCCGCCGGAGGAGCAGTTGCCCCAGCCGCCGGAGGTCATGCCCTGGGCCTGCTCACCGCTGATGTACGAGCCGCCGGAGTCGCCCGGCTCGGCGCACACGTTGGTGTGCGTCATCTGGTAGACCGCGCCCTGCTGGTAGTTCACCGTCTCGTTCATGCCGAGGACGGTGCCGCAGTGCCAGTGCGACGTGGACCCGGACCGGCAGATCGACGACCCGACGGGCGCGACCGCGGAGCCACGCACCAGCCGGTCCGGCACGGTGCCCCAGCCGAGCACGACCGGCACGGTCCACCAGCCGCCGCCGATGCGGATGAACGAGTAGTCGTTGCCGGGGAACGAGGACGCGGCGAAGTTGCCCATCCAGGAACCGTCCCAGCCGTTCACGGACGCGCCGGCGCTGCCGCAGTGCCCGGCGCTGACGAACCCGCCCTGCACCGAGAACCCGATCGAGCAGCGCACACTGCCGTTGATGATGTACGGGTCGCCACCGACCGTGCCGGCCGCGAAGGTCGTGGGCATTCGATCGGTCCGCTCGACCGTTACCGGCGCGAGTTTCCGAGCCGCGGCAAGGAATTCGGTCGCGCTCCCACCGCGACGCACGGTGACGACGATACCGCCGGACTTCGGGTCGACCCGCCAGCCGGCGACGTCGGCCGGGGCCTTCATGCCGTCGAGTGTGGCCTTGACCGCGTCCAGCTCTGCCAGCGAGCGTGGCACGCTGACCACCTCGGCGCCGGTCGCGCGCACGGCCTTCGCGTTGCCCGGCTCGGACAACCCGACGACCAGACTGCCACGGGCGGCGTCGAACCAGGACCCGCCGTAGGCCGCGCCGGCCGCCACACGGGCGTGGGCGTCGACGGCCATGGCCACGGCTTCCTGGTGGATGCGGGTGCGTGCCTGCGCCTCGGTCAGCCCGAGGTCGCGCTGCATGGCCGCGATGTAGGGGTCGCTGGAGACGGTGGCCGCGGTCTCGCTTCCGGCGGGCTCGCTTCCGGCGGCGAGTGCGGGCTCGCTCGCGGCGGGTGTGGCCGTGAAGGCGCAGCCCAGGGTGAGCACGCACGCCCCGACGGCCGCGAGCATTCTTGTTCGCTTCATGGTTGCTCTCGTTTCTCAGCAGGGGGTGAGAGGTGAGAGCGCTCTCATGGACAACCGTGAGGTATCCGGCAAGGTCCCGTCAAGGTCTAGACCAAAATCTGTGGTCATCGAAGGGCGGTGGCTTCGGGGGCTTCGGGGGTGCGCTGCGTCCTCGGTGTTCGGGGGTGTCCGCTGCCTCAAACGCCACATCGCCCGCCAAATCCACCACACACTCACCACCCCACCACCCTTGACAACCCATAGGAGCATCCCGCGAGCCTCCGCCGCCCTGGGCAGGCCCCTCCGGGGGCAGGCTGGCGCCTGCCTGCCCTGCCCCCGCCACCACCACCGAACCGCCTAGCGGGGGAGGCCTGTTTCGCCACCCTGGCCACAGAGCTGGGTCCGGCTCCGTCACCTCGGCCACCGGGCCGGAGTGCGGCTTTGTCACCTTGGCCACAGGGCCGGTTCGGTTCGCCGCCCTGGCCACATTGCTTGTGGCGCCTTCCCCCACCTTGACCAACGCGCCGTTCACCACATCGCAAAGCCGCGGTCAGCGGAGCGGCAGCCGGTAGGCGATAGCCGTGAAGCTTCCCCGCCCCCCCACGAAGTCGTACTCCGGCACGCGTTCGTAGCCGAGCCCCTCGTACAGCCGGATCGCGGCGCGCATGAAGTCCATGGTGTGCAGGGCAAGTACGGCGGCGTCACCAGTTGCTGGCCCTCGTCGGTATTGAGGACGGTGGACAGGTAGGCCTCGTAGACCTCGGGTGGCATGTGCCTCGCGTATGGCTGGTAGGCCTCGGTCAGCAGGGCGAGAACGTCGTCGCGTTCCTCGGGACGCATGGGGCGAACGGTGCTCACACGTCGTTTCTACCTCGGGCCTCCCCCGCGAACGTCTGCCGGTAGGTGTGCGGGCTCACGCCCCGCCGGGCGGCGAAGTGGTGGCGCAACGTGTCGCCGCTGCCGAAGCCGGCACGCCCGGCGACGGTGTCGACAGGCAGGTCGGTGGTCTCCAACAGGTGCTCGGCGTGCTGCAGGCGCTGGTCCAGCAGCCACCGGTGTGGCGTCGCGCCGGTGGTCTCCTTGAACCGGCGGGCGAAGGTGCGTGGGGACATGTGCGCGCGGGCGGCCAGCACGGGAACGGTCAGCGGCTGGTCGAGGTGCTCGCGCAGCCAGTCGAGCAGGGCGGCGAACCCGGTGGTCTCGGGCACCGGCATGTCGACGTACTGCGCCTGCCCGCCCTCGCGGTAGGCCGGGACGACCATGCGGCGGGCCAGCGCGTTGGCCGTCGCGGCGCCGTGGTGCTCGCGGACGAGGTGCAGGCAGGCGTCGATCCCCGCCGCGGCGCCGGCGCTCGTGAGCACCGGACCGTCGGTGACGTAGAGCACGTCCCGGTCGACGGTGACGGCCGGGTACCGCCGTTGCAGGAGGTCCGCGAACTGCCAGTGCGTGGTGGCGCGCCGCCCGTCGAGCAGCCCGGCGGCGGCGAGCGCGAACGCCCCGGAGCACACCGACAGGACCCTGCCCCGCGCTCGCGCGAGCGCGTCGAGGACCGCCGGGTCGATCGGCGCGTCGAGGGTCGGCCACGCGGGCACGGTGACGAGGTCCGCCTCGGCGACGCGGTCCAGCCCGTGCGTCACCTCGACGGCGAACCCCGAGGTCGTCGGCACGAGCCCGGGGTGCGCTCCGCACACCGCGAAGTCGTGTGTCGGCAGGTCGTCACCCGACCTGTCCAGTCCGAACACCTGGCAGATGATGCCGAGCTCGAACGCGGCCACCCGCTCCCCCACGACCGCCACCACCTTCACGCGTCGATGATGGCAGAAAGTTCCGATATCCGGGCACTCCTGCCACTGCCCTCGTTCGAGCGGGTGTACGAGCGTGGCCGTATGAACCTGAGCGACGAGAGAGTGGCGGTGGCGGCTCCGGGCCGCGGGCCGCAGCAGTGGGCGGGTGCCCCGAGCGCCGTGTTGGACGCCGACGGCTCGGTGGTCATGGCCTACCGGGTGCGTGGCGACCGCGACCGCAACGTCCTCGCCCGCTCGGCAGACGGCGTGCACTTCACGACGGTCGCGACCGTCGAGGCGGAGGGCATGGTCGAACGCCCGGCCCTGATCCGCACGGACGACGGTTGGCGCATGTACACGAGCTGCGCCACGCCCGGCACGAAGCACTGGTGGATCGGCGTGCTGGCGGCGCCGACGGTGGAGGAGCTGCCGGCGTCGCCGCACCGCCCGGTCTTCCCGGGAGACGCCTCCGTGGGTGTCAAGGACCCGGTCGTCCGCTTCGACGGGACCCGGTGGCACGCCTGGCTGTGCTGCCACCCGCTGGACGTGCCCGGCGAGGAGGACCGCATGACGACCGCACACGCCACGAGCACCGACGGCCTGACGTGGACACCACCGCGCACCGTCCTCCGTGGGCGCCCAGGTGAGTGGGACGCGAGGGGCGCCCGGCTGACCACGTTCCTGCCGGACGGCCGCATCGCCTACGACGGCCGCGCCAGTGCCGCGGAGAACTGGTTCGAACGAACGGGCTTCGCGACGCCGTCACTGGTCCCCACGGACGACGAGGTCCTCGACTTCCGGTACCTGGAGGTGCTGCGCATGCCGGACGGCACCCACCGCGCCTACTACGAGGCCCGCCTCCCCGACGAAACCCACAACTTGAGAACAGCCCGCCTCCCCGGATTTTTTGAGGGTGGGTCGCGTTCCGGCGAAGGTGCGGTTGTCGAGGCGGATTGTGGCCGAGTGCCGTCACGTTCCCCTGTTGATCAGGTGCGGACCTCGCACAAAGGGCCCTAGCTCGCCGAGCGGGCGCCGTTAGCCATGATCGCGTCGTGGATGTACTGGGACAGGCCCGGCACCATGTCGTCGTAGTTGCGGCCGACGCGTTCGTTCGCGCGGTAGGCGCGGGCCAGCTCGCGGTGCGTGTCGTGGTCGCAGTCGTGGAACCACCGGTGCAGGTGCAGGCGGTGCTCCTCGGCGAGGTCCGTCACCGCCGGTGCGTCCGGGGGCGTGCCGGCGATCATGGCCTCGGCCATGCGCTTGTGGATGTCGGACTGCTCCGCCTGCATCGCGAGCCAGTCCTCCCGTCGGTACCTCGCGGTCCGCTCCTGCGACTGGCGGAACCTGTCCGTGTCACCCCACCGCGCCACCACGCGTCGCGCGTTGTCCTCCAACCGCGTCGAGCCGAACACCTCCAGCCGCTCCTCCGGCGTCAGGCTCAGGCCCAGTTCCCTGGCGGCCAGCTCCCTGTCCAGCACCGCGACCATCGCCTGGTGGCGGTCGATGCGCTCGACCAGCAGGCGCCGCTGGTCGGCCAGGTGCGCCGCGGCCGGGTCGTCGAGCATCTCCGCGATCAGCGCGAGGTCGAAGTCCAGCTCGCGGTAGAACAGGATGCGCTGCAGGCGGCGCACGTCCGCCGCGGAGTAGAGCCGGTAACCCGACGCGCTGCGCTCGCTCGGCTCCAGCAGCCCGATCTCGTCGTAGTGGTGCAGCGTCCGCACCGACACCCCGGCCAGCTCGGCGACCTTCCCCACTGTGTACTCGTCCATGTCCGCCACTGTGCGGGCTCGCGTCACGTGAGGGTCAAGAGCGCCGCGTCGAGGTCGGCCCACAGGTCCTCGACGTGCTCGCAGCCCACCGAGAACCGCAGCAGTGCCGGCGGGACGTGCTCCTGCCCGGCCAGCCGCGCCCGCCGCTCGATCGTCGACTCGACGCCGCCGAGGCTGGTGGCCGCGTTGACCACCGTCAGGGCCGCGCACACGGCGTCCGCCCCGGCCGCGCCGCCGGCCACCTCGAACGACATCATCGCGCCGAAGCCGGACATCTGGGCCTTCGCGCGTGCGTGACCGGGGTCGTCCGGCAGGCCCGGGTAGCGCACGCGGGTGACCGCGGGGTGCCGCGCGAGCCGCACGGCCAGTTCGCCGGCCGACGCCTGCGCCTGCCGGACCCGCAGCGCCAGCGTCCGCAGGCCGCGGGTGGCCAGGAACGCCTCCATGCCGCCGGGGGTGGCGCCGGCCAGGACGCGGTGCTGGCGCAGGCGGGCGGCCAGCTCGGCGTCGGCCGCCACCGTCAGGCCGATCAGCAGGTCCGCGTGCCCGCCGAGGTACTTCGACCCGCTGTGCATGACCACGTCCGCGCCCAGGGCGAGTGGCTGCTGGAGCAGGGGCGTCGCGAACGTGTTGTCGACGGCCACCAGCGTGTCCGCCGCGCACAGCGCCGGCAGGTCGGCCACGTCCATCAGCGGGTTCGTCGGCGACTCGAGCCACAGCAGCGCGGCGTGCTCGTCGTGGTAGATCGTTTGTGCGTTGTGTTTGTTTTGATTG
>NZ_JBJMIE010000779.1:0-8260 GCF_045807065.1 Actinophytocola sp. | reverse complement strand
GTTGTGCAGGGTGTCGGGGTGTTCGACGACGTGGACGTCGACCTGTGGGATGTCGGCGTTGACCGGCATCAGGTAGCCGGCGAGGTCGGCGTTGGCGAGTCGGCCGTTGTCCTCGATCTCCAGTCCTTCGTGCAGCGCCGCGGAGATACCCCAGATCATGCCGCCGGTGAGCTGGCCGCGGGCGGCGGCGGGGTTGATGATGCGCCCGGCGTCGAACACGCCCAGCATCCGCGACACCCGGACCTCGCGAGTCCACCGGTGCACCCGGACCTCGACGAACTGCGCACCGAAGGAACTGAAGGAGTGCTTGGTCAACTCCTCACCCGGCGCTGAGGACCCGTTCCTCGCCAACTCGGTGCGGCCCATGCTCCCCAACAGCTCACCAAAGGTCATGCTCCGCCCCGCCGCCAGCACCCGGCCGGCCGCGTAGGAGACCTCCAGCCCCGCGAACGGCCCACCAGGCGCGGACGCCAGGGCCACGAGATCGTCGATGACCGCGCCGGCGGCGACCATGATGGCCGTGCCCGCGCTCGCGGTGGCGGAGGAGGCGCCGGACATGCCACCCGGCGGCAGCGACGAGTCGCCGAGGACGGGGGTGACCCGCGACCGCTCGATGTCGAGCGACTCGGCACCGACCAGGGAGAGCACGGTCAGCAGGCCGGTGCCCGGGTCCGCGCCGCTGGTCGCGACCTCGGCGGTGTCGTCGGCCCGCAGCGTGACCCGCACGGTGGCGGGAAACCGCAGGGCGGGGAACATGGCGGTGGCGGTACCCATCCCGACGAGCCAGTCACCCTCCTCGCGACCGTGCGGCCGGCGGGCCGACCAGCCGAACCGGGCGGCGCCGATCCGGTAGCACTCGTCGAGGTGCTTGCTCGACCACAACAGATCCGAACCCAGCGGAGAGGTCGAGTCGTTCTTCAGGCGCAGCTCGATGGGGTCCATGCCCAGCGCCACCGCCAGCTCGTCCATCGCGCTCTCCAGCGCGAAGGACCCCGGCGCCTCACCCGGTGCGCGCATCCACGTGGTGGGCGGGATGTTGAGCGGCACCACCTTCTGGACGAGCCCCAGGTTCGGCACCGAGTAGTACTCCTTGGTGCTGTGCGAGGTCGGCTCGACGAACGACCTGTCGGCCGCCGCCGCGGCCCACGACTCGTGGCGTACCGCCACCAGCGTGCCGTCCGGTTCCGCGCCGAGCGAGACCTTCTGCACCGTCGCCGCGCGGTTCGCGGTCGCGGTGAAGATCTGCTCGCGGGTCAGGACCACCTTGACCGGCCGGTCGAGCACGCGTGCCGCCGCCGCGGCCAGGAACGCCGCGGCCGACGTGCGGCCCTTGCCGCCGAACGCGCCGCCGACGAACGGGTTGACGGCGTGGACCTTCGACAGGTCCACCTCCAGTGCGCTCGCCAGCTCCATCGCCTGCAGGTTGGCGCCCTGGTTCCCGCTGTAGACGGTCAGCTCGCCGTCCACCCACACGGCGACCGCCGAGTGCGGCTCGATCGCGGCGTGGTTCTGCGGCGCCGTGGCGTACGTGCCCTCGACCACGACCGGGCTCGCCGCCAGCGCGTCCTCGATGGACTCGACGCCCGGCGCCAGGATGCTGTCCGTCGACGGTGACCCGTCCCGGTTCGGCGGCGCGTCCTCCGCCGTCGCCAGCTCGTCCGCCAGCGAGGTCCGGGCCGGACGCTCGTCGTAGGTGACGGCGATGGTCATCGCCGCGTCCCGCGCGTGCTCGAAGGTGTCCGCCACGACCAGGCCGATCGGCTGGCCGTAGTACGCGACACTCTTGTCCTGCATGGGAACCCACGTCTCGCCGAACACGGGTGTGGTGCCGGGGCGCAGCTCGAGGCGGTCGAACGGCGAGTACACGCCCAGCACCCCGGGCTCGCTCCTCGCCGCGGTGGTGTCCAGCTGGCGGATCTCGCCGTTGGCGACCGTGCTGAGCACGACGTACCCGTAGACCGTGCCGTCGGGGTTGTTGTCGGCGCCGTACCTCGCGCGGCCCGTGACCTTCAGCGGACCGTCCACTCTGCTGGTCATGCGCGGCTCACCTCGATCAGTGCGCGGACGACGGTCCGCCTCAGCAGGGGCACCTTGTAACCGTTGTCCGCCAGGGGTTGGGCGCCGTCCGCGGCCACCGACGCGGCGGCCTCGAACGACTCGACGGTCGCCGGTGCGCCGCGCAGCGCCTCCTCGACCGCGGGGAGCCGCCACGGCACGGTCGCCACACCGCCCGCCGCCACCCGGGCGTCGACGATCCGGGAGTCCCGGACGTCCAGTGCGACGGCGGCCGAGCACAACGCGAACTCGTAGGACGCGCGGTCCCGGACCTTCACGTAGGTCGACCGCGCCGCGAAGTCCAGCCGTGGCACGACGACCTCGGTGACCAGCTCTCCGGGTCGCAGCTCGTTCTCGACCTCGGGCGTGTCGCCGGGCAGGCGGTAGAAGTCGGCCAGCGGCACCGTCCGGGCACCGTCGGCGCCGGCCAGCACGACCGCCGCGTCCAGCGCGACGAGCGCGACCGCCAGGTCGCTCGCGTGGGTGGCCACGCACTTCTCGCTCGTGCCCAGCACGGCGTGCATCCGGCTGGCGCCGGTGATCGCGGAGCAGCCGCTGCCGGGTACGCGCTTGCCGCAGGGCGTGGCGATGTCGCGGAAGTAGCCGCACCGCGTGCGCTGCAACAGGTTCCCGCCGATGCTGGCCATGTTGCGCAGCTGCTGGGAGGCGCTGGCCAGCAGGGCGCGGGAGATCACCGGGTACACGCCGGGGTGCGCGGCGACGTCCGCCATGCGCTCCAGCGCGCCGATGCGCAGGCCGTCGCGGGTGTCGATGCCGCGCAGCGGGAGGTCGTTGATGTCCAGGACCTGGTCCGGCGTCAGGACGTTCAGCTTCATCAGGTCGACCAGGGTCGTCCCGCCGGCCAGGTAGGTGCCCGGTGCGGCGATGGCGGCGGCGACGGTCGCCGGTGCGGTCAGCTCAAAGGGTCGCATCGGCCCGCCTCGCCTGCTCGACCGCCGCGACGATGTTCGGGTACGCCGCGCACCGGCAGAGGTTGCCCGACATGAACTCCCGGACGTCGGCGACGTCCTGCGCCACCGCGGCCACGGCGGACATGATCTGCCCGGAGGTGCAGAAGCCGCACTGGAAGGCGTCCTGGTCGACGAACGCCTGCTGCACCGGGTGCAGCCGGTCGCCGTCCGCCAACCCCTCGACCGTGGTGACCCTCCCGCGCACGGTCGCGGCGAGCGTGAGGCAGGAGAGCACGGGCCTGCCGTCGACGTGCACCGTGCACGCGCCGCACTGGCCGCGGTCGCAGCCCTTCTTCGGACCGGTTGTCGAAAGTCGTTCGCGCAGCGCGTCCAGTAACGTCACGCCCGGCTCGACACTCAACTTCTCGGTGTGGCCGTTGACTTCGAGGGAGATGTCCACTGGAACTCTTTTCCCCGGTGCTGTGGAGTCCGTGGCGCCCGCTCGTCAGGCGCCCACTGAAACGGATATCTATCCGCTTCGACGCTACCCGGGCCAGTATCGCCTAGCAACGAACTGGAGTTCCTCCAGGTACATTCGGTGCACGAAGGGGCAGGGGAGGAGGCGCGGATGACGACCGGGTCGGTGAGCCCCCGCCGCGCGGACACGCGACGCAACAACGAGCGCATCCTCGCGGCGGCGCTGGAGTCCCTCGCGAGCGGCGACGAGCTCTCCTTCAACGCCATCGCCAGGAAGGCGGGCGTCGGCGTCGGCACCGTGTACCGGCACTTCCCCACCCCGGAGGCGCTGGTGCTGGCCGTCTACCGGCGCGAGGTGCGCCACCTCGTCGAGGTCGTGCCGGAGCTGCTCGCGGAGCACGCACCCGAGGCGGCGTTCAGGATCTGGACCAGCCACCTCGCGAGCTACATGATGACCAAGCGCGGCCTGGCCGACGCCCTGTCCGCCGCCACCGCCGGCGCGTACGAGGACCTCGCCGCCCGCACCTACGACGCCATGCTCGGCGCGGTCACCACGCTGCTGGAGGCCAACGTCCGCGCCGGCACCGCCCGCGCCGGCCTCGACCCGCGGACGGTGCTGCTCTGCCTGGCCGGCCTGATGCACCTCGACCCGACCGGCGACTGGCAGCGCCAGACCGAGAACTTCACCGACCTGCTGTGGCACGGCCTGCGCGGCTGACCCGACTCCGCGCCTCCCGCGTTCGAACGGGGTGAGCCGCGGTCGCCGATGTCCTCGACCGTCTCTCACCCGGCGCCGCGCTGCCGGCGGGTGCGGCTGGGTTCGGGTAGCGGCCTGCAGGCTCGGGCCTGGTCGTCGCTGCAGCCGGCGTCTGGTCTACCGCGCCGTCCTCGACGGAGACGCCACCACCCTGGTCGTCACCCTGACCGGAGGAATACTCTGCCCATTGCGCAAGTTTGCACAGTGAGCAAGAATTCGTCTGGCTTGAAGGCGGTGTCATGAGGACCGAGGGGATCGAGGCGGGCGCGGGACCCAAAGCGCCGTCCGGGGCGATGGGGCGCCGGCAGGTGCTGGAGTCGCTGTCCGGGCTGTTGTTGGTGCTGTTCGTGGCGATGATCAGCTCGACCGTGGTGTCGATCGCGCTGCCGCGGATCGTCGGGTCGTTGAACGGGACGCAGACCCAGTACACGTGGGTCGTCACGGCGACCTTGCTGTCCGCGACGGCCACGACGCCGATCTGGGGCAAGCTCGCCGACCTGTTCAACAAGAAGACGCTGGTCCAGGTCGCGATCGTGATCTTCGTGGTCGGGTCGATGGTGGCCGGGCTCAGCCAGAGCGCGGGACAGCTGATCGCCGCGCGGGCGTTCCAGGGCATCGGCGTGGGTGGCCTGCAGGCGCTGGTGCAGGTCGTGATCGCCGCGATCATCCCGCCGCGCGAGCGGGGCAGGTACAACGGGCTGCTCGGCGCGGTCATGGCGGTCGCGACGGTCGGCGGTCCGCTGCTCGGCGGCCTGATCGTGGACGTGTCGTGGCTGGGCTGGCGGTGGTGCTTCTTCGTCGGCGTGCCGATCGCGGTGATCGCGTTCGTCGTGCTGCAGCGGACCCTGCGGCTGGCGACGGTGCGCCGCGCGAACGTCCAGGTCGACTACCTGGGTGCGGCCCTGATCGCGGCGGGCGTGAGCGTGCTGCTGATCTGGGTGTCGTTCGTCGACAACTCGTTCGACTGGCTGTCGTGGCAGACCGCGGTCATGGTGGCGGGCGGTCTGGTGCTCCTCGCGCTGGCCGTGCTGGTGGAGTCCAGGGTGCGTGAGCCGATCGTGCCGCTGACCATCGTCGTGCAGCGCACGCCGGCGCTGGCGATCGTCGCGAGCCTCGCGGTCGGCATGGCCATGTTCGGTGGCGCGGTGTTCCTCGGCCAGTACTTCCAGGTCGGCCGTGGCTACAGCCCGACAGAAGCCGGCCTGCTGACCATCCCGCTGATGGCCGGCGTGCTGGTGTCCTCGACGATCTCCGGCCAGCTGATCAGCCGCACCGGGCGGATCAAGCCCTACATCGTCGTCGGCGCGGTCGTCCTGGTGCTGGGGTTCCTCGCGCTGGGCATGGTCGACCACGCCACCGCGCTGTGGGTCGTCGGCGCCGCGATGGCCGTGGTCGGCATCGGCGTCGGCATGACCATGCAGAACCTCGTGCTGGCCGTGCAGAACGACGTGCCCCTGCGGGACCTGGGCGCGGCGAGCGCCTCGGTCACGTTCTTCCGTTCGCTGGGCGGGACCATTGGTGTGTCGGTGCTCGGCGCGGTGCTCGCGAACCGGGTCACCGCCGACCTGACCGCCGCACTGCACGTGCCCGAGGGGCAGGCGTCGACGGGCAGCGTGAGCGCGCTGAACCTGGCCGCGCTGCCGCCGCGGGTCCAGCAGGTCGTGCACACCGTCTACGGCGACGCGACCGCGCACATCTTCCTGATCTCCGCCGCGGTCGCCGTGGTGGGGGTGCTCGCGGCGCTGCTGTTGAAGCCGATCGTGCTGCGCGACACGATCGACCTGGAGAAGCGGAAGGAAGAAGCGGCGGCGTCCGACCCGCTCGTGGGATAAGGGAGAACAGAATGAGCGGCAGCGCGGCCGAGCTCAACCCCTTCGAACCCGTCGTGGAACAGTTCGGCCCGCGGTGCCGTGACCGCGGCCGAACACGACGCGATCGTCGAGCTGTACACCGACCTGCGCGGACGGATCCGGTCCGGCGCCGAGGAACTGGGCGTGTCGGTGACGTTCGTGAGGCTCTACGGCGACGCGCACACCGCGCTGCGCGACACCGCCGACCGCTGCCACGCCGACACCGTGGTGGTCGGCGCGTCGCGGAAGGCAGGCCACGCTTCGCGGGCTCCGTCACGACGCGGCTCATCCGCACCGGCCACTGGCCGGTCCTGGTCGTTCCCTGACGGCTGCGCGGGCCGCGCAGCCGCCGTCCCGTACCAGCGGGAGAACCGGCGCGCAAAGGATTTTCGCCAGGGTCGAAACGCTTTCCGAGGCGGACGGCGCGTCAATAGCATGCGGCGGATCGAAAGGGAGACCCCATGCCATCTCTGCGAATGCGTGCCATCGCCGTCGCCGCGCTGCTGGTCGGGGGTGTGCTCACCGCGGCCGCGTCCGCCGCCGCGGCTCCCGCACCCCGAACCGTCACCTACCACGGCTACCAGGTTGACGTGCCCGCGAGCTGGCGGGTCGTCGACCTGGCCGAGCAGCCGCGGGCCTGCGTCCGGTTCGACGTCGCGACCGTCTACCTGGGACGCCCCGGCGAGCAGACCGACTGCCCCACGCGGTTGGTCGGTCGCGCCGCCGGGCTGCTGATCGAACCGCTGGCCGGGCTGGCGCCCGAGCGGGTGCCCGACGGGGTGGTGACCGCCCCGGCCGGCTCGGCCCGGCCGCCGAAGGACGCCACGTCCCACGACGGCGCCGTGCGGCTCGCGGTCGAGGACGCCGGGGTGCTGGTCACGGCCGCGCACAACGGGACCACCGAGCCGGTGGTGCGCCGGGTGCTGGACTCGGCCCGGCTGGTGCCCGGCGGGGCACCCGCGTCGCTGCCCGCGGCCCCGCTGGTGGCCGACGCGCAGATCGTGGCGCCCGGCACGTTCGAGGGCAAGGGTTTCGACGCGTGCGCGGCACCCTCGCAGTCCACCATGAACGCGTGGCTGGCCTCGCCGTACCGGTCGATCGGCATCTACACCAGCGGCAGCTTCCGTGGCTGCTCACAACCCAACCTGACCGCGACCTGGGTCGCGAACCAGGCGGCCAACGGCTGGCGGTTCGTCCTCACCGACGTCGGCCGGCAGGCGCCGTGCACCAGCTTCAGCCTGAAGATGTCCACGGACCCGGCCACCGCGAAGTCGCAGGGCAGCACGGCCGCCGACGCCGCCATCTCGGCCGCCACCGCACTCGGGTTCGGCAGCGGCAGCGCCGTCTACAGCGACATCGAGAACTACAGCTCGACCTCCTCGTGCAAGGCGAGCGTGCTGTCCTACGTCAGCGGCTGGACCGAGCGGCTGCACGCCAAGGGCTGGCTGTCCGGTGTGTACTCCAGCGCCTCCTCGGGCATCAAGGACCTGTCGAGCGCCTACTCCAGCACGACCTACACCCGGCCGGACCACATCTTCTTCGCCTGGTGGAACAGCGCGGCGGACACCGACACCGGTTCCTACGTGCCTGCCACCCAGTGGGCCGGCCACCAGCGCATCCACCAGTACGTCGGCGAGAACCAGGAGACCTACGGCGGCGTCCGCATCAACATCGACCGCGACTACCTCGACGTCGGCACCGGCAACCCGGTGCCGTGCGACTCGGTGAGCCTGGACTTCAGCGCCTACCCGTCGCTGTCGTCCGGTTCGACCGGCGGCGCGGTCAAGGCGGCCCAGTGCCTGCTGGCCACCGCGGGACAGCTGCCGGCGGCGACCAACCCGAGCGGCACCTTCGACGCGACGACCGTCTCGGCCGCCAAGGCGTTCCAGCAGTCGCGCGGCCTGAGCGCCGACGGCGTCGTCGGACCGCACACCTGGACGGCCCTGCTGTCCACCGGCGACACCCCGACGCTGCAGCAGGGCGCCTCCGGCTCGGCGGTGCGCAGGCTCCAGCGCGCGCTCACGGCGGCCCTCGGCTCGGCGGTCGGTATCGACGGCTCCTTCGGCCCCGGCACGGACTCCGCGGTGCGCTCGTACCAGAGCTCTCGCAGTCTCGGCGTGGACGGCACGGTCGGCCCCGCCACCTGGGGCGCGCTCCAAGCCGGCAAGTGACCCCCGGCGTCGCGCCGACCGTTCCCCCCAGCGGTCGGC
>NZ_JBJMIE010000778.1:0-7054 GCF_045807065.1 Actinophytocola sp. | reverse complement strand
CGCGTGACCTCGTCCGCGAACGACGACAGCTGGTCCACCATCGTGTTCACGGTGTCCTTGAGGGCCACCATCTCACCGCGCGCGTCGACGGTGATCTTCTGCGACAGGTCGCCCTTCGCGACCGCCGTGGTCACCTGGGCGATGTTGCGGACCTGCTCGGTCAGGTTCGCGGCCAGCTGGTTCACCGCCTCGGTGAGGTCCTTCCAGGTGCCGGCCACGTTCGGCACGGTCGCCTGGCCACCAAGGCGACCCTCGGTGCCCACCTCGCGCGCCACGCGGGTGACCTCGTGCGCGAACACCCGCAGCGTGTCGGTCAGCGAGTTGATGGTCTCGGCCAGCTCCGCGATCTCGCCGCGGGCACTCACCGTGATCTTGCGGGAGAGGTCACCCTGCGCGATGGCCGTCGCGGTCGACGAGATCGACCGCACCTGGTTGGTGAGGTTGGACGCCATGGTGTTCACCGAGTCGGTCAGCGCCCGCCAGGTGCCGGACACGCCGTGCACATCCGCCTGACCACCGAGCTTGCCCTCCGTACCCACCTCGCGGGCCACGCGGGTGACCTCCACGGCGAACGAGGACAGCTGGTCCACCATCGTGTTCACGGTTCGCCCGATGCGGTTGAACTCACCACGCAGGGGGCGGCCCTCGATCTCCAGCGCCATGTGCTGGGAGAGGTCACCCTCCGCGACGGCCGCGATCACGCGGGCGATCTCCGAAGTCGGCCGGGCGAGGTCGTCGATCAGCGAGTTGACCGCCGCCGCGCCGGACGCCCACGACCCGTCGAACTGGTCCTCGTCCATCCGCTCGAGCATGCGGCCCTCACGACCGACCACCCGGCTGATCCGCAGCAGGTCACGGTTGCGGCGCTCCTGCAGCTCGGCGAGCGCGTTGAAGCCGTCCACGACCTGGCCGACGAGGCCACCGCCGCGCCGGGTGAGCCGCACGTCGAACGAGCCCTGGCGCGCGCTGGCCAGCGCCGCGACCAGCTCGTTGAGCAGGCCGTCGAGGTCGCCCTGCTCGTCATGCTCGACGGCCGTGACTTCCGGGGCTGCCATGGGCCCTCCACTCGGTTCGCGCTGCGTCCGGCGCTCACTCCAAGCTCCGTTCAATGGGAGTCTAGGCGGCTGGGCCCCTGGTAAAGAGTGCCCGGGCGGGTACAGTGCGGCACCAGGCAGACTCTGGACGTGATCTCGCGACGAGCCCAGTTCCCCGGAGACGCCGGCGCCCCCAGTGCGGCACGCCGCTTCGTGCGGGCGGTGCTGGCCAAGGCGAGACGCGAGGACCTGGTCGACGACGCCGTGTTGCTCGCCAGCGAGCTGTGCGAGAACGCGGTGCTGCACGCCGGGACCGGGTTCACGATCGAGCTGGTGGTGGCCGACGGCGGCGCGGTGACGGTCACCGTCACCGACCAGGGGCCGGCGCCGATGGAGCTGCGCAGGGCCGGCGCGCCGGCGCGGGCCAGGGAGGACCCCGGCGGGCGCGGGCTCTCGCTCGTCGACGCCGTCGCCGACGCGTGGGGCAGCCGGCACGACCGGCACGGCCACCACATCTGGTTCACGCTCGGCCTGCTGACGCCGCCACCGCGCGCCCGGCTCGGCGAGCCCCCGGCGTCCTGGCCGGACCCCGACGAGGCCCGCTGGCTGCTGTACCTGCCGATGGCCGAGGACCTGTCGCCGCGGGTGGCGGTGACCGAGCTGGTCCGACGGCTCTGCGACGTGCTGGGTGCCTCGGGCGCCACGGTGCTGCTCGAAGGCGGGAACGGGACCGAGGAGCTGGCCGCCTACGGCGACCACGCGAGGGACGCGGTGGTCGTCACGCAGCTGCCCCTCACCCCGCCCAGGACCGGCCGCCTGGTCGTGCACGGCGACGAGTCGCTGGTCACGCCCACCTCGTCCGAGCTGGCCCAGCTCACGGCGCTGCGCATCACCATGGTCGTCGAGGCCGACCAGCAGCACAGCGCCGACCGCGAACGCTGGCTGTGGATGACCTACCTGGCCGAGGCCACGGAGATGTTCTCCAACTCCCTCGACGTGCGGCTCACCGCGGCGATCGTGCCGCAGGTGCTGGTGCCTCGGCTCGGCCGGTGGTGCGCGCTGCACCTGCTCGACGAGCGTGGCCAGCTGCGGCTGGAGGCGATGACGCACGTCGACGAGGACGTCCTGACCGACCTGCGGACCGAGCTGGCCCCGCTCGCCAAGCCGGACGGCGCGCTGTGCGTGCTGCTCGACGACGGCGGCGACGCCGCGGCCCTCGGCGCGCCCTTCGACGGGGTCGCGATGCCGCTGCGGGTCGGCGGCCGGGCCCTCGGCACGATCAGCGTCGGCCGCCGGACGGGTGAGCGTGCGCACCGGCCGGAGGAGATGCTGATCCTCACCGAGCTCGCGCGGCGGGCGGCGCAGGCGATCGACAACGCGCAGCGGGACAGCGCGCACGTCTCGACGTCCCAGGCGCTCCAGCAGGCGCTGCTGCCCCGGGCGCTGCCCCAGGCGGAGGGCATCGAGTTCGCGGCGGCGTACCTGCCGGAGAGCACGGGCGCGGACGTCGGCGGCGACTTCTACGACGTGCTGGCGCTCGGTCCGGACCGCTGGTTCGCGGTGGTCGGCGACGTGTGCGGCAAGGGCCCGCGCGCGGCCGCCCGCACCGGGCTCGTGCGGGACGTGCTGCGCGTGCTGCTGCGCGACGGCCAGCCGCTCGACCGGACCTTCGAGCTGCTCAACGAGATGATGCTGGAGGCGGGCGACCCGTCGCAGTTCGCGACGGTGGCGCTGGCGATGTTCACCCGCCGGCGGACCGATCCGCCGTCGGTCGAGGTGGAGCTGGTGCTGGCCGGGCACGAGCAGCCGGCGCTCGTCTACGCCGACGGCAACGTCTCCTACCTCGGCACCCACGGCAGCGCGGTGGGGCTGGTGCGCAAGTTCGCGGTGCACCCGACCCGACACATGCTGCTGGCCGGCGACGCGCTGGTCTTCTACACCGACGGGGTGACCGAGCACCGGCGCGGCGCGGAGCTGTTCGGGCAGGGCAGGCTGGCCAAGGCGTTGCGGCGGGCCGGCAACCGCACCGGCGACGGCCTGATCACGGCCGTGCGCCAGGCCGTGGACGACTTCTCCGTCGAGCCGCATCGCGACGACATCGCTATCGTTGCGGTGCGGGTGCCCCATGGTGACTAGCACCGCCAACTCCCATAGGCTTCGGGCTGTGTCCAACCCAGTCGAGCTGCGGACCGACCGGCCCGCGCCGAACTGCGTCGTGTTGTCGGTGCTGGGTGAGATCGACCTGTTCACGGTGCCGAACCTGGAAGCGGCCATCGCGGAGCACGTGGCCGCCGTGCCCTACCTCGTGGTCGACCTGTCCCAGGTGACGTTCTTCGGTTCCCTCGGCCTGTCGGCCCTCCTGCGCGCGACGACCATGGCCGGGGACCGGGGCACCCAGCTGCTGCTGGTCACCGGCGAGCGAGTGCGGCGCACGATGGACGTCACGCAGACCGCGGAGCTGTTCGCCGTGCACGACTCGGTCGAGGACGCACTGCGTTCCTGCTAGAAAACCCTGTCCCGCGCGTTTTTTCCGGCCCGACATGGGGGTACTCCCCCGGCAACAGAAGAGCGCGGGCGGTGGGTGCCCGGCCGGTACAGCGTGGGAGTCCGCCATGCTCAGTCATGACGAGGGCCGCCAACTCCGAGCGATCGAGCGGTGGCTCGAGGAATCGGACCCCCGACTGTCCCGGATGTTGCGCGACCACGAGGCACCCGAACGCAGGTGGCAGCGCACGGCCGTGCGGCTCGCGGTCGACGTGACCGGAGGGCTGCTCGTCGTGTTCGGTGTGTTCGCCGCCACCATCGCCGTGCTGGTGCTCGGCGTGCTCGTGCTGGCGGCGGGGGCCTGCCTGCACCTGGCCTCGCGGAGCCCGCGGACCGCGTAGTCCCCCTGGGCGAACCACCCGGAGCGCCGATGAGCGCCGCGCGCTGGTAGGACCAGAATGGCTGTCATGGATCTCCGCATCATGACCGAGCCGCAGCAGGGTGCCTCCTACCACACGCAGCTGGCGCTGGCCAGGGCAGCCGAGGCGGCCGGGTTCAGCGGCTACTTCCGCTCCGACCACTACCTGACCATGTCCGGCGACGGCCTGCCCGGCCCGACCGACGCGTGGATCACCCTGGCCGGCCTGGCCCGCGAGACGTCCACGCTCCGGCTCGGCACGATGCTGACCGCGGCGACCTTCCGGCTGCCCGGCGTGCTCGCGATCCAGGTCGCGCAGGTGGACCAGATGTCCGGGGGGCGGATCGAGCTCGGCCTCGGCGCCGCCTGGTACGAGGCGGAGCACCGCGCGTACGGCATCCCGTTCCCGTCCGCGCGGCTGGCCCGGCTGGAGGAGCAGCTGGCCATCGTGACCGGCATGTGGGCGACGCCGACCGGCGAGACGTTCAGCTACGACGGCAGGTACTTCCAGCTCAGCGACTCCCCCGCCCTGCCCAAGCCGGTCCAGTCTCCGGTCCCGATCATCGTCGGCGGCACCGGTCCGGCGAAGACCCCGGCCCTCGCGGCGAAGTACGCGCACGAGTTCAACGTCCCGTTCGCGTCCGTGGCCGACACGAAGGCACAGTTCGAGCGCGTCCGCGCGGCGGCGGACGGCCGCGAGCTGACCTACTCGGCGGCGGTCACCACGTGCGTCGGCAAGGACGACGCCGACGTCGCGCGTCGGGCCGCCGCCACCGGCCGCGGTGTCGAGGACCTCAGGGCCAACGGTGCCGCGGGCACGCCCGCGGAGGTGGTCGAGAAGCTGTCGCGGTTCGCCGAGGCAGGCGCGTCCCGCGTCTACCTCCAGCTGCTGGACATGACGGATCTGGACCACGTGGACCTGATCGCGTCGGAGGTTCGGCCCCAGCTCACGTGAGGGGGCCGGCAGCCGTCGGCGACGCCTGGCACGTCGGCATCGTCACCGTCGCCGTGGAGGACACGCGGGCGGTGCTCGACGTGTTCGGGATCCCGGGCCGGCGGCGGTTCCACACGGGGCGGATGCTGGTGCCGGGCGGGGTCACCTACCTGGTCGCCGCCCCGCCCGCCGACACGGACGGTGTCGCCGCGACCCTCACCGAGCTGTGCACGCGGTACGACCCGCCGGTCCTCGCGCAGGTGGGCGGCGACCGCGGCTCCCGTGACGTGCTGGTCAGGTGCGCGCGGGAGCCGGTCGAGAGTGCGGTCGACGCGTTCTTCGCCGCGGCGGGCGAACCGGCCGGGTTGCCCGGTTTCCGCGGCGACACGCCGTTCCTGGTGCGCCGGTCGGTCCGCGACGGCGGGGACCTGCCCCGGTTCTGCGCGACGGCCACCAGGCGCCGCGGCGGGAAACCCCTTGCCTGGGCGGTGGTCCACGGCGGCACGGCGCGTGAGGCCGCCCAGACCTTGCGGTACCTGGTCACCTACCTGCGGCCGCGCATGCCCTGACGGTGCCATCAGGGCGTTGCGGCCTGTCCCCATGAATCCTTGGGCGAGGTCTTCCCGCGACCCGTAGCTACCTCAGGGGGAACGTGACGGCACTCAGCCACGATCCCCCTCGGCACCCGCACCATCGCGGGCCACGCAACCAACACTCAGGAACTCGGGGAGGCGGGACTGGCGCCTGCCGCGACCACCAGCACCGCGCGGACCTGGTTGATGATGTCCAGCTGGTTGGTCTCGAAGGTCGGGTCGGTCAGCTCGGTCGTGTTGTCCGCCGCGAACTGCAGTACCGGGGTGTGCAGGTGGCCGCCCGGGATGTGCAGGCCCAGCGCGTCGCGGAGCAGCGTCGCCCGGTAGGCGATCTCGTTGGACAGGTAGTCGCCGCCGCCCCCGGCGCGGGCCACCGAATCCGGCGTCGGGCCGGTCGGGGAGACCACCGGGGTGGTCTGGCCCGCCGGGATCTCCGTGACCTCCGTGTGGTCGAACACCGGGAAGCGGCCGGTCGGCGCGGCCACGATCGCGGCGTAGGGCAGCGTCGTGGGCACGAACTCCGGCGCGGGCGTCACCGTCGGCACGCCGGCCGGGATCGGGATCACGCCCGTGCGCGAGATGTTGTCGTTGTCGGGGAAGCCGCCTCGCCAGCGGCCGTTGTAGCGCTCCACGTCGAACCTGCCGACGCGGCCCTGGCTGATCGTGGTGAACATGTCCACGCGCTTCAGCCACGGCTCGAACGTCCGCTCCACCACGCCCGCCGCGAACGGGTCCCACAGCACCGGGAACACCGCGGTCTCGATCCGCGCGGGGCCGGCCGCGGTCTCGATCACCGTGCCGTCCAACGCCAGCGCCGCCGCGCCGGACGGGTTGCTGCGCCTGATGTCCAGGTCCAGCTGGAACGGGTCGAAGCCGCTGACCAGGATCCGCCGCACGTGCCCCGGGTAGCCGATCGAGTCCTGACCGCGCGAGGACCTCTCGAGGGTGTCGATCAGCCCGGCGCGGGCCTCGGCGCTCAGCGGGAACGACGGCGTCCACTGCCGCAGCGCCTTCGTCAGCTGCAGCCGCGCCCAGTACAGCGGCCGGTCGTCGGTCACGGGCAGCGTGCCGGCCGGCAGCCGGCCCTGCGCCCGCGCGACGGCCGCCTCCCACAGCACCCGGCCCTGCGCCCTGACCGCCGCGGTGGCGAGCCGGGCGTTCGGCAGGGCGCACAGCGACGGCGTGAAGAGCCGCCCGAAGCGGTCGAAACCACTGCGCAGCAACACCTCCTGCGGCTTGGGCAACGCGAGGCGCTGCTCGGAGACCGTCAGCGGCGCGGTGGCGTCGGCGCAGGTCGGGGTGGCGGCGGCGGTCACGGCGGGGACGAGCGTGCCGGTCAGTCCGAGCAGGGCGGCCGCGAGCAGGGTTCGGGCTCTCATGCGGCCCATCCTCGCGAGCGCGTCGACCGCCGGCAAGGGATCGGCGCGCCGCCGACGTTCACACGCGTTCACACCCCATACTCGATCTTCGAACGACACGAGGGGGACGCAGCCGATGATGGGCCGCACGCATGCGCTGACCGGCTGGTGCGCGGGGCTCGGGGTGGCGAAGTTCATCGGCCTCACGTCGATCGAGCAGGCCGTGCTGTTCG
>NZ_JBJMIE010000777.1:0-14645 GCF_045807065.1 Actinophytocola sp. | reverse complement strand
GCTGCCGAACGATAGTAACCGGGCCGACGGTTGACCCGGCAAGAACCGCGCTCTAGGTTCTCCTGGAGAACAAGCGTGCGGTCTACGAACACATGGGCACCGCTGCCCATTCCACGAGTGGACGGAGTTGCACCGATGCGACGACATCTCGCCGCGCTCCTGCTCGCGACCTCGATCATGGCAACCGCGTGTGGTTCGGACAACCCCGCCGCCACATCGACCCCCGGAAAGCCGGACAAGGTCACGGTCGGCGTGATACCGATCCTCGACGTCGCCCCCATTTACCTCGGCAAGGAAAGAGGTTTTTTCAAAGACCACAATATCGACCTGGAACTGAAGCAGGCCGAGGGCGGCGCGGCGATCGTGCCCGCGGTGGTGACCGGCCAGTACCAGTTCGGCTTCAGCAACACCGTGTCGCTGCTGCTCGCGCAGTCGGAGACGCTGCCGATCAAGGCCGTGGCCAACGGCGTCAACTCGACCGGTGAGGACGGCAAGGACTTCGCGGGGCTCTTCGTCCGCGGGGACAGTCCGATCAGGACACCCAGGGACCTGGAGGGCAAGAAGGTCGCGGCGAACACGCTGCAGAACGTGGTGGACACCAGCGTCCGCGCGTCGGTCCGCGAGGACGGCGGCGACCCGGAGAAGGTGAACTTCACCGTCCTGCCGTTCCCCGACCAGCCGGCGGCACTGCAGAACGGTCAGGTGGACGCGATCTTCGTGGTCGAGCCGTTCCAGCAGGCCGCGATCGCCCAGGGCGCGCGCAAGATCGCGTCGAGCTACGTCGACGTGGCGAAGGACCTGTGCGTCGCCCTGTACTTCACCTCCGAGGACCTGCTGGCGCAGAACCCCGACCTGGTCAAGCGGTTCACCGACGCCATGCAGGAGTCGCTGTCCTACGCGAACGACAACCCCGACGAGGCGCGGGAGATCATCGGCACGTACACGCAGATCTCACCGGACATCATCCGGAAGGTCACGCTCCCGAAGTGGCCGGCGGACATCAACAAGGGCTCCATCGAGAAGATCGCCAAGCTCGCCAAAGAGGACCAGACGATCACCAACCCCGTTGATGTGAACAAGCTCCTGCCGTGAGAGCGCTCTACGGACTGGCGGGCCTACTCGGTTTCGGCGTGCTGCTGGAGCTGGTACCCCGGCTCGGCCTGATCTCCCGCGACTACGCGCCGCCGACCAGCGACATCCTCGCGACACTGGCCAGGCAGTTCGGGCGCGGCGACTTCTGGGTCGCCGTGCTCGACACGCTCCGCACCTGGTTGCTGGGGCTGGTGATCGCGGTCGCGCTGGGTGTCGCCGTCGGCGTGCTCATCGGTTCCGTGCCGCTGCTGCGCGCCGCGACCGCGTCCACGATCGAGTTCCTGCGGCCGATCCCGTCGGTCGCGTTGATCCCGCTCGTCGTCGTCCTGCAGGGCCCCACGGTGGCGGCGACACTGGTCCTCGTGGTGTACGCGGCGTTCTGGCAGGTGCTGATCCAGGTCCTGGCCGGCGTCGCGGACGTCGACCCGGTCGCGAGCGACACGGCGCGGTCCTACCACCTGGGCCGCCTCGACCGGGTCCGCTTCCTCGTCTGGCCGACCGCGCTGCCCTACGCCGTCACGGGTGTGCGGCTCGCGGCGACCGTCGCGCTGATCCTGACCATCACCGGGGAGTTGGTGATCGGCTCCCCCGGGCTGGGCCAGGAGATCGCGAACGCGCGGTCGTCCGGCGCCGTGCCGGTGATGTACGCGTTGATCGTGGTCACCGGCTTGTTCGGGGTCGGGGCCAACGTGCTGACCAGAGCAGCGGAGCGCCGGGTGCTCGCCTGGCACCCGTCGATCCGCACGGAGGCGCCGGCGTGATGGTGTTGCGGAAGGTCGGTCTGGCCGTCGGGCTCCCCGTCGTGCTCGTCGTGGTCTGGTGGTTCGCGAGCGCCGGCAGCACGGACTTCTACTTCCCGCCGCTGTCGAAGATCGTCGGCGTCTTCCCGGACACGTGGTTCGGACCACGCATGGTCGACGACGTCCTGCCGAGCCTGCTCCGGCTCGCCGTCGGCTACCTGGCGGCGCTGGTCGCCGGCGTGGGCCTCGGGGTGCTGATCGGCGCGAACAGCGGGCTGCGCGCGGTGGTCGAACCACTGCTGGAGTTCCTGCGGGCGGTCCCGCCGCCGGTGCTCGTGCCGATCCTCATGCTGGTGGCCGGCATCGGCGACACCATGAAGATCCTGGTGATCATCTCCGGCTGCCTGTGGCCGATCCTGCTGAACACGGTCGAGGGCGTGCGCGCGGTCGACGAGGTGCTCGCGGACACGTGCCGCAGCTACCGGATCCGCGGGGGCCTGCGGGTGTGGCACCTGATGGTCCGCTCCGCCAGCCCGCGGATCGTCGCCGGGGCGCGGCAGGCCCTGTCGATCGGCATCATCCTCATGGTCATCAGCGAGATGTTCGCCGCGAGCAGCGGCCTGGGCTACACGGTGATCCAGTTCAAGGACGGCTTCCGCATCCCGCAGATGTGGACCGGGGTGATCCTGCTCGGCCTGCTCGGCGTGCTGCTGGCGATGCTGTTCCGGTTGGCCGAACGGCACGTGCTCGGCTGGTACCACGGCATCCGCGCCGCACAGAAGGAGCGGTGATGCTCACCGTCAAGGAGCTCAGCAAGACCTACGACACCAGGGGCCGCCGCGTCGAGGCGATCGGCGAGGTGACGTTCTCGGTGGCGGACGGCGAGTTCGTGTGCGTCGTCGGGCCGTCCGGTTGCGGCAAGACCACGCTCCTGCGGTGCGTCGCCGGCCTGCTGCCGCCGACCTCGGGCGAGGTGCATGTCGAGGGCAGGCGGGTGACCGGTCCGCCGGACGGGCTCGCCGTGGTGTTCCAGGAGTACGGCCGCAGCCTGTTCCCGTGGCTGCGCGTGTCCGACAACGTCGGCCTGCCGCTGCGGGCGGCCGGCCTGCCGAAGGCGGAGCGCACCGGGCTGGTCGCCGAGGCGCTCGACTCCGTCGGCCTCGGCGACGCGCACAGCGCGTACCCGTGGCAGCTGTCCGGCGGCATGCAGCAACGCGTCGCCATCGCGCGCGCGATCGCCTACCAGCCACGGGTCCTGCTGATGGACGAGCCGTTCGCGGCCGTCGACGCGCAGACCCGCGCGGATCTCGAGGACCTGATCCGGTCGGTGTGGCAGCGCCTCGGGGTGACGCTCGTCTTCGTCACGCACGACATCGACGAGTCCGTCTATCTTGGACAGCGTGTGCTCATGTTGACGTCGTCGCCGACCACGGTCGCCGAGGACCTGACGATCGACCTCCCCGCCGAGCGCGACCAGCTCGGCACCAGGGGCGACCCCCGGTTCACCGAGCTGCGTGGCCGGGTGTACGCCCAGATCCAGAAAGCCAAGCAGGAGCGGCCATGACGGCGTTACTCGACCCCGGCACCTTCAACGGAACCGTCTACAGCGGCGGGTGGACCGTCCCGAGCGGCGGCAGCAGGGCGATCATCGAGCCCGCGACCGGCGCGGAGCTCGGCCGCACCGGCCTGGCCGACGAGTCCGACGTGGACAAGGCGGCCGCTGGCGCCGCCGCGGCCCAGCGGGACTGGGCCGCCGCGTCGTTCGAGGAGCGCGCGGGGGTGCTGCGCCGGGCCGGCACGCTGGTCGAGCAGCACTTCGAGGAGATCAAGACCTGGGTGATCCGGGAGACCGGCGCGGTGGTGGGCGCGGCGGAGTTCTTCGTCGGCGTCGCCGCCCAGGAGTGCTACGAGGCCGCCGCGCTCGCGTCCCAGCCGCCCGGCCAGCTCCTGCCCACCAACCAGCCCCGGCTGTCGATGCTGAAGCGCGTCCCGGCGGGTGTGGTCGGCGTCATCTCGCCGTTCAACGTGCCGCTGATCCTGTCGATCCGCTCGGTCGCACCGGCACTCGCGCTGGGCAACGCGGTCGTGCTCAAACCCGACCCGCGCACCCCCGTCAGCGGCGGCTTCGCGATCGCGCGCGTGTTCGCCGAGGCGGGTCTGCCGGACGGGCTGCTGCACGTCCTCCCCGGCGGCCCCGAGGCGGGCAGCGCGCTGGTCGCCGATCCACACGTGCGGGTCATCTCGTTCACCGGCTCGACGGCCGCGGGGCGCAAGGTCGGCGAGCTGGCGGCCAGGCACCTGAAGCGCGCACATCTGGAGCTGGGTGGCAACTCGGCGCTGATCGTCCTGGACGACGTCGACGTCGAGCGCGCGGTGTCGGCGGGCGCGTGGGGCTCCTTCCTGCACCAGGGCCAGATCTGCATGACCACCGGCCGCCACCTCGTGCACGAGCGCGTCGCGGACTCCTATGTGGAGGCACCGGCCGAGCACGCCGGCCACCTGCCGGTCGGCAACCCCCACACCGACCAGGTCGCGCTCGGTCCGCTGATCGACGAGGGCCAGCTGAACAAGGTCCACGGACTCGTGAGGTCCACCGTGGACGCCGGCGCGCGGCTCGCGTCCGGCGGCACGTACGAGGGTCTGTTCTACCGGCCGACGGTGCTCGACGCCGTCGGCACCGACATGCCGGCCTACGCCAACGAGGTGTTCGGCCCGGTGGCACCCGTCGTGCGGTTCTCCAGTGAGGAGGAGGCGGCCGCGCTCGCCTCGGCCAGCGAGTACGGCCTGTCCCTGTCGATCCTCACCGGCGACGCCATGCGCGGGCTCGCACTCGCCGAGCGCATCCCGACCGGGATCGCCCACATCAACGACCAGACGGTGAACGACGAGGCGGTCGCGCCCTTCGGCGGCGTGGCCGCGTCGGGCACCGGCGCCCGCTTCGGCGGACTGTCCAACATGGACGCCTTCACCGAGACCCGGTGGATCACCGTGCGTGGTGAGATACCTCAATACCCGTTCTAGGAGTTTCGATGACGCTACCGCCCTTCCGCGCCGACCACGTCGGCAGCCTGTTGCGGCCCGCCGCGCTGCTGACCGCACGCGAGGACCGCCGAGAAGGTCGCATCTCGCCCGAGGAGCTGCGCGCGGTCGAGGACGAGGCCATCCGCCAGGTGGTCGCCATGCAGGCCGAGGTGGGCCTGAAGTCGGCCACGGACGGCGAGTTCCGGCGGACGTCCTGGCACATGGACTTCATCTACCAGCTCGGCGGCATCTCCTCCGCACCCGACGACGCGATCAAGGTCCGGTTCGAGAACCCGGACGGCGTCATCGAGTTCACCACCGCCGCCCTGCACGTGGACGGTCCGGTCCGCCTGCGGAAGACAATCTTCGCGGACGACTTCACGTACCTGAGGAGCGTCGCCAGCTCGGCGATCACGCCGAAGCTGACGATCCCGTCGCCGAGCATGGTCCACTACCGGGGCGGCCCGGCGGCGCTCGACCCGAGCGTCTACCCCGACGAGGAACAGTTCTGGACGGACCTGTCTGCGGCGTACAAGGCGCAGGTGCAGGCCGTCCACGAGCTGGGCTGCCGGTACCTGCAGCTGGACGACACCAGCCTCGCGTACCTCAACGACCCGACACAGCGGGCCGAGCTGACCGCGCGCGGCGACGACGCCGAGCACCAGCACCTGCGGTACATCAAGCAGATCAACGCCGCCATCGCCGACCGGCCGTCGGATCTGCGGGTGACCACGCACATGTGCCGGGGCAACTTCAAGTCGTCCTGGGCCGCGGCCGGCGGCTACGACTTCGTGGCCGAGGCCCTGTTCTCGGAGCTGGCGGTCGACGGCTTCTTCCTGGAGTACGACGACGAGCGCTCCGGCGGCTTCGCGCCACTGCGGTTCGTGCCGAAGGGCAAGCGGGTGGTGCTGGGCCTGGTGACCACCAAGCGCGGTGAGCTGGAGTCGAAGGACGTGCTCAAGCGGCGCATCGAGGAGGCGTCCAAGTACGTCCCGCTCGACCAGCTGTGCCTGTCCCCGCAGTGCGGCTTCTCCTCGACCGTCGACGGCAACTCGCTGACCTACGACGAACAGGTGGCCAAGCTGGCGCTGATCGTGGAGACCGCCGCGGAAGTCTGGGGCGACTAGGGTCTGTTTCTCGCCGGAACGCAACCCACGCATGAATTCCGGGGAGGCGGGCTAGCACGATCGTGCTAGTCTTCGCCCATGAGCAAGGGCGCGGAGACGCGCGAGGCGATCCTGGAGACCGCGAGCCGCCTGGCCCGCACCGTCGGGCTGGGCGGCATGACGATCGGCACGCTCGCCGCGAGCGCCGAGCTGTCGAAGAGTGGGCTGTACGCGCACTTCAGGTCCAAGGAGTCGCTGCAGCTGTCGGTCCTGGAGCACACGCGGGCGCGGTTCGTCGCAGAGGTGCTGGCGCCGTCGCTGTCCGCGCCGCGTGGCGAGCCGCGTGTGCGTGCCCTGTTCGAGAACTGGCTGAGCTGGGACGGCAAGGAAGGCGGCTGCCTGTTCGTCGCGGCCTCCAGCGAGCTGGACGACCAGCCGGGCCCGGTCCGCGACTACCTGGTGCAGGTCCAGCAGGACTGGCTGGACTCGTTGGCCGAGGTCTTCCGCACCGGCGTCGCCGAGGGCCACTTCCGCCTCGACGCCGACCCCGAGCAGTTCGCCTTCGAGGAGGACGGCATCATGCTGTCCCACCACATGTCGAGCCGCCTGCTCAGCGACTCACTGTCGGCCGACAGGGCCTGCCGCGCCTTCGAGCACCTGCTGGACAGGGCGCGGATCCACTAGATCGAAGCCCAGGGAGGGCTCTATATGTCTTCGCAAAAAAGCACGATCGATCGTTTTATTAATGCCACTCGATCAACAGCCGTCCGGGCGGCTTTCGGCACGCTCGAACGCTTCGCCCCCGGCCTCGGTGTCCGCTGGGCGACCAACCTCTGGCTCACCATCCCCCGGTTCAACGGCCGCGCCCGCTCGGCGGTCCCACCCGGCACGCCGTTCACCACCACCTGGCGGAACCGCCGGATCAGAGGGACCGCCTGGGGTGCCGGCCCGGTCGTCTACCTCGTCCACGGGTGGGGTGGCGCGAGCGCGCAGCTCCTCCCCTTCGTCGGCCCGCTGGTCGCGAGCGGCCACCGGGTCGTCACGTTCGACGCGCCGAGCCACGGCGCGTCCGACCCCGGCGAGCTGGGCCCGCGCCGCACCACGATCCCCGAGATGGCGAGGTCGCTCACCGCGGTCGTGCGGGAACACGGCCAGCCCCACGCCGTCATCGCGCACTCGGCCGGTGCGTCGTCGACGTTCCACGCCCTGCGCGACGGCCTGCGCCCGGCGCGGCTCGCCTTCCTCGCCCCCATGGCGCAACCCGACGAGCTGACGATGGTCTTCGCCGCCACCCTCGGGTTCGGCGAACGCATCCGCACCGGCATGGCGCGCCGGGTCGGTGAGATCGCCGGCACTCCCTGGGAGGACTTCGACATGCCGAGGATGGTCACCCGCATCGCCCCGCCGCCACTGCTCACCATCCACGACCCGGCCGACCGCGAGACCCGCTACGCGGACAGCGTCGCCCTCGCCAAGACGTGGCCGGACGCCGAACTGGTGACCGCCGAAGGCCTCGGCCACTGGCGGCTCCTGCGCGACCCCGCCACGGTCGCGCGCGCCGTCGAGTTCGTCACCGCCCCGGTGGACGAGCGGAAAGCGCGTTACCGCGCGAGCTGATCCGGCCCTGCCAGGTACCGCGCGACCGCGGCGGGCGGCCCGGCCGAGAAGGTGGCGTACGGCGTGTCGCCCCGCGTCACCATGTCGAGGGTGCCGGGCTCACTCGCGAAGGCGCACGAGAGGAGGGTGGCTTCGTCGTCGAACGAGGCGACCGACCAGGTCGCGCTCGGGCCAGGACCTTGTGGCGGACCTCCGCCGGCACGCGGTCGGGCGACGGGCTCTCCGGCATCAGGTCCCTGTCTCACAGGCGGTGCAACCGGGCCGCGTTGCCGTAGCCGATGCCGAGCGCGAGCCGTTCGGCGTCGGCGGCGGTGAGCACGTCGTCGGCGAGCCAGGAGTCGATGAGCTTGCCGAGGTAGTAGCGCCACAGCGCCGAGCCGAGGAAGTGCAGCTCCGGCAACACGTTCCCGTCGGAGGAGTACAGCACCGCGTCGAACGGCGCCAGCTCCAGCGCCTCGGCGAGCACCGCCCCGGCGCGCGGCCCGACGAACGGGATCGTCAGCCCGAGGTCGACGTACACGTGCTCGAACACGTGCGCGAGGTAGGCGGCGTTGCGGTGGAACGGGTAGCAGTGCAGCAGCACGGTCGTGACCGGGACGGCACGCAGGAAGTCGGTGAGGCACAACGGATCCACTGAGGACAGTGTGAGCTCCGCGTCTCCGAACCCCGTGTGGAACTGCAGCGGCAGCCCGCGCTCGTACGCCGTCCGGGCGGCGTCGTGCACCAGCCAGGTCAGCAGGACCGGGTCGGTGAGCCGGCTCTCCTTGCCGCGCAACCACTTTCCGGCCGCCTGGACGACCATCTCCTTGGCCGGCGGGGCCGCGGGCAGCCGCAGCCCCATCCGGTAGGCGACCACCGACTTGAAGGCGACCGCGGGCACCTGTTGGAGCTGCTGGCGGATCCCGTTGAGCAGCGCCTGCGGCGAGGCCGCGGTGAGCGCCAACGTCTCGGCGACCGTCTCGATCCGGACCACCTCGTGCCCCGTCCCGCCGCCGAGGTCCGCGAGGAAGCTCGGCGTGGTCACCGGCCCCGGCGCGTAGCCGGTGTCGACGAACCAGTGCCGCACGCCGGCCGCGGCCAGCAGCCTCCTGGACACCTCGTGCCAGCCCAGCTCGGACCGCCGCCACAGGTACTCCTCGGCGGGCGCGTGCGGCTCCATGCCGAGCACGGGCGCGCACCAGCGCCGCACGGACAGGCCCAGCAGCGAACGAAAGGGATGCCGCCGGGCGCTCTTGGCCTCGGACAGCCATTGCCGGACGTCGACATCGACCGTCGCCACCCCGTGGCAGTGCTGATCGACGAGGGGCACGGCATCGGCGACGCCCAAAGCTCCACTCCGTCCGTCGTGTCGCTCCACTCCCCGGCGCCGAAGTCCTGCCAGCGCCAGCGGACGGCTGAGGTTAGCGCCACCGGATCCGGCGCCGAACAGCGCGCCGCCTTTGCCCACTCGACCACCGGGCCGGGGATCGCCGTGCCGCCGAGGCACTCGATCTAGGCCTCGACCCGGCCGCGTCCTGTCCTGTCATCGACCGGCCACAGCCCGTGGCCCCTGCGCCGCGCCGACCCCGGTCAGGTCACGTCCTGGGGCGCCCAGCCCAGCTCGCGGCGCGCCTTGGCCAGGCTCATCATCTTCCCGGTGCCGTCGCCGCTGATCGCGTACACGTCGAACCCGTGGCCGCGCCGGTGCAGCGCCGCGTCGATCGCCGACGCCGTGTCCCGGCCGGAGGTGCTGATCGCTCGCTGGCGTGGCCGCTCGTTCCTCGGCCATTCCTCGTCCGGCATCGGGAAGCACAGGCGCAGGCACACCGCGTCGATGCCGTGCTCGGCCGTGGCCGTGCGGCACACCTCCTCGCCGAGCCGCTTGGCCAGCCCGTAGAAGTCCGTCGCGTCCGGCGGAACCGACTCGTCGGGGAAGGTGAAGATCTCGGCGTCCGGGTAGCGGTAGACCGACATGCTGCTGGTGTAGATGACGTGCCGCACGCCGGCGCGCACCGCGCCCTTCACCGCCAGGTACAGGCCCGACACCGAGACGTCGAAGTGCTGGTACGCGGTCTCCGGGCTCCCCCAGTCCCGCGTCGGCCCCTTCGCCATGAAGACCAGCGAGTCCATTCCGGACGCCAGGGACGCCACCAGGTCCACGTCGCGCAGGTCCCCGGTGTGGTAGTCCACCCCGGACACCGGGTTGTCCGGCTCCGTGAGGTCCAGCACCCGTATCTCGTGCGCCCGCGCCAACACCGGCACCACGAACGACCCGACGTGACCGCAACCACCGATCACCAGCAACCGCACGGCATCCTCCTTTACACCTTCACGTGGGCGTCACGCCCGGCACGCAACCCGGTCAGCGCGTGCATGCCCGCGACCCCCGCCAGTACCGCCAGCGGCACCCGCCACCCGCCGGTGGCGTCGTGCAGCACGCCGAACAGCGTCGGGCCCACCGCCGCGACGAGGTACCCGATCGACTGCCCCATGCCGGACAGCGCCGCGGCCGACCGGGGATCCGCGGCCCGCAGGCTGAGGAACGCGAGCGCGAGGAAGAACACGGAGCCGGCGCCGACGCCCGCGACCAGCACCCACACGACCGCGAGCCCGGGCGCGAACAGCAACCCGAGGTGCCCGAGCATGGCCAGCACCGCCGAGACGGCCGCCACCGCCCGCTGGTCGGGAAGACGGCTGAGCACGACCGGCAGGACGAGGCTCATCACGACGCCGATGATCTGGTAGGCGAACAGCAGCCAGCCGGCGGTGGTCTCGCTCGTGCCGTTGCTGTGCAGAACGGACGGGTACCAGGCCAGCACGGTGTAGAACCCGGTCGCCGACAGGGCCATGAACGCCGCGCACTCCCACGCGAGCAGCGACCGCCACGGGGTCGACACCTTCGCGGTGTCGGCCGGGACCGCCGCCCGCCGCCGACGGGTGAGCCGGGGTGTCCACACCGCGAGCGCGACCAGCACCAGGCCGGCCCAGCAGCCGAGCGACGTGCGCCAGCCGCCCGGCAACGCGCCGGCCAGCGGCACCGCCACCCCGGCCGCGGTGGACGCGACGATGCCGATGACCGCCGTGTACACGCCGGTGACAGCGCTCACCCGGTCGGGGAAGTCCCGCTTGATCAGGCTGGGCAGCAACACGTTGCCGACGGCGATCGCGGCGCCGAGCAGCACGGTGCCCACCCAGAGCATTCCGGCGACGGGCACCGACCGCAGCACGATGCCGACGGCGAGCACGACGAGCGCCAGCCACAGCGCCTGGTCGGTGCCGAGGCGGCGCGCGAGCCGGGGCACCTGGGGTGAGACGGCGGCGAAGATGAGCAGCGGGAGGGTGCCGATGAACCCCACCTCGCCCGAGGTGAGCCCGAGATCGCCGCGGATGGTCTCGGCCAGCGGTCCGACGGAGGTGAGCGCCGCACGCAGGTTGGCCGCGATCAGCAGGAACCCGGCGATCATCAGGACGCTACGGGCTGTCGCCTCGTTAGCCGTCCTCACGATCGCCACGGTGGTCAACCTCTCACACGCCGAACAGGGCCGGCAATGATGTTATGTCCGGATGCGGTGGATCGAACTACAGAACGCAGTCAACGTGCGAGACGTCGGCGGCCTGCCCGTCGGCGGCGGTGGGTGGACGAGGCCAGGGCAGCTGGTGCGCTCGGACAACCTGCAGGACCTGTCCCCGGCGGACGTGACCCGCCTGGTCGAGGAGATAGGCGTCACGACCGTCATCGACCTGAGGAGCGCCAGCGAGGTCGAGTCGGAGGGACCCGGCCCACTCAGGGCGCGTGCGTCCGTGCGCCACCTACACCTGTCGCTCCTGCCGGAGGCCGGCGCCATGACCGACGTGGCCAAGGACGCACTGGCCGTGAACCGCGAGCGCGCGATCCAGCGCGACCCGGGCGACGTGGCGGGGGCCTTCTACATCGGCTACCTGGAGGACCGCCCGGACAGCGTGGTGAACGCCCTGCGGGCGATAGCCGACGCCCCGGGTGCCGCCCTGGTCCACTGCGCGGCGGGCAAGGACCGAACGGGCGTGGTGATCGCCCTGACCCTGCTGGCGGTGGGCGTCCCCCGCGAGGAGGTGGTAGCCGACTACGTCGCCACGGGCGAACGCATCGAACAGATCCTGGACCGCCTCCGCGCGTCGCCGACGTACGCGGGGGACATCGACAACATCCCGCCCCACGAACACGACCCCCGTCCGGAGATCATGGAACGTTTCCTCGCCCGCCTGGACGACGAGCACGGCGGTCCCCTGGCCTGGCTCGCCGCCCACGGCTTCACCGAGGCCGATGTCGACCACCTCAAGGCGAAGCTGCTGGCGGGGTGAGTTGGCCGGACCACCGGCCGGCCCGCAGACTGGACCCATGACTGGACCCACGACTGGAGCAGTGCGCGACGGGCGGTCCGTGCTCGTCACCGGCGGCACCGGCGGTCTCGGCACCGCGGTGACGGAGGCGTTCGTCCGGGCGGGGTGGCGGACCGTGGTCCCCTATCGGTCCAAGCCACCGGCGGGGGTCGTCGCGGTCGAGGCCGATCTGGCCGAGCCCGCGTCCGTTGCCGAGGTGGCCGCGGTGGCCGCCGCGGTACCGGACGCCCCGCTGCGGGCGGTGGTGAACCTCGTCGGGGGGTTCGCCATGGGTGGGCGGGTGCACGAGACGCCGGTCGACCAGTTCGAGGACCAGTTTCGGACCAACCTGCGGCCCACGTACCTCGTGTGCGCGGCCACCATCCCCCACCTCATCGCCGCGGGTGGGGGGTCGGTGGTGTGCCTGTCGTCGCGGGCCGCGGTCAGTCCGTTCTCCGGTGCCGCCGGGTACATCACCTCGAAGGCGGCCGTGCTCGCGTTCGTCGACGCCCTGGTCGCCGAGTACGAACACGACGGCGTCCGCGTCAACGCGGTCCTGCCCGGCGTGATCGACACCCCGGCCAACCGCGTGAGCATGCCGAACGCCGACCGCGCGGGCTGGGTCGCGCCGGCCGACATCGCGAAGACCATCCTCTTCCTCGCCGGCGACGAGTCGAGCCCCGTCAACGGCGCGCGGATCCCGGTGCACCACCGCGGGCCCGAGCGCCACGAGCCATGAACGGGGGCGAGCGCGGGCGGTGGGACGGGTGAGCCGGCCGCGGACTTGCGCTGGAGCGCGCTCCAGCTTCTAGGCTGACCGGTGTGAAGATCGGAGTGCACCAGATCGCGTTCACCGTTCCCGAGGGCGCCGCCGGCATCGCGGCGGAGCTCGTCCGGCTGGCGGGCGCCGTCGAGGAGGCCGGGGTCACCCACCTGTCGGTGATGGACCACTACTTCCAGATGGAACAGATGTTCCCGGCCACCGACCCCATGCTGGAGGGCTACACCACCCTCGGCTTCCTCGCCGCGCACACCAGGACCGTCCGCCTCGGGCTCCTGGTCACCGGCGTCACCTACCGCCACCCCGGCCTGCTCGCCAAGATCGTCTCCACCCTGGACGTGCTGTCCGGCGGCCGCGGCGAGCTCGGCATCGGCGCCGCCTGGTACGAGCGGGAGCACCGCGGCCTCGGCGTCCCGTACCCGGCGACGGCCGAGCGATTCGAGCGCCTGGAGGAGACCCTCCAGATCTGCCGCCAGATGTGGGACCAGGACAACGACGGTCCGTACGAGGGCAAGCACTACCAGCTGGCCGAGACGCTCTGCCACCCGGCGCCGATCTCGAAGCCGCCCATCCTCATCGGCGGCGGTGGGGAGAAGAAGACGCTGCGCCTGGTCGCGAAGTACGCCGACACCTGCAACCTCTTCGGCACCTCGCCGGAGGAGGTCGCGCACAAGCTGGGCGTGCTGCGCCGCCACTGCGACGACGTCGGCCGCGACTACGACGAGATCGAGAAGACCGCCAACCTCACCGGCCCGGTCACCGACACGACGGCCGGCGACCTGGAGGCCTACGCCAAGCTCGGCATCACGACGATGATCGTGATGCCGCCCGGCGACGCCCCCGCCAGGTACGTCACCGAGCGGGTCGCGCCGCTGGCGTCGCGGGTCGCCGAGCTCTGATCGCACCCGAAACCTCAGGGTCAGTTCAGGGTTGGAACCGGATGTCCCGGGGAGTGGCGCACCAATACAGTCCGTGATGTGCCACTCATCGAGACCACGGCGCTGGAGAAGCGCTACGACAACAAGGTGACCGCGCTCGCGGACCTCACCTTCGCGATCGAACCTGGGGTAGTCGGCCTCGTCGGGGTCAACGGGGCCGGCAAGAGCACGCTCATCAAGCTCGCGCTGGGGTTGCTCGCACCGACCGGCGGCCAGATCCGCGTTCTCGGCCTGGACCCGATCGCCGACGGCGACCGGGTCCGCGCCCGCGTCGGCTACATGCCCGAGCACGACTGCCTGCCACCCGACATGATCGCCGCCGAGTTCGTGACGCACATGGCGCGCGTCAGCGGCCTGCCCAGGGCGATGGCCCGCGAAAGAGCGTCGGAAACGTTGCGGCACGTGGGTTTGTACGAGGAACGGTACCGCCGCATCGGCGGCTACTCGACCGGTATGAAGCAGCGGGTCAAGCTCGCGCAGGCCCTCGTGCACGACCCGGAGCTGCTCCTGCTCGACGAGCCGACGAACGGGCTCGACCCGGCCGGCCGGCGCGCGATGCTGGACCTCATCCACCGCATCGGCAACGACTTCGGCATCTCGGTCGTCGTCTGCTCGCACCTGCTGGGCGAGATCGAACGCATCTGCACGTCCCTGGTCGCGATCGACGCGGGCCGGCTCCTGCGCTCGGCGACGCTCGACTCCATGACCCAGGCGCGTGACCTGCTGATGGTCGAGGTCGACGAGAACGCGGAGGCGCTCACCGCCGCGCTGGCCCAGCAGGGCCTCGAGGTTCGCCAGGACAAGCGCGCCCTGCTGGTGCGGATGGATGACGAGGACGTCTACGACCGCATCCGCGACACGATCGCCGACCTCGACCTGTCCCTGCACCGGCTGGAGCGCCAGCGCCACCAGGTGGCCGACCTGTTCCGCGACCTGCCCGAGGGGGCCGAGAATGTCCACGCCTAACACCGGCGTCATCCACGACATCGGCTACCAGCGCTACGAAGGCCCGCGC
>NZ_JBJMIE010000776.1:0-8949 GCF_045807065.1 Actinophytocola sp. | reverse complement strand
CCGGTCGACCGGCTCGACCGGGTCGTCCGGGGTGGCGCCGCCGCAGGCCAGGGCCGGTGCGGCCCAGTCGGTGTGCTCGTTCGCCGCCGCCGTGGTGCTCAGGCGCAGCCAGGACACGCCGGTCAGGTCGGCGGTGAGCGTCGTCGCCGGGTCACCCGGGTGCACGACGGCCTCGGCGACCGTTGTGTCGTCGGCGCGGACGGTGAAGGTCGCGGGGCCGGACGCGGTCGCCTCGTCGTCCAGGCCGGCGTCGGTGGTGAGGTTCGTGCAGCGGCCGCCGAGGTAGTACAGGATCTCGCTGGGCGCGGTGGTGCCGATCCCGCGCTGGTAGACGCGACCGGCGATGGTGATCAGCGAGCCGTCGCCGGTCGCGTCGCCGCCGTTGCTGAGGTCGGTGCCGATCGGGCCGAGGCCGTTGGTGGACCGCACGGGTGCCAGGGTGCTCAGGTACCGGCGCCCGTCCGGCGGCGCGTTCACCACCGTGCCGACGACCTCGCTGACCGACGTGCCGCGGTGGCGGCCCCACGTGTACGCGGCCGTGAGGCTGATCGGGTACTGGCCGGCGGGCGTGCCCGGCGGGGCCGTGACCGTCCAGGTGGCGTCCATGGCGGCGTCGGTCGGCAGTGTGCGCCGCTTCGCGGTGCCGGTGACCGTCCAGCCCTGGGGCGCCCGCGCGGTGAGTTCCACGTCGCGGATCGCGCCGGCGCCGCGGTTGGTCACGGTCGTGGTGAGCGTGCCGCTCTCGCCGGGCACGAGCGTGCCGAGCGCCGCGCCGACCGTGACCGACGGCGCGGTGTGCCCAGGCGCCCGCAGCGGGCGGACGCGGTAGACGACGGTGCCGTGTGCCGGCACGGCCGCCGCGATGGTGTCGCGTGCCTGGCGGACGTCGCCGGTCCACAGGTCCCGCAGGCGGTAGGCGTTCGCGTGGCGCAGGCCGGTCCGCGCGGCCGGGACGCTGACGGTCGCGAGCGCGTCGGTGGAGTTGTAGAGCGCGATGGCCCGGTCCCCGTCGGCGAGCGGCTTGTCGAGCACCATCAGCCCGTTCTCGTCGGTGACCACCCGGCCCTGCACGCCGAGCCGGTCCTGGTCGACGGCGATGATCTCGCGGTTGCCGAGGATGGCCAACGTGGCCGGCGAGGCCGTGCGGATGTCCGTGCCGATCAGCAGCGGCGCCGCCATGACCGCCCACATGCTCATGTGGGTGCGGTACTCGGTGTCGGTCATGCCGCCGTTGCCGATCTCCATCATGTCCGGGTCGTTCCAGTGGCCCGGGCCGGCGTAGGGCGCGAGCGGCGCGTTCAGCTTGAGCAGGTTGACCACCGACGACCAGCTGTCGTTGATGTCCCCGGTGGTACGCCACAGGTTGCCGACGCTCTCCGCCCACTCCCACGGCTCGTTCTGGCCCCACTCGCAGATCGCGTAGACGATGGGCCGGCCGGTCTTCCTCAGCGCGTCCCGCATGGCGGTGTAGCGGCGGATGTAGTCGGCCTGCGAGCCGTCGGAGGAGTTGTTGCAGTTGTCGTACTACAGGTAGTCCACGCCCCAGCTCGCCCAGGTCTGGGCGTCGACGTCCTCGTGGCCGAGGCTGCCGGGGTAGCCGGCGCAGGTCCTGGTGCCGGCGTCGCCGTAGATGCCGAGCTTGAGGCCCTTCCCGTGCACGTAGTCGGCGATGCCCTTGATACCGCTGGGAAACTTGGCCGGGTCGGGCACCAGGCGACCGTCGGCGTCGCGGTCGTGCAACGCCCAGCAGTCGTCGATGTTGACGTACCGGTAGCCCAGATCCCTGAGCCCGGAGGAAACCAGCCGGTCGGCGGTCTCCTTCATGAGCGCCTCGCTGACGTCACAACCGAAGGCGTTCCAGTTGTTGAACCCCATGGGCGGCGTGGCCGCGAGCGTGGTCACGGACGTCGGCGCCGCGACGGCCGAGGAACCGACCCAGGGAACGAGCACGACGGCGAGCAGCAAACAGAGAATCCTACGCATCGCTCCTCCAGCGGCACCGGTGCCACACAAGCCCCGTCGATGAGAACACCGAACCGGTTTAGTGTCAATAAATCCGTTTTTGTTCAGCATTTTGTTCAGCGCGGGAGGGCGTCAACTTATCCGGTTAAGTACGTTGTGACCGCGGTCACGTCAGGGAGCGGTCCCCGGCTCGGTGCGGCGTTCGTCCTGTCGTCAGATCCACGAAGGAGGTCCCATCATGGGCAAGGTCACCGTCCGTCTCTGCTACGGGAGGACCCGATGAGGTACGCACTGTTGATCAACGAGCGCCCCGGTGCGTATGCCGGCATGAACGCGGACGAGCGGGCGGCCATCACCGCGGAGTACCTGGCCATCCGGCGGGACGCGCGGGTGCTCACGGGGGAGCGGCTGCAACCGGCGCACACCGCGACGACGGTCCGGTCCGCCGACGGCGACCTGCTGCTGACCGACGGCCCGTTCGCGGACACCAAGGAGGTCTTCGGCGGCTTCTTCCTCGCCGAGGCGAAGGACCTCGACGACGTCATGGACGTGGTCGGCCGCATCCCGGCCGTGCGGATGGGCGGTTCCGTCGAGGTGCGTCCGCTGCTGGAGTACTGAGTGCTCGACCGAGTCTTCCGCGCCGAGTGGGCCCGGGTGCTCGCGTCCCTCGTCGGCTTCCTCGGTGACTTCGACCTCGCCGAGGAAGCCGCGCAGGAAGCCTTCGCCGCGGCCGCCGAGCGGTGGCCGCGCGCGGGGACGCCGGACAACCCGAGGGCATGGCTGCTGGTGACGGCACGCAACCGGGCCATCGACCGCATCCGCCGCGACCGCACCCTGACCGCCAAGGCCCACCTGCTGGCGGGCGTGCCGGCGGAGACCGCGGCCGAGGACGACCGGCTGCGGCTGATCTTCCTGTGCTGTCACCCGGCGCTCGGCACACAGGCACAGGTCGCGCTCACGCTGCGGGCGCTCGGCGGGCTGTCCACCGCCGAGCTCGCCAGGGCGTTCCTGGTGCCCGAGGAGACCATGAAGCGACGGCTCTCCCGGGCGCGCGGCAAGATCCGGGCGGCCGCGATCCCGTTCACCACGCCACCGGACCACCTGCTGCCCGACCGGCTCCGCGCCGTGCTGTCGGTGCTGTACCTGATCTTCAACCAGGGCTACGGCGACGCCCGGGTCGACCTCGCCGCCGAGGCGATCTGGCTGTGCACCACGCTGTCCGACCTCATGCCGGACGAGCGGGACGTGTTCGCGCTGCTGGCGTTGATGCTCCTGCACGACGCGCGCCGGGCCGCCCGGGTGCGGGACGGCGAGATCGTCCCGCTGGCCGCGCAGGACCGGCGCCGGTGGGACGCGGCCCAGCTCGAGCGCGGTCGGGCGGCGCTGGCCCGCGCGACCGCGCTGGGCGCCGCCGGCACCTACGCGGTGCAGGCCGCGATCGCCGCGCTGCAGACCGAGCCGGAGATCGACTGGCCGGCCGTCGCGGTGCTCTACGGCCGGCTGTACGAGCTGACCGGGTCCCCGGTCGTCGCGCTCAACCGCGCGGTCGCGGTCGCGGAGACCGAGGGGCCGCGTGCGGCACTGGCCATTGTGGACGGACTCGACCTCGGCGACTACCGGTACTTCCACTCCACCCGGGCCGAGCTGCTGCGCCGCGGCGGCGAGGTGGCCGCCGCGCGGCAGGCGTACGAGGCGGCTCTCGCTCGCACGACCACGGACGCGGAACGGCGGTTCCTGTTGCGTCGGCTGGGTGAACTGTGAGTGCTGGGCGTGGCCTCCGGCCCCCGGTTCGATCGTCCCACGCGGCACCGACAGGTCCGGCTCGCCGGCGGGCTCGTCCCCAGCCGCGTAGGAGGTCCGCGTCGGTGGAACGCCCGGTCCGTTAGCCGCCAGACCCGGTGCCCCTCGCCGGCCAGGCTGATCCGCATGATCAACGCACTCGAAGGCAAGGTCGCTCTGGTGACCGGGGGGAGCAGGGGCATCGGTGCCGCGGTGGTGCGGCGCCTGGCCGAGGACGGCGCCGACGTGGCCTTCACCTTCCACCGCAACCAGGAGCGCGCGGACGAGGTCGCCGACCACGTCAAGGCCGCCGGTCGGCGGGCCGTGGCGATGCGCGCCGACAGCGCCGACCCCGCCGCGGTGGCCGCCGCCGTCGACCGGGCCGCGGGGGAGCTGGGGCGTCTGGACATCCTCGTCAACAACGCGGGTGTCGGCGTGCTCGGGCCGCTGGCGGAGCTGACCCCGGCGCAGTTCGACCGGACCATCGCGGTCAACGTCCGGGCGCCGTTCGTCGCGGCGCTGGTCGCGGTCCGGCACATGGCCGCCGGCGGGCGGATCATCACCATCGGCAGCAACGTGGCCGAGCGCGTGGTGTTCCCCGGCTTCGCCCTGTACGCCACGAGCAAGGCGGCGCTGGCCGGTCTGACCAAGGCGCTCGCCCGCGAGCTCGGCGACCGGAACATCACCGCGAACCTGGTCAACCCCGGCGCGACGGACACCGACATGAACCCCGCCGACGGCCCGGCCGCCGAGCCGCAGAAGGCGCACATCGCGCTGGGCCACTACGCGGACCCGGCCGACATCGCCGCCGCGGTGGCGTTCCTCGCCGGCCCGGACGCGAGATACATCACTGGGACAAGCCTCACCGTGGACGGAGGATTCAACACCTGAGCGAACGCGAAAAGTAGTCTGCGTTACATGGCGGTGAGGAGGGACGAACAGCTCATCGGGCGGGAGCGGGAGCTGGCGCGGCTGCACGAACTGACACGCCTGGTCGCCGCGGGCAGGGGAGGTCTCGGCTGGGTTCGGGGTGAGCCCGGCATCGGCAAGTCGGCGCTCGTCGACGTGGTGGCCGGTGCGGCCGCCAGGCAGGGCTGCGCCGTCCACCGCGCCGCCGGGGACGAGCTCGCCCAGGCGTTTCCGCTCCGCCTGATGGCCGATGCCTTCGGGGTGTCGGCCCGCGCGGACGACCCGGCCAGGGCGGCCATCCACCGCCTCCTCCGCGGCGAGGACACCGGCGCCGCCGACCCGGTGCTGGCGGCCGGCGAGCGGCTGCTCGAACTGGTCGACCGCCTCTGCACCGCCGGGCCGGTCGTCCTCGTCCTGGAGGACCTCCAGTTCGCCGACGAGCCCAGCCTCCTGCTGTGGAACCGCCTCGCGCGTGCCGTCGACCAGATCCCGTTGCTGCTCCTGGCCACCGACCGCCCCGCACCCTCCCGGGGGACCGTCGCCCGCCTGCACGACCTCACCCGCGAACGCCGCGGCGAGCTGGTCGAGCTGGGCCCGCTGAGCGAGGACGGCGCCGCCCGCGTCGCCGAGCGCCTGCTCGGGGCGCAACCGGGGCCGCGCCTGCGCCGGGAGCTGGCCAGGGCCGGCGGGAACCCCTTGTACGTCAGGGAACTCGTCGACGCGCTCACCAGGGACGGCCTCGTCACCGACGGCGAGTTCCACGGTGCGGACGGCGCCGTGCCCGACTCGCTCGCGGTCGCGATCCGCGGCCGGCTGCGGTTCCCCAGCGCGGACGTGCTGCGCGTGGCCGCCCTGCTGGGCAACGACTTCGGCATCGACGAGCTGGTCATCGCGACCGGGCGGTCCGTGGCCGAGCTGACCGTCGCCGTCGAGGAGGCCATCGCGGCCGGGGCGATCCAGGAGGTCGGGTCGCGCCTGGCGTTCCGCCACGAGGTGATCCGCCAGGTGCTCGTCGGCCAGGCCTCGACCGCCACCGTCGAGAGCCTGCACGGCCACCTCGCCAGGGAGCTGGCCGCCGCCGGCCACGGCATCGACCTCGTCGCCCGACACCTGCTGGCCGCGCCGGGCTTCGCCGACCGCTGGGTGGCCGAGTGGCTCGCCGAGGTGCCCGAGTCGATGCTGTACGCCGTGCCGCAGGTCGCCGCCGAGCTGCTCACGCGCGTCACCCGCATCCGCAGCCCCGACGGCCGGCTCTGGCCGGTCCTCGCCGCCCGCGCCGCGCAGGTCCTGTACTGGCTGGGCCGCCCGGAGGCGGGCCGGCTCGCCGCGGAGGTCGCCCAGCACACGGACGACCCCGCGCTGGCCGCCACCATGACCATCCTGCGGCTGCGGGCCGCCGGTCGCGTCGGCCAGGCCGAGGAGGCACTGGCGCTGGCCGCGGCGCCGGTGGGCCCGGACGTCCCGCGGCACCTGCGGGCCCGGCTCGCCGCCTGGTCGGCGATCAACTTCGCGTCCTTCGGCGAGGTCGACCGGGCCACCGCGACCGCCGAGCACGCACTGGCCGAGGCCACCCGCTCGGGTGACCGGTTGACGCTGGGCTACGCGCTGCACGCGTCGACCCTGGTCGTGGACGCGCCGACCGCCGTCGACCGCATCGACCGGGCGCTGGCCGAGCTCGGCGACGACCCCGCGTCGACCGACCTGCGCCTCATGCTCACCAACAACCGCCTGACCTACCTGGCCGTGCTCGGCCGGTGGCACGACGTCGAGGCGTCCCTGCCACGCGCGCTGGTGCTGGCCGAGCGGGCGGGCACCTTCCGCGCCGCCAGCCTGCTCGCCACCGCAGCCGAGGTCGGCTACATGCACGGCGACTGGGACGACGCGCTCGTCCACCTGAGCGGCATCGACGCCGAGTTCCGCGCGAACCGGGCCAACCTCAACCCGCCCGCGGTCGGCGCGCTCGTCGCACTGCACCGCGGCGACCGGGACGCCGCCGGCGCCTGGCTCGCGGCGGCCGGTGACGACTTCGCCGAGCTGACGCGGCTGCGGACGAACTGGCGACTGGCCGCCGCGTGGTCGCTGTCCGCCGAGGTCGCCGGCGAGCCGGAGCGGGCGCTGGACCGGCTGTCCACGTTGCTGGAGCAGAGCGACGTGCCCGGCCAGCGCACCCGCCAGGAGCTGATGCCGCACCTGGTCCGCCTCGCCCTGTCGGTCGGCGACCGCGGCCTCGCCGACGCGGCCGTCGCCCTGTGCCAGGCGGACGCGGACGCCGACCCGCAGGCCGACCGGATCGCCGCGGCCCGCTGCTGCCAGGCCCTCCGCGACGGGGACGCGGAGGGCCTGCTGGGTGCCGCACTGCGGTACGGCGAGCACGGCTGGCCGCTGCAGCGGGCACTCGCGCTGGAGGAGGCGGCGGTCGTGCTGGCCCAGGACAACGAGCCGGGTCGCGCGCGCGCCGCGTTCACCGCCGCCCTGAACGTCTACAACGGCCTCGGCGCGGCGTGGGACCTGCGGCGGGTGGAGGCGCGGCTGCGGCCGTTCGGCATCCGCCGTGGTCCACGCAGCCTGCGCCGCCGGCCGACCAGTGGCTGGGCGGCGTTGACGCCGGCCGAGACGCGGGTCGCCAAGCTCGTCGCGCGCGGGATGTCCAACCCGGACATCGCGGACGAGCTCTTCCTTTCGCGCCGGACGGTGCAGACTCATGTCTCGAACATCCTGGCCAAGCTGCGGCTGCGTTCGCGCATCGAGATCATGCGTGAGGCCGTCGGCGAATGAGCAACCGCCGATACCAGCAACCGCCAATACCTACGTGCCGTGGCCGATGACTACGCCACCCCGCGGGGCAGAAGCTGGGATGCGTGAACGCGCAATCCCTGCTGGTCGGTGCCGTCCGGTTCGGCTTCACCCTGGCCCCCGTCGACGTGTCCGTGCTGCGGCAGACGTTCGGCGTCCGGTCCCGGCTCTTCCCGCTGCGGCTGGGCAGCACGGCCGTCGACCCCGTCCGCTTCGCCGCGCTGGCCAAGGCCGTCGACGAGGCGCTGGAGCGTCGCGGCCTGTCCGCGGACGGCTGGCTGAACCCGTCCGTGTCGGCGGGGTTCGAGCTGCTGGCTGAGCACCGGGTGGCCGTGTCGATCACCGGCGCGCCCGGGGACCTGACCGTGCTCGCGGTGTCCGACGACGAGCGGGCCATGACGATCACCCAGCAGAGCGACGAGGAACTGCGCTGCGAGCTGTTCCCCGCCGCCGAGCTGGTGGCGACGGTCGTCGCCGCGCTGCCGCCGGCACCGGCCGCGGAGCCTCCCGCCGGCCCCGACCGGATCGCCGCCGAGCCCGCCGAGCAGTCGGAACCGCGGCTCGGCGGCGGGCTGATGGTGGCGTCCGGCCGCGGCCGGCACGGCCGGTGGTCGGACATGCTCGGCTGGGTCGACACCGCCCGCGGGCGGCGCCTGGTGCGCACCACGAGCGACCGGTCCGGCAACTTCGCCGCCCGGTACACCCCGGCCGGCCGCGCCGAGCTGATCGCGGCCGTCACCACGCTGCTGACGGCGGACCGGTGACGCGGCGCGGGTCGTCCACCCGCGGCGGACAGGGCGGTCGACGCGGTGCAAGCCGCCGCTGAGCACGTCCGCACCACCGCCCGCCAGTACGCCGAGCGCGACGAGGCCAACGCCGAGCCCTTCCCGCCGGCCACGGAATGGCCCCCGGAAAGGATCACCCGATGATCACCGCCCGCGATCCGGACGAGGCACAGGACCGCATCGAGCAGTGGGCCGAGGGGTTCGCCGCCGAGGCACGGCACTACCAGGAGGCCGGCGCCCGCACCGAGGCGCCGCGGCTGACCGCGACCAGCCCCGGCGGCATCGTCACCGTGACCGTCCGCGTGGACGGCGGCGCGGCCACCGCGACGGGCGTCGCCGGCACCGCGCTCGACGCGCTGACCACCGTGCTCGACAGCCTGGAGGTCGACCCGGCCACGCGGTCAACGGGCGGCCACTCCCCGGGCCTCCGCGGCTCCCGCGGCCTCGGTGGCTCGGCGACCCCGTCCGGCGCGCGTCGGCAACCGCCGCGTGCCAAGGGTTTCGGCGACAACCCGGACGCGCACGGCGCACCCGTCGCGGAGAAGACCCGGTGCGGGGGCCCGATCGACGTCACCACCGGCTGGCTGGTCATGCCCCAGGACGACGTCGCGCTGGCCGGCGCCCTGCCGTTCACGGTCTCCCGCACGCACCTGTCCGGCTTCCGCCTCGGCCGCTGGTTCGGCCCGTCCTGGGCGTCCACACTGGACCAGCGGCTCGACGT
>NZ_JBJMIE010000775.1:0-8820 GCF_045807065.1 Actinophytocola sp. | reverse complement strand
GACTGCTCGGTGCAGCGCCGCAACCAGAAGGTGATCGAGGAGTCGGCGTCCCCGGTGCTCAGCCCCGAGCGGGCCGCCGAGCTCAAGACGGCCGCCGAGCGGCTGGCGGTCGCGGTCGGCTACCGCGGCGCGGCCACCGTCGAGTTCCTCTACCACCCCGGCGACCGGCTGTTCGCGTTCCTCGAGGTCAACACGCGCCTGCAGGTCGAGCACCCGATCACCGAGTCGACCACCGGGTTCGACCTGGTCAAGGCCCAGCTGCACGTCGCGTCCGGCGGCAGGCTGGAGGGCGAGCCGCCGGCCGAGCGCGGGCACGCCATCGAGGCCCGGCTCAACGCCGAGGACCCCGACCGCGACTTCGCGCCCTCCCCGGGCCGGATCGTCCGGCTGGACCTGCCGGCCGGCCCGGGCATCCGCGTCGACACCGGCGTCAGCGAGGGCGACACGATCCCCGCCGACTTCGACTCCATGATCGCCAAGATCATCGCCTACGGCCGCGACCGCGACGAGGCGCTGGGCCGGCTGCGCCGCGCTATGGCGGACACCACGGTCATCATCGAGGGCGGCGCGACCAACAAGAGCTTCGTGCTCGACCTGCTCGACCAGCCCGAGGTGATCGACGCCAGCGCGGACACCGGCTGGATCGACCGCGTCCGCGAGGAGGGTCGGCTCGTCTCCCACCGCCACTCCGCGGTCGCGCTGGCGGCCGCCGCCATCGAGGGGTACGAGGAGGAGGAGCGCGCCGAGCGGCAGCGGCTGCTGTCCACCGCGTTCGGCGGGCGCCCGCAGGTGCGGCACGAGAGCGGCCGGCCGCTCGACCTCAAGCTGCGTGGCGCCGGCTACCGGGTGCGGGTCGCACGCGTCGGCGCGCACCGCTTCCGCGTCGGCATCGAGGCGGGCGGTGACGCGCGCACGGCCGACGTCGAGCTGGAGCGCTTCGACGCGCACACCGGCCAGATCGTGGTGAACGGCACCCGGTACCGCCTGCTCACCGGCACGCACGGGCCGATCCACCTGGTCGAGGTGGACGGCGTGACGCACCGGGTCAGCCGGGACGAGGGCGGCGTGGTCCGCTCCCCCGCGCCGGCGCTGGTCGTCGCCACGCCGCTGGAGGTCGGCGCCGAGGTCGAGGCCGGCGCGCCGGTGCTGGTGCTCGAGAGCATGAAGATGGAGACGGTGCTGCGCGCACCGTTCAGGGCGCGGCTGAAGGAATGCGCCGTGTCCGTCGGCAGCCAGGTCGAGACCGGCGCCGCGCTGCTGCGCCTGGAGCCGCTCGCCGACTCCGACGACGCCGGTGCCGGCGCCGCGACCACCGCGTCCGTCGAGCTGGACCTGCCCGCCGCGCCGGCGACCGCCCCGGTGCGGGCGCGGGTCACCCGCGGTCAGGAGGACCTGCGCAGCCTCCTGCTCGGCTTCGACGTGGACCCGCACGACGAGCGCCGGGTGCTCGACGACTACCTCGCCGCGCGCCGCGCGTCCGCCGAGGACGGCTACCGGCCGCTGACCGAGGAGCTGACGCTCGTCGAGGTGTTCGCCGACCTCACGGAGCTCTCCCGCAACCTGCCGGCGGGCGACGACGGCGGCGGCCACGTGCACAGTGCCCGCGAGTACTTCCACGCCTACCTGCAGAGCCTCGACGTGGAGCGGGCCGGTCTGCCGGCGGCGTTCCAGGCCAAGCTGTCCACGGCCCTCGGGCACTACGGCGTCACCGACCTCGAGCGCACCCCGGAGCTGGAAGCCGCGGTGTTCCGGATCTTCCTCGCCCTGCAGCGCGCGTCGGCCGACGCCGCGGTCGTCACGGCGCTGCTGCGTGCCTGGCTGGAGGAGCTGCCGCCGGACGCGACGCTGCGGGAGCCGGTCGGTCTCGCGCTGGAACGGCTGGTCGCCGCGACGCAGGTCCGCTTCCCGGTGATCGCCGACCTCGCCCGCGGCGTGGTGTTCGCCTGGTTCGGCCAGCCGCTGCTGCGCCGCAACCGCGCCCGCGTGTACGCCAACATCCGCAACCACCTCCGCCACCTCGACACGCACCCGGACGCCCCGGACCGGGCCGAGCGGATCGCCGAGATGGTGCGCAGCACCGAGCCGCTGGTGCGGCTGCTCGGCCAGCGGCTCGCCCGCGCGGACCTGGACAACTCGGTCATGCTGGAGGTTCTGACCAGGCGTTACTACGGCAACAAGGGCCTCACCGGCGTCCGCACGGCCAAGGCCGCGGGGTGTGAGTTCGTGGTGGCCGAGCGCGGCGGGGCGTGGCTCGTCTCCGCCGCGGTCAGCTTCGAGCAGCTGGGCAGCGCGCTGCGCGGGCTCGCCGAGCTGGTCAACGGCGACCACGGCGTCGACGCCGACATCTACCTGTCCTGGGAGCGGCAGCCGGCGGACTCCGACGAGATGGTCGCCGCGCTGTACGAGGTCGTCGGCGCCCACCCGCTGCCGATCCGCGTCCGCAGGCTGACCGCGACCATCGCGGGCCGGGGCGGCGCAGTGATGCACCACCACGTCACGTTCCGGCCGTCGACGACCGGTATGCAGGAGGAGCGGCTGATCCGCGGCCTGCACCCCTACATCGCGCAGCGGATGCAGCTGGAGCGGCTCCGCAAGTTCGACCTGACCCGACTGCCCTCGTCGGACGAGGAGGTCTACCTCTTCCGGTGTGTGGCGCGGGAGAACCCGTCGGACGACCGCCTGTACGCGTTCGCCCAGGTGCGTGACCTGACCGAGCTGCGCGAGCACGACGGCAGGCTGGTCGCGCTGCCCACGGCCGAGGACACGATCGCCACCTGCCTCGACTCGATCCGTCGCGCGCTGTCCCGGCGCCCGTCGCGCAAGCGGGTGAACACCAACCGGATCGTGGTCTACGTGTGGCCGCCGGTGGACATCACGCGCGCTGAGCTGGACATGATCGCCGCGCGTGTGCTGCCGACGACCGCGGGCGCCGGGCTGGAGGAGATCGAGTTCATCGCCCGGCAACGCGACAAGCACACCGGCACGCTGACCAAGATCGCCGTGCGCATCTCCTTCGACGCCACGGGCGGCTACTCGCTGACCATCGGCGAGCCGTCGGACACGCCGATCGAGCCGCTGGACGACTACCGGCAGAAGGTGCTCCGCGCGGCGAGCCGCAACACCGTGTACCCGTACGAGCTGACCGGCCTGCTCGGGGAGTTCGTCGAGCACGACCTGGACGCCGACAGGCAGCTGGTGCCGGTGGACCGGCCGAAGGGGCACAACAAGGCGGCGATGGTCGCGGGCGTGGTCACCACCCCGACCGAGCGTCACCCGCAGGGCGTCACCCGCGTGGTGCTGCTCGGCGACCCGACGAAGTCACTGGGCGCGCTGTCGGAGCCGGAGTGCACGCGGGTGATCGCCGCGCTGGACCTCGCCGAGCGGATGCGGGTGCCGGTCGAGTGGTACGCCCTGTCCTCCGGTGCCCGGGTCTCCATGGAGTCGGGCACGGAGAACATGGACTGGGTGGCCGCGGCGCTGAAGCGGATCGTCGAGTTCACCCAGGACGGCGGCGAGATCAACATCGTGGTCGCGGGCATCAACGTCGGCGCCCAGCCGTACTGGAACGCCGAGGCGACGATGCTCATGCACACCAAGGGCGTCCTCGTGATGACGCCGGACTCGGCGATGGTGCTGACGGGCAAGCAGGCGCTGGACTTCTCCGGTGGCGTGTCGGCGGAGGACAACTTCGGCATCGGCGGCTACGACCGGGTGATGGGTCCGAACGGGCAGGCGCAGTACTGGGCGCCGAACCTGGCCGCGGCGCGGGACGTGCTGATGGCGCACTACGACCACACCTACGTGGCCCCGGGCGAGGAGGCGCCGCGCCGCGCGACGACGACCGACCCCGTCGACCGGGACATCTCCGACTTCCCGCACACCGCCGAGGACAGCGGCTTCACCACGGTCGGCCAGATCTTCTCGGCCGAGCACAACCCGGACCGCAAGAAGCCGTTCGACATCCGCACGGTGATGCGCGCCCTGTCCGACCAGGACCACCCGGTGCTGGAACGCTGGGCGGGCATGGCGGACGCGGAGACGGCCGTGGTGGCCGACGTCCACCTCGGCGGGATCCCGGTGTGCCTGCTGGGCATCGAGTCCCGCTCGGTGCAGCGGCGCGGCTTCCCGCCCACGGACGGCCCGGACACCTACACCGCGGGCACGCTGTTCCCCCGGTCGTCGAAGAAGGCGGCCAGGGCGATCAACGCGGCGAGCGGCAACCGGCCGCTGGTGGTGCTGGCGAACCTGTCCGGCTTCGACGGCTCCCCGGAGTCGATGCGCAAGCTCCAGCTGGAGTACGGCGCGGAGATCGGCCGCGCGATCGTGAACTTCCGCGGTCCCATCGTGTTCTGCGTCATCTCCCGCTACCACGGCGGCGCGTTCGTGGTCTTCTCGAAGGCCCTGAACCCGAACATGACGGTGCTGGCGCTGGAGGGCTCCTTCGCGTCGGTGCTGGGCGGCGCCCCGGCCGCGGCCGCGGTCTTCGCCGGTGACGTCAACGCCCGCACGGCGGCCGACCCCCGCGTGCGGGAGCTGGAGGCCCGCGTGGCCGCCGCGTCGGGCACCGACCGCGCGACACTGGCGGCCGAGCTGGACGAACTGCGCGCGTCGGTCCGCGCCGAGAAGCTCAACGAGGTGGCCGCCGAGTTCGACCGCGTCCACAACATCCAACGCGCGGTCGAGGTCGGCTCCGTGGACGCGGTGATCCGCGCGGCGGACCTCCGCCCGAGCATCATCGCGGCGATCCAGTCCCGCCAGGCCTAGAACGCACTACCACCCCGGCCGCCCCGGTAACGTCACCTCGCGAGGAGGTGGTCCGGTGCGGGTGATCGTCATCGGGGCGGGGGTGGTGGGTGCGGCCGTGGCGGCGGGCCTGGCGAGGCGTGGCGCCGAGGTCACCGTCCTCGAGGCGGAACGGCCCGGTGCCGGCACGACCGGGAACACGTTCGCGTGGGTCAACGCGGGTGGCAAGGAGCCGGAGTCCTACTTCGCGCTCAACCACGCGGGGATGCGGGCGCACCGGGAGCTGGCCGGGGGCAACGCGCCGTGGTACTTCCCCACCGGCAACCTCGTGGTGGCCGGTGAGGAACACCGTGCGGCGCTGGCGAACCGGCTCGACCGGCTGCGCGACCGCGACTACCCGGCCCAGCGGCTGACCCCGGCGCGGGTTCGCGAGCTGGAACCCGACCTCGTCCTCCCGCCGGGCGCCGCCTACGCCTTCTTCCCCGACGAGGCGCACGTCCTGCCGATCTCCCTGCTGGCCCGGCTGCTCGGCGACGCGCGGGACCACGGCGCGACCGTCCACACCCGCGCCGCGGTGACCGAAGTGGACGGTGGGGTGGCCAGCACCGCCGACGGCACGCGGCACCGGGCCGACGTGGTGGTGAGCTGCACCGGCCGGTGGACCACCGAGGTCGCCTCGCTGGCGGGCGCGGCCATTCCCATGATCGACCCGAACCGCGCCGGCACCCCCGCGGTCGGCTACCTCGCCACCACCGCACCGGTGCCCGTCCGGCTGACCCGCGTCCTGCACACGCCGGCGCTGAACGTCCGCCCCGACGGCGCCGGCCGGCTGCAGCTGCACGCACCGGACCTGGACCCGGGAGCCGACCCGGCGAACCCCGGCACCGACGTGGCGGCGGAGTTCGCACGCAGGCTGCCCGAAGTCCTGACGGGCACCGAGAACGCACCGATCGACGCGGTCCGGATCGGCCAACGGGCCATCCCCGGTGACGGCCACACGGTCGCCGGCTTCACCGACCCCGGGTTCTACGTGGTGGCCACCCACAGCGGCGTCACCCTCGCCCCGCTTCTGGGCGACCTGGTGGCCGACGAGCTGTTCGGCGTGGAGTCCCCCATGCTGGCCGACTTCCGCCCCGACCGCTTCCCGGGCTCCGACCCCCGGCACTGACAACCCCGGAGGGCGCCGTTCACCACTGCGAACGAGGCGCTCGCCGGGGATCGGTCGCGCGGGTGTGGTTGCTAGCGTGTGCGCGATGGCTGAGCGAGGACAGACCGGGCGCATGGTGGGCGGCCGGTTCGAGCTGCTGGAACGGCTGGGCAGCGGTGGGATGGGGACGGTGTGGCGCGCCCGCGACGTGGGTCTGCACCGCGAGGTCGCCATCAAGGAGGTGCGCCCGGCCGACGCCGCGCTCGTCGAGAACAACCCCGCGCTGGCCGCCCAGCAGCGGGAGCGGGTGCTGCGCGAGTCCCGTGCGCTCGCCCGGCTGCAGCACCCGAACGTCGTGTCGATCTACCAGATCATCGAGTCGGCGGACTCGCCGTACCCGTGGATCGTCATGGAGCTGGTGCGCGGCACGTCGCTGGACTCGCGGCTGCGCGACGGCGCGCTGGCCCCGGCGGAGGCGGCCCGCATCGGACGCGACGTGCTCGCGGCGCTGCGGGCGGCGCACGCGGCCGGCATCCTGCACCGCGACGTCAAACCCGGCAACGTCCTGCTGCGGCCGGACGGCAGCGCCGTGCTCACCGACTTCGGCATCGCCGCGCTGCACGACTCCACCCAGCTCACCGCGACCGGTGAGGTGATCGGGTCCCCGGAGTACATGGCCCCGGAGCGGCTGCACGGCGACGAGAAGCAGACCGCGTCGGACTTCTGGTCGCTCGCGATGCTGCTGTACGTGGCCGTCGAGGGCTACCACCCGATGCGCCGCGCGACCACGATGGCCACCCTCGCGGCGGTGATGACCGAGCCGGTCCCGCCGCCGCGGCGCGCGAGCACACTGGGGCCCGCGCTCAGCGCGGTCCTCGTGCACGACCCGGCCGCGCGGCCCACCGGTGAGCAGCTCGACCGGATGCTCGCGGCCGCCGAGCACGGGGCGCCCGTGCCGCTCGGGCCGCCCACCCCGGCCGGCCCCGCCTTCCCGGCGCCGACCAGCGGCCCCCAGTACCAACAGCAGTACCAACCGCACTACCCCGGGTACCAGCGGCCCGACCCGATCTCGAGCCCCTCGCCCACCCCGCGCCGCGACCGGAAACGCGTGCTCACGGTGGCCGCGGCGTACGTGGTGAGCACCGCGGTGGTGATCGCCGCGGTCACGTTCCTGATCAACAGCATGGCGAACGCGAACGACGAGCCGTCCACCGGCGCGGGCTCGCACGGCACGCAGGTCACCGCGCCGGACGCCGGCACGACGACGACCACCACCGCGGCGCCGGCGGAGGACCTGCTCACCCCGGCCGGCGCGCGCACGGCCGTCGGCGCGCTGAGCGAGGTGATGGGCGGCAGCAAGGTGTCCGAGCTGACCCTCTACCCGGACAGCGCCTCGGCGACCGCGCCGGCGAAGGCGGTGAAGAACGGCTTCGACGACTTCCAGTACCGCGACGGGGCCGCCAGCCGGGAAGGTCCGGACACCGTCGACGCCGACCGCGCCGTGCTCGACCTCAACCAGGTCAACTGGGACGCGCTGCCGGGGTTGTGGGAACGGGCGAACAAGGACCTGGGCGTCGAGGCACCGACCCACCGGTACGTGATCGTGGAGACCGACATCATCGACGGCACCCCGTCGCTGAAGCTCTACCTCAGCGACGACTACGGCGCCGCGTACCTGCTCGCGGACCTGGCCGGCAACGTGGTCGACCTCTACCCCCGCGACAGCTGACCCCGGGGCTCACCCCCTTCCCAGGTCGGCCCGCGCGATCGCACGCACCAGCTTCGACCAGGCGACGCGGTCGTCCCGGACGGCGCGGCTGATCTCCACGTGCAGGAAGAGCGTCCCGCGCCGCGCCGCGTCACGCCCCTGCACGTTGGTCGTGCCCTCGAGCCGGCCGCAGTCCTGCCGCCACGACCGGCACACCCGCAGGTCCGCGTCGATCCGGTCGGCGACCCGGCGCACGGCGGCACCCGCGTCGCCGGCGCCAGGCGAGACCACCACGTCGGTGTCCGGCAGGTTGTCGTCGTGGAAGCCGTGCAGCTGGACCTGGGGCAGGCCGCGCGCGGCGAGGTCGGTCGCCACGGCGTGGAACATCGAGTCGGTGCGGTGCGCCACGTCGCCCGCGCCGGCTCCGGCCCGGCGGTGGGTGCCGGCGACCAGCAGGACCGAGCCCGGCACCGCCTGGTAGAGCGCCAGCCCGATCTCCTCGGTGTGCAGGTCGGAGTTGGGGTGCGGCACCTCGATCACCAGCCGGACCGGCGCGGACAGGTCGACCAGGTACCACCCCCACGCACGCTCGCCCGGCCCGTTGGCCAGGAGCCCGAACCGCCGGCCGGTCTCCTCGTCGACGCCGGTCCGCGCGGTGAACCCCAGACCGTCCGCCGCGTGCGTCGCCTTCCCGGCCTCCAGTGCGTGCAGTGCCGACAGCAGTCGACGCCGCTGCGCCGGCTCCGGCGGCCGGTACGGGTCGCCGGCGTGGAGACCGGCGGCGAACCGGCGCACCTCCGCGGCGAGGTCGCTGGTCCGGGTGGTGTCGCTCCGCGCGGCCGGCCGGTGCGCGCCGACGACCACGAGGATCGTGCCGGCCAGGAGCACGACCCCGAGGGCGAGCCACGGGGCCGGTCGTCGCAGGAGTCCGTTCACCGACACGCAGTGTAGGCAACCAGCGCAAGAACCGTTGTGGGCCGACCGTACGTATAGATCACGACGGGACACCGGCCGACCACGGATCAGGGTGAAGCACGCGACCATGGGAGTCCGAACCAGACGACCGCGTCGCCCCGGACCGGGGCAGGCGTTGACCGACCAGCTGCCGGAGAGCGGCTTCCCCTCCGGCGTGAGCACCCCTGCCATCACGGTGCTCACACTGTTGCTGCTGCACGCGGGACTGTGCGCGGTGCTGCTCGACGGCGGCGGGTCCGACACGGTG
>NZ_JBJMIE010000774.1:0-3227 GCF_045807065.1 Actinophytocola sp. | reverse complement strand
TATCTCGCCGGCGAGCTTCCCGCGGACGGCGAGGTTGGCGTAGAGCAGGTCCGGGTTCAGCTCGGCCAGCCGCGCCGCCAGGCGGTCGGCGAAGCCGCGGTAGCCGGTCACGTCGTCGCCGTCGCCGATGCCCTCGGTCTGGCTGTCGCCGAGCGCGACGTAGCGGTGGTACAGCTGTTCTGGCATCGACCCTCCCGGCGGCTCCCGCCGACCATGCTGTCGCCGGGGTTTACCCTGCCCGACGTGCGGCGAACGGCGCGTGTCCCCGACGACACGAAGGTGGTCCTACCGGTGCGAACCGGCCAGACCGTACGCGAGCATGCGACAACGATAGCGATCTTCGCGCTCACCACGGTGCTCGCCGGGCTCGGGGTCGCCACGACCGGGTCGGCGGTGTGGGTCGTGATCGGGTCACTGTGCCTCGCCGGGGTGGTCCTGGAGCTGCTGCTGGTGCGCGCACAGGCCGGCTTCGGCCCGCAGCTCGCCGCCGACAGCGACCACGTGTGGGTACGCGCCGGTGGGTTCCTGTCGCCGAGGTCGGTCCGGCTGGACTGGCCGGAGGTCACCACCGTGACGCTGCACCTGTGGCGTGGCCGTCGCAACGCCACCGCCCGGTACCTCGCGTTCGACCTGACGGACGAGGCCACGGCCGAACTCACCGCCGATCCGCGGCTGGCGACCCGCGCCCGCAGGTTGACACGCGTGTTCGGCTCGCCACTCGCGGTCGCGGAGCAGCGCGCACACGTCCTGGACCAGGTACTCCGCGACCTACGCGACCTCGCTCCCGACGGCGTGCGGTTCACCGAGAAGAGCTGACCGCCAAACCTGCTCGCCGTGTTCACCCCGAAGTCACGGCCCGCCGACGGGACCCTCGGGTAAGAAGTCCGCCAGGTAGGGGTCGACCTCGGGTGCGTCCGGCTGTAAGCCGTGGCGTACCCACGCGGAGCGCTCGTGCACCAACGCGGGCAGCTCCCACACGCAGCCGATCAACGGCTCGGCAAACGGGGTGAACACGGTTGGCACGTCGAACGGCGCGTTGGCCGCGCGGCAGTGCAGGATCTCGCCGTACACCCATGCGTACAGGTTGAGCCAGACCGCGTCCACGCCCTTGTGCAGCACGGAGAACGCGACCCGTGGCGTGGCGTCGGAACCCGCGGCGGACGGCAGCAGCTTCGGCAGGAACGCCGTGGCCGCCGAGACGATCGCGCCGTCCAGCAGCGCGTCGGTGACCGTCACCAGGTACTGCTTGACGCGCCAGTCCCCCACCGGCACGACGCCACCCGGTCTCATGTAACGCTCGGAGAATCCCATGGCACGGACAGTAGGGCCGAGCACCGACAATTCTGTGAAAGCGCAGGTCAGCGCCGGAATGCCGGATACAGGGCGAGCACCGGGTCCTCGTCGAACCAGCGGACGCGCAGTCGGTCGCCGACCGCCGCCGCGTGTTCCGCGACCGCCTCGGCGCCGGCCAGCAACGCGTCGTTGGCTAGGCGCCGCCACCGGTCGGTGAGCACGTGCGTCTCGGGCGGGGTGTCCGACAGCAGCGACGAGTGCGACTGCGCCGCCTCGGGCCTGCTGAAGAACTGCCAGGTGGTCAGCCACACCCAGAACAGCTGCGCGTCGAGCAGCATCGGCAGCAGCACGCCGTCCTCGTCCAGGTCCGGCCAGACCGCCCTGACCTCGGCCCGCCAGCTCGCGAGCATCGCGTCGGTCATGCCGTTGGGCAGCCCGAACGGGCACCAGCACGACGGGAACGGCACCCGCAGGTACGCCGCGTCGAAGATCGCGTTGCGGACGCAGCCGCCCTCGAGGTCGAGGAACCGCACGCCGCGGTTGGTGATCAGGTTGTTGTCCGGGCACGAGTCGGACGGGCTGAAGGCACGGTGGTGGCCGGTCTCGAGGAGCTTTCGCGACCGCGACGCGCACTCCAGCACCGCGGCCGAGGTCTGCACGCCCAGCTCGGCGTCGAGCAGATCGGGCAGGTCGTTCAGCGCGGTGGCGCCGTCGATGGCGAGCGGGTCCTTGAAGTCGGGCACGGTCAGCCGCCGCTGCAACGCGTCGAAGTCGGCCTCCCGGCCCGCGGTCGTGGCGTGCAGCCTGCCCAGCGAGCGCGCGTAGGACAGCAGCGCCCGTTCCGCGGCCCGCGCGTCGGTGCCGAGCAGCTTGTCGGCCAGCGTCGGCGCGTGCCCGAGGTCCTCCAGCACGACGAGCCGGCTACCCGGATCGTGCGCGAACAGCTCCGGGCACATCCGGTCCTCGGACGCGAGCGCGGTGAACAGCTGGTAACTGGCCGCTTCCCGCACGAAGCTGTCGCAGTGCTCGTCGAGGGGCTGTAAGTACCGCTTGAGCACGAGCGTGCGCGGCAGCGAGAACGGGCTTGCCGCGACTCGCACGCGCACCACGCACGATCGCTCGGAACCGCCGAGGTCCTCGGCCTGCGTCAGCGTGATCCGTGCCCCGAACCTGCGGCCGAGCACCGCCTCCGCCGCAACCACGGTCGCCAGTACTTCGGGGTCCGCACCACCACCCAGTGTCGGTGGGTCGGCGGCGGTTTCCACACTCATCTCCTCAGACCCTACTCCCGCTCATGACACCGACCGTAGTCGTGTCCATCGATCAAGTAGCCACGGTTTCCGGACAAATAACGAAAACAGCTTCGTGTCAGGATCGTTGCGATGGCTCCGCGGATCAACCTCGGGACAGTGGACGGCCGGCGTCCGCGAACGTCCACGTGGCACGGCGCAGCAGGAGCACCACCGCCGCGGCCACCACGATCCCGGCGAGGTTGACGACGAGCTGCCCGATCGACTCGGCGGCGCGGTGCCAGTCGCCGAGGATGGCCGCGACGCTCGCGTAGCCGGCCGCCGGCACCGTCGTGACCGAGATGAACACGCCGACCAGCACGGCGGACTTCGCCGACGTCATCGACAGCATCCCCGCCGCCCCGGCCAGCAGCGCCACGATCAGTGACCACGGTCCGACCTCGTAGACGAAGTCGACCTGGTGGCCGTCGCCGGCGATCACGCTCGCGTCGAACAGCCCCACCGCGTTGCCCAGTGCCGTGCCGCCCGCGGTGACCGCCATGGCCAGCGGGAACCCGACCGCCAGCGCGAGCGCCGCCCGGCGCACCAGGTCCCAGCGGCGCCGGACCAGGCCGACCGCGATGGCCGCGAGCGGGCCGAACTCCGGCCCGACGACCATGGCGCCGACGATCAGGATCGGCGAGT
>NZ_JBJMIE010000773.1:0-9582 GCF_045807065.1 Actinophytocola sp. | reverse complement strand
CGCTCGAAGCGGCCGGTGAACACGGCGCGCGGCCAACGGAGCAACCAGCGCAGGTCCGTTCGGCGGTAACGGACCGAGTCGACCAGCAGAGTTCGTGCCGCGCGCCAGCCCAGCACCACGCCCAACGCCGCGAGGCCGGCGAAGACCCACCCCGTCCACGTGTGCAGCTCCGCGTCCGACACGTCCGTCAGTTGGGACACGACGCTGGGGTTGCCCTCATCGCCGAGCGTGAGCCACCAGCCGGTGAACAACAGCAACAGCACGGTCAGGTATGTGCCGGCGTGAAACCAACGGGTCCTGGCGTTGTTGCGCCGCACGACCTCCGGCGGATCCTTCCGGTCCCGCTCAGTAACCACCGCCGCCCGTCCCACCGTCATCCGTCGGCTGTGCGCCGCCGCCACCGCCGCCGGTCCGCACCGTGATGCTGGTGTCGAACCCGGCCGCCGAATGATCGGCGTTGCGCAGCGAGATGTTCATCTTGTGCTGGCCGGCCTTCAGGCCGGCGACCGCCGGCGACTTGTCGGTGATCTGGACGTTCTCGGATTCGATCACCTCGTACTTGCTGTCGTTGCCGTCGAAGTAGAGATGCACGTGATGTTTGCCGGAATCCGTCGGTCCGAGTTCCACGTTCGAGTCGAGGCGCAACATGAACGGAATCGTGATCGACGCTCCCTCCGTCGGCTCTTTGATCGTGACCTTCTGCGCGCCGCTGCCGCTACTACCACCGCCGCTGCCCGCGGCGGCGGTATCACTGCCGCACCCGGCCACTCCGACCAGCACGATCGCACCGAGTACCACTGACATCCTGAGTCGTTTGTTCAACCTCGCCACCAGCGTCCGCCTCTCAATAGGGGGATCCGTCCGACAAGTACTACGCAGCGGTCGGGATTAGGTTCACACCCCTAGGGAATTCGGGCGGTCCCGGCACCCCGCGCGGTGCCCGGCGGCCAGCCACCGACCGGGTCGGCAGGCGACCGTCTGCGACGGAACGCCTGACTCGCCAGTCCTATGTGCACATTACCTGAGGGACTATGTGGACAGAGGATGAGCCAAGGTGAGAAAGGGTTTTTCGATTCCGATGCCCGAGCGGGCCTCGGGAACGGGCGCATCGGGCCGTCGACGCTGTCACCGCCCCGGAGCGGGACGACGCGGTCCCGGCAGCGGTGACTTCTCAAGCAGGGTCCGTACTTGAGTGGTTCAGGGACCCCTAGGGGGAAACGTCTTTTGTTCTGCACTGGGCGATCTGTCCCCACGGCCAGAGGTGTGGGACCATGGTCCTGGGAGTGAGTCGCAGGTCGGCGGGAACCGGAGTGGTGCTCTGGGGACACGCACCGTGCCATGCGGTACCCGTTCAGTATTTACGAACTGAGGTATCGGCGTGGCTGAAGAGCCTTCGTTGACTGTCGTACTCCAACACGAGAACCGGCTGATCCGTGAGACGCTCGCCCGACATATGGTCCGTGAGCCGGGAATCACCGTCGCCGGCACCGCGTCGTCGGGGCCGGAGTTGGTCCAACTATGCAGAATTCGAAGACCTGCGGTCGCGGTATTCGAAGCGGACGCGCCGCGGTGGAGCAACGAACGCCTTGTGAAACTGCTGTTGCAAACGGGCAGCCGCATGCGCACGGTCGGTGTGCACGATACTTTGCCCGCCGCATATGTCATTCGCGCCTACGACGCGGGTGTCAGCGCGATGGTCTCCTACACGGGCGGTCTCGACGCTTTGCTCGACGCGATCAAAACCCCGTCCCTGCCGGTGGAGATAGCACGCCAGGCGGGAAATGACGGGCAGGCGCTGACCGAGCGGGAGACGCAGGTGCTCTACCTGATCAGCGCCGGGTTCCCGCCGAAACTGGTCGCGGTCGAGCTGGGCATCAGCCTGCACACGGTGGAACACCACAAGAAGCGTATCTTCGCCAAGCTCGACGTGCACAACCAGGCACACGCCGCCGCGAGTGCCGTCCGCCTCGGTCTTCGACCACCCGCCGTCCCACCGCAAGGAGGCGACTCGCGGGTGCCCAAGCGACGGCGCAACCTCAGCGTCGTGCTCGTCGCGCCCGCCGGCCGCCTCGCCGACCACCTGCGCGACATCCTCGGAGAGCACCGAATCCCCGTGCTGGGCAAGGATGGCGACGACCAACCGACGAACGGTGCCGACAACCACCTGCTCATCAACGTCCTGGTGGACCCGAGAGAGCCCGAATGGCCCTCGCCCGACGGCAGGCACGTCTTCGTCGACAGCCGGGAGCTACAGCACTCCCAGATCACCAAGGCGCTGGCGATCGGCATCTCGACCGTACCCGCGTCCCGGGCCGACGATCTGCTGGTGCCTGCCGTGCGCGCCGCGGGGCAAGGCCACGTGCTGGCGAACTCGACCTACGTCCGCGCTCTTTTCGGCCCGTCCCGGACCGACTCCACGGAGAGGTGGCGGCGGTGGGAGCTCGCGCTCACGCCTCGCGAGAAGGAGATCCTGATCTCCGTCAGCCGGGGGCACGCGACCAAGCAAACCGCGCGGCAGCTCGGGATCTCCATCCGCACGGTGGAGAACCTGCAGAGCAACCTGTTCAGGAAGCTGCGCGTGCACAGCAGAGCGGCGGCACTGGTCGCCGCACACGATCTCGGTCTGCTCGACGAGTGAGCGCGGAAGGACGTCCCGTGGACAGCCGAATGCGTGCCGCCCTCGCCGTCGTGTCGATGACCGTGGGCCTGTTGTTCCTGTCGAGCGGCGTCGCCTCGGCACACGCCGAACTGATCGAGACCAACCCGGCCAACGGTGCGCATCTCGACGCGGCACCGCGGCGGGTGGTCCTCCGGTTCAGCGAGTCGGTCCTCCCGGTCCGGGACGGGTTCACTCTGCTCGACGGGACCGGAGCGACGATCGCCAAGCCGGCGGCCCACGGCGTGTCGGGCGACGCCGCGCGGATCACCATGCCACTGCCCGCCACGCTCGGCGACGGGGTGTACGTCGTCAACTGGCGGGTGCTCTCCGCGGACTCGCACCCGGTCCACGGCGCGTTCGTCTTCAGCGTGGGCAAGGCACGGGCGGCCCCGCTCGCCGACGCCGGTGCGCAGGCGGGCTCGGACGGCCTCGTCGAGATCGCGTTCTGGCTGTTCCGGCTGCTGTCCTTCGCGAGCCTGGCACTGGTGGTCGGCGGCGCGTTCTACGTCGTCGTGTGCTGGCGACCCGGTCTGTCCGATCGCCGGGTACGCCGGCTGATCACCGCGGCGTGGGTCGCCTCCCTGGTCTCGGCGGTCGTGCTGTTGCTGTTGCAGGGCCCCAATGCCGCCGGCTCCTCGCTCGCCGGCCTCCTGGACCCGGCACTGCTGGCGGACACCGCCCGGACGACCTTCGGGATCCTGCTGCTGGTCCGGATCGCGCTGCTCGGGCTCGCCGGGGTGCTGTTGGCACGGCTGAGGACCGTGTCCCGCTGGAGCGTCGTGGTCATGGCCGTCCTCGGCTACGCGTTCGCGCTGACCTGGAGTGGGACGGGGCACGCGAACACCGGTCTGCTGTCGGGGTTGGCGTTGCTCGTCGACGCGGCGCACCTGACGGCGATGGCGGTCTGGCTCGGTGGCCTGGTCGTGCTGGCGTCGTGCACGCTCGCCGGGCGCGGGCAGAGCCGGGACGACGAGGACGCGGCCGCGGCCGCCGCGGCACGGTTCTCCCGCACGGCCGGCGCGGCGGTGGCGGTGCTCGGCGTCACCGGCCTGCTCCAGGCCTGGCGCGAGCTCGCCGAGTTCGGACCGGGGACCCAGTACTACACGCTGCTGATCTTCAAGGTCGCCGTGTTCGGCCTGTTGCTCTGGCTGGCCTCGTTGTCCCGGTCGTTCGTGCGGCGGCGGTTGTCCGTCTCCGCCGCACCCCGCCGTGCCGCCGACCGGCTGGTGCGGCAGGACGTGCTCGCCAGGCTCCGCCGCTCGGTCGTCTGGGAAGGCGGTGTCGCGGTGGTGGTGCTCGGCCTCACCGCCGCACTCGTCGCCGTGCCACCCGGTGGTCACGACCACGGCCCGAGCGCGGCGGCCGTCCCGGCCGGCCCCTTCCTCGGCTCGCTCGCCCTGCCCGGCTCCGGCGACGTCCAGGTGTGGGTCGACCCGGCACGCACCGGCGACAACCAGATCGTGTTGAACGTCCGGGACGACCGCGGGATCAACCGGAACGTCCCGGAGGTCCGGGCGCAGCTCGAGCTGCGGGAGGCCGGCATCGAGCCGGTACCGCTGTCGCTCGCCAGGACGGCTCCCGGTCAGTTCAAGGCCGCCGACGTGGTCGTCCCGGTCGCGGGCACGTGGACGCTCGACCTGCACGTGCGCACCACCGAGTTCGACGAGGTCGCGGTGGACACCCGGATCAGCATGCGGTGACCGCCGCCGTCCACGAAGGACGGACGACGACCAACTGTGAGCGGGGAGAGCGTCCTGCCCGGACAGGGGGTACAGGACGGCTCTCCCCGCTCACCGTGCACGACAGGCCGAAATCCTGACCCGCCGAGCGAGATCCTTGGGTGAGCCACACCAGTTCGGCCCGTGCTGTCCGCACGGTGCGGAACTGGTGTGGAGAAATCCCTGTTCGGCGCGATCAGATCGCCCGCCGCGTACGCGGTAGCGGCACCTCCCGACGGTGCGGTCAAGTCACCGAAGTGGTCAAAACATACCAACTTCGCACCCCGAACAGTAATGGTCAGAATTCCCTAGTAGTCACAAACTTTCCTCAGGTAACCTGAGGCCGAAATGTACCTTTTCTCATGGTTTGTAGAAAGAGGGGTCGTGGGCCTCGCCCAGCGCGTTGCGACCAATGGTCGCGAGAATGTGGTCATCATTGTCGTGTCGCACGTAGAACAACAGATCCCGCTGTATCCGCTCCACCGGGCTCGGCCGGACGAGGCAGCGGGCGCCGCAGGCGCGCACGCAGTGGTCGACGGTGTCCAGGGCGAGGTGCTCCACCAGGTGACGGGCCCGGGAACCGGCCATGCTCGCCTCCGCCCTGCGTCCGGAGTCCCACAGCTCCGCGACGTGCTTCAACCACAGCCCACCGGTCTCCACGGCGACGGCCATCGCCCCCACCCGTTGCTGCACATAGGGATCGGTGTGCTTGCGCTGGCGCGTGACGTACTCGAGGGCGTACCCGTAGGCCGCCTCCGCCGCGCCGAGGAAACTCGCCGCGTAGTGCGGGATGAACGCCGTCTGCCACCCCTGGCGCAGGTAGTCCCCGGCCTCGCCGATGCGCTGCGAGTCCGGGATGTAGGTGTGGTCGAAGCGGACGAGGTGGCTGACCGTCGCCCGCATGCCGATCGGGTCCCACCACGAGGCGTCCACGGACACGGAGGGATCGGCGAGCTCGCAGGCGAGCATCAGCACACCGGCGCCGGCGTCGGACGTGCTGTTCCTCGCACCGCCGGGCCCGGCCGTGTCGACCAGCAGGATCGCCCAGTCGGCACCGGTGGCGCTGGTCGCGAACACCTTGGTGCCGTCGATGATCCAGCCGTCGCCCTCCCGCCGCACGTTCGTGCCGAAGGCCTTGGCCTCGCCGGGCTTGGGCGCCCGCGGTTCACCGCTCCACGCCACCCACCGCTCGCCCAGGCGCACCACCCCGTCGAACCATCGCGACTTCTGCGCCTCCGAACCGAGCGCGTCGATGAGCACCATCGAGTTCGTGTGCCCCTCCCAGCACCGGGCGAGGGAGAGGTCCGCGGCGGCCAGCCGTTTGGTCATCAGCCACAGCCCGAGGGCGTCGCCGCGCAGCGGTCCGAGTCCCAGGCCGCCGTGGGTGACCGGCACGGTCGGGGCGTGTAGACCGGCGGCGAACAGGTCGTCGAAGTCCGCCACCGGGAAGGTCGCCGTGCGGTCGTAGCCGTCGGCGCGTTCGGCGAAGGTCTCGGCCAGCGTCGAGAGCTCGGCCAGCCGGTTGGCGTGGGGACCAGTGTGGACGGTCATATCACGGACTCCCTTTGCTCTGGTACGACCGGGATCGGGATCTCGGCACCGTCGAGGGGCTCCCGTTCGCCGGGTAGGGACCTGCCGGTCAGCAGGCGGAACTGCCGGTCGACCTCGACCCCGAGCACCTGCCAGCCGTCGACGACGACCTGTTGGCGCGCGCGCACGGCGGCGGCCAGCGTGGTCTCCGCCGGGCCGTAGATGAGGTCGACGACCACGGTGCCGGGCGCGATCCGGTCGATGGCGAACGGCGGCTCGTCGCGGACGGGCGTCGCGTGCACGATGAGCGAGTAGTTCTCCGGCGCGAACCGGTTCAGGGGCAGGTAGTCGACACCGAGCAGGTCCGCCGCGTAGCGAGCGCGGTCCAGCCCGCGGTTCACGATGGTGGGTACGGCACCCGCCGCCGACAGGCCGAGCACCGCCCCACGTCCCGCGCCGCCGCAGCCGACCACCGCCGCCCTGCGGCCGGTCAACCCCACACCGGCACGGCGCAGGGCGCCGACGACACCCGCCGGGTCGGTCGTGCACGCCCGCCAGCCGCTTCCCTCGCGCACCAGCAGGTTGGCCGCGTCCGTGCTCCTGGCCGCCACGCTCGCGGTGTCGGACAGGAGCAGCGCCTCCTCCTTGAACGGGGAGACCACGGTGGCCCCGCCGAACGTGATACCCAGCTGTTCGAACCCGGTGCACAGGGCCTGCCACGAGCCGGTGAACTCCTTCACGGGCAACGGCAGGTACAGCGCGGAGAGACCGAGTGCCCGGTAGCCGGCGTTGTGCAGGCGTGGCGACTGCGATCCCCGCATGGGTCGGCTCACGATGCCGAACACCTGCTCCAGCGGCGGCAGGTCGGGGAAGGGGTAGTCGTCCAGCAGGTGTGCCACCGGTGGCACACCCCACGCGACGTCCTGGCCGAGGCCGCCGAACACGACGGGGGCGCCGAACCACGGTGCGAGCAACCGGGTGAACAGGCCGAGGTCCCCGGTGGCGAAGGCGGTGACGTCGGACCGACCGAGCCCGGCGAGGAACCGCAACGGGTCCATCGCCTGTGCGACCGTCGTCGCCTCGGACGCCAGCAGGTACAGGCGCGCTGGCGTGTTCCGCATGCGCTCGAAGATCGCGCCGAACCCCGAGGGGTCCAGCGCCTCCCCGTACCAGCAGATGCGCCTTCGGTGCGGCGGCACGGCGGCCAGCAGTTCCGGCGTGAGGTCCCGGTCGACCTCCAGTTCCACGACGTCGTAGGACCGGGCGGCGGCGAGGAGGCACTGCTGCCGCTCGGCCGCACTCCCGATGAACGCACCGCCGTACTCCGGGCTGCGCAGGCTGTAGATCAGTTCGCCGTCGAAAAGAGAGCGCAGTAGGTCGACATCGGAATCACCGGTGAGATCGGCGCGGACCTGTAGACCGTTCGCTATCCCCCGCAATGCGCGAAGATCACGGCGTTCTCGCCACGCGGCCGTGGTCAGCGTCGCCACGATCGCGCAGTTCCGACGCACCGTTCCACCAACTGCGACCCGGGGGCTGGACAAATTCCTCGTCATGACGACAATCCCTTGTCATGGATGTTTCTCCGTGGACGACTTTTCGATCTGTCCTCGATGGGCGGCACAGCAAGCGCGCCTTTCTGACGGAATCGGTGCCGCGCGACCTCCTCGAGAACGTGCTGCTGGCGGCGGCGCACGCCCCGTCCACGCGCAACGGTCAGCCGTGGCAGGTCGCCGTGGTGACCGGGGAACGCAAGGACCGGCTCGCGTACCGCCTGTGCGCGGAGTTCGACCGCGGTGCCGCCCCTCGGCCGGACTTCGAGTACCGAGCCGCACGCACTGACGAGACAATCGACCGCCGGGCTCGCGAGGCCAGCACCGGCGTGCTGCTCGCCAAGGGACACAACAGGAACGACCGGACCGCACGCCGCGCCCACCAGCGGGACAACCTCGGGTTCTACGGCGCGCCCGTCGAGATGATCTTCCACCTGCCCGCGGGCGCGATGCCGGGCCAGTTCCTCGAGATGGGCTTCTTCCTGCAGAACGTGATGCTGGCGCTGGTCGCCTGCGGCCTCGGCAGCTGCCCCCAGTTCAGCGTCGCCGGCTACCCGGACGTCATCCGCGCGGAACTGGACCTCGATGCCGACCGGCTCGTCGTGTGCGGGCTGGCGGTCGGGTACCCGGACGACTCGGTGCCGGTCAACCGGTACCAGCCGGGCCGCGCCGACCTGGCGGACTACGTGCAGTGGCATGATCAACCACCGCTCGCGACGGCCGGTCCGCGCTGACGGCCGACCTGGCCGACCCGCGGTCGCACCAGCACCTGGAGCCGGCGCGCATGGTCCACATAGGACCCGTAGTCGGAACCGCCCGGCTCGGCGACGTCACCGCCGTCGAGGCAGTGGTCCCGCCCGTTCAGTTCCGGCGTCAGCGCGAGAATCGGCTCCCGGTGCGCCGCCGCCATGGGCGATCGCACGGCGTTGCCGCGGACGAACAGGGGCAGCGGCCTGCGTGACCGCTGCGGCGGCACACCGGTTCGGGCCAGCCGTGCCCGGACCGCCGGGTAGCTCGGCTGGCTGACGCGACCGAGGCGGAGGCGCCGGGAACAGTGCCACCAGTGGAGGACGGCGAGCGTCAGCGGCATCGCCACCACCGTGCCCAGGGCGGCCGCCGGGAGGAGGACCGGTCGACCGACGGGTCCGTTGGTCATGGCCAGCAGGCCGGCGGACATGGCCTTCGCGAGTCCGCTGTAGGGGATGTACCAGATGAGGTAGCCGAGTCCGAGCAGGCCGAAGCCGGCGTTTCGTGCGCGCGTCATCAACTTCTCCCAAAACAAGGAGGAATCAGGAAGTAGCAACGCGCGGCACGTGCTCACCCAACCACGCACACGCGAGTGATGAAGTTGTCCGTGACAGCGGCGGGGTTGTTGCCGAGAGTGATTGACCGCCTCCAGGCCGTCACTGACAGCACGTTACCCGAAATCCACTGTGACCGCACAACCAATTCGCCCGACTACCTAGGGGTCCGCGCCGGCCTAGGAATAACGTGCCATGGTCCCGCCCGGAAACCGCGGCTACCGTCGCGGCAAAAGGACTATCCCGGGGTGAGACATGCCAGCCAACAACCGGCGGATGCAATTCCACTGGAGCCTGCCGTCGACCGGTGTCGCCGACCGACGCAGAGGTGCGCGGTTCCGGACCGAGATCAACCAGTTCAAGGACCTGGACCAGCAGCGTGACTTCTGTGTCCGCGCCGACGAACTGGGCCTGGACAACCTGCTGATGCCGATCGGGTTCCAGCGGGCCGATCCGATCGTCCTGGCCGCCGCGTTCGGCATGGCCACCGAGCGCGTCAAGTTCATGTCCGCGTCCCGCGCGGCGGTCATCTCGCCGACCTACTTCGTCCAGCAGGTCAACGCGGTGTCCGCGTTCACGAACGGCCGGATCACGATCAACGTGGTGTCCGGCCAGGGATCCAACGAGCTGCGCTACTACGGCGACTTCTCCACCCACGACGAGCGCTACCAGCGCACCGACGAGTTCTGGACCGTCTGCCACGCACTGTGGCGGCGGGAGTTCCCGGTCGACTTCACCGGGGAGTTCATCAGCGTCGAAGGCGCCAGGATCAACCAGGCGTTCGTCTCGCCGGACCGGTACCGGCCGTACGTCTACCTCGG
>NZ_JBJMIE010000772.1:0-16318 GCF_045807065.1 Actinophytocola sp. | reverse complement strand
TCGAACCCGAGAACGGTGCCCACCCGGGTGCCGCCGATCCACACCTCGTCGCCCCGGTCGAGCACGCCGGCGTTCCTGATCTCGGCGAAGCCGAGGAAGCCGACGCGGTCGATCCGCTCGCCGACGCGGTGGTCGGTGGTCACCAGCTCGTGCACCTCGCCCGCCCGGACACAGCGGCTCGCGAAGGGTTCCAACGACATCCCCCGATCGTCGCGGCGGTGCAGGAGCACCTTGACGAGCACGCCGTCCACCGGCCGCTTGGCGCCGTCCTCGCGGGTGTTCACCGGGCCGCCGCGGGAGGTGCCTCGGCCCGGTAGACGGCGTCGACGAACTCCAGCGCCGCGAGCCCGGAGTCCACGCAGTCCTGGCCCGTGCGCACCGCGGTGACGAAGTCGTCGAGGACGCCGACGTACTCGTGCCACAGCGAGCCCTTGAACTCGCGGTGCCCGGCCAGCATGTCCGCGCACCGGCGGCTGCCGTCCGCGAGCGCGACCTCGACCTGCTTGCACTCGCCCGGGTAGGACCAGTCGAGGTCGAGGTGGGCGACCGCGCCGGTCGCGGCGCTCAACACCGCCGCCGCCCGCCGGTCCACCCCGGTCTCGTCGCGGCTGACCGACAGCTCGCGCAGCCGCAGGTCGCCGAGGAACATCCGCGCGAGGTCGACGGCGTTGGGGCCGTTGTCGGCCACGCACCCGCCGCCGCACCGCGCGGGATCCAGGTACCAGCCGTCCGCGCCGACGTGGTCCTCGATGCGCTCCCAGTACCGCACGGTGACCGACTCGACGGGCGGTCCCGTACGCAGGCCCCTGGCCAGCCGCCGGACGGTCGTGTTGTGGCGGCGGTGGAACGCGGTCAGCAGCACCAGTCCGGCCGCACGCGCCAGCCGGGCCAGCTCCCGGCCGTCGGCCAGCGAGGTGGCGAGCGGCTTCTCCACGCACACCGGCACCCCCGCCGCGAGGACGTCCCGGCAGACCGCGGCATGGGTGTCGTTCGGCGTCGTGACGACCACCCCGTCCAGCCGCTCGGCGGTCAGCATGGCGCGGTGGTCGAGGTGGCAGGGCAACACACCCCGCCACGGCGCCAGCGCCTGCTCCCGGACGTCGCAGACCGCGGCGAGCCGCGCCTGCGGCGACCCGGCCAACGCGGCGAGGTAGAACCGCGAGATCACCCCGAGCCCGACCACCCCGATGCGCAGCATCAGCACGTCCCCTGCCGGAGAACCGGTGCTATGCCGAGGGCTTCCGCCGCGTCGCGCAGTTCCCGGTGGACGGTGTTGGGCAGTGCGACGCCGTTCGCCCGCTGGTCCCGGCAGCGCCGCGCCTCGTGCCAACCGGGGTAGCGCACGGTGTGCCCGGGCCGGGGTGGGCAGGCCAGCAGCGTGCCGAACAGCGACTCCGCGCCGACGAGGAAGTCCTCGGTGCGGCGCAGGGCGCCGGGTGCGATCACCAGTGCCAGGAACCCGATGTCGTCGTCCCGTCCGGACCCGTCGCCGGTCAGTGCCTCGGGTGCCGGGCCGAGGCCGGCGCCGGGCAGCAGCGCGGCGAGCACCTCCACCGCCAGGCCCAACCCGAAGCCCTTGTGCTGTCCGGCGTCCCCACCCAGCCACCGCAGGTGCGCCGTGCCGCGGTCGAAGGCCGTCGGATCGGTGACCGGTCGGCCGTCGTCGTCGGCGAGCCACTCGGCCGGCACCGGGTCGCCGGCGCGGGCCGCGGCCCTGATGCGGCCGGTCGGCGCGGCCGTGGTGCTCATGTCCAGCACGAACGGGTGGCCGGGGAGCGCGGGCGCGGCGACGCTGAGCGGGTTCGTGCCCAGCAGGGCGGCACGCCCACCCGGCGGTGGGGCGATGCGCTGCCGCCCGCAGTTCGCGGCGACCACCCCGATCATGTCCCGATGCGCGGCGCGGGCCGCGTGGAAGCCGGCGCACCCGAAGTGCGTCGCGTTCCGCACCGACACCATCCCCACGCCATAGGCGGCGGCCCGCGCGGCGGCCAGGTCCACGGCCTGCGCCGCGGCCCACAGCCCCAACGCCCGGTGCGCGTCCACCAGCACCGCCGCGCCGAGGTCGGTCAGCGTCTCCGGCTCGGCGACGGGGTCTACCCGGCCCTCGTCGAACAGCGGCAGGTACAGCCGGGTCAGGTTGACCAGGCCGTGGGACGACATGCCGGCGAGGTCGCCGTAGCACAGCGCCTCCGCCGCGAGCGCCGCCTTCTGCTGGGGCACGCCCCGGGCGGCGAAGATCGCGGCGGTGACCCGCAGCAGGTCCGCGTGCGCCACCCGCACCGTCGTGGCGTGGTCGAGCTGGGTCATACCTCTCCGTTCCGTGCCCGGCGGGCGAAGGCGAGCAGCACGCGGGCCACCGTGGCCGCGAACCGCTCCAGTTCGGCCAGCTCGGCGAACTCGCCGGTGGCGTGCGCGTTGTTGGCGGCCAGCGTTCCCGGCCCGATGACCACGGTGGACACCCCGGACACGTCGGCGAGCCAGATCGCGTCGCAGGTGAACCCCGGTTCGGCCGGCGGCCACGGGGACACGCCGGCCTCGTACAGCAGGCCCTCCGCCCACGGGTCGTCCGCGCCGGTGAGCGTGGGCAGGCCCTGTTTGAGCCACTCCAGGCGGGTCACCGCGTGGGCGTCGGCCGCCGTCCTGGCCAGCGCCGGCACGTCGCGGAACCGGACGGCGAACGCGTCCAGCCCGGCCGCCACCGCGGCCGGCACCACCCGCGCCCACACCCGTGCCCGCTCCTGGTCGGCGTAGGGCAGGTTGAGCAGCAGCGAGCCCGTGCCGTACACGCGGTTGTGCAGGGTGCCGGTGTGCAGTCCCGCCACGCACGGCCGTCCGACCGCGGACAGCTCGCACGCCAGGTGCTGGGCGAGGAAACCGAGCAGCACGGACGCGTTGTGCCCGTCCTCGGGTGCGTCGTCGACCGCGTCCTGACCGTGCACCGACACCCGCGCGGTCATGGCGGCCGTGACCCGGGACAGCGCCCGCAGGCCCGTGGGCTCGCAGAACACGTTGAGCCGCCCGACGAACCCGGCCTCGACCAGCGGGCGGGTGCCGATCGTGCCCATCGCGCCGCCCTCCTCGCCGGACACGACCTGCACCAGCATGCCGACGTCGTCGAGCAGCGCCGGGTCCTCGGCGTTGGCCGCCCGGACCCCGGCCAGCAACGCCACCGCCGGCCCCTTGGCGTCGATCGCGCCCCGGCCGGTGAACCGGCTGCCGTCGAAGTCGACCGGCTCGTCACCGGCGACCGTGTCGAGGTGGACGTTGAACATGATCGCTGGCCCGCGCCCGGCCGCCAGCACCAGGCTCGGCTGCATGACGAGGAAGTCGGGGGAGGCGGCGGCCTGCCGCACGGGCAGCGGCACGTCCTCCCGGTCCACGGCGCCGGGGTCGCACGGCGCGTGGTGGGCGACCCGGAACCCGAGCGGATGGGCGGCCTCGGCATAGCGCCGCTGGGCCTCCCACAACCGCGGCGGCGTCGCGGACTCCAGCGGCCCCGCGGTCGGCAGCCGCAGCAGCTCGAGCAGCAGCCCGTGGTCCTCCGGCAGCAGCGCGACCGTCCTCATAGGACCACGGGATCGGTGCGGGGGAGTGAGTCGACGAGGTCTCGCAACGCCGCGCCGAACGCCACGAAGGCCGCGCCGCCGTCATCGTGCGCGACGCCCTCGTGCGGCCGGACCGCCAGGTGCGGCTCGATGGACAGGTGACCGCGGTAGCCGTGGGCGAGCAGCGTCCGCAGACAGCCGGCCACGTCGGCCTCGCCCCGGCCGGGCAGTGTGTAGACGGTCGTCGCGCCCACGCGCACCGCGTCCTTGACGTGCACGTGGGCGACGTGGGGCGCGATCCGGTCCAGCACCTCGCTCGCCCGGTAGCCGTGCGCGACGCCGTTGCCGACGTCGAACAGCAACCGCAGCGCCGGACTGTCCACCGCGGACAGCAGCTCGACCATGCGGTCGCCGTCCGTGGCGGCCCAGCCCGCGCAGTTCTCGTGCAGCAGCACCAGTCCGGCCCGCTCGGCGCGGTCGGCGAGCACCCGCATGCGCCCGACGACCCGCGCACGCCACTCGTCGGCCGGCAGGCCGGCGTTCGGGTAGGACATGACGCGCACGAACCGGGTGCCCAGCACCGCGCAGCGCTTTGCCAGTACGTACAGCTCCGCCAGGTCCACCTCGAAGGGGGAGGTGATCGGGCGGCTCCAGTCGCCGATGCGGGAGTCGACGCAGACGACCCGAGGACCGGCGTCGGCGATCCGGGCGGCGATCGCGGCGAACCGCCGGTCGTCGAGGTCGGCGAGGTGCCTGCCGTCGACCGTGCGCAGCTCGATCGCGTCCCAGCCCAGCTCGGCCAGCGCGGCGAGCTGGGTGTCCAGGGCGGGGCCGGCCTCGTCGCCGATGCCGGCATAGCGGATCACGCCCACGCTCCCAGCGCCTGCCGCTTCGCGTCGCACAGCAGCCGTGCCACGCGGATGTTCAGGTCGGTGTGCGAGGGCACCTCGGCGCCGGCGAAGTACCGGTAGGCGGACAGCAGGAACGTGGCGAGCGCGTCGTCGGGGAAGACCGACGTCCGGTTGCCGCCGTCCTCCGCGTGCACGCTCAGCCGCGCGTACGGGTCGCTCGCGTCGGGCGGGTAGTGGCCGGTGACCGTGCCCCGTTCGAAGTTCAGCACCACGGACCGCTCCCGCACCGGCGCCCCGAGGTCCGACACGATCTCGGTGCGCACGCCGCCGTGGTGGCGCAGCTCCACCTGGGCGCCACCCAGCCGGGGCAGTGTCCACGCGTCGGTGGTGAGGTCCTGGCAGCGGGCCGCGTGGACCTCGGCGTCCCCGGCGAGCAGCAGCGCGACGCCCACCGAGTGCGGCAGCTCGACGTCGAACGCCGTGGGGTGCCCCGCCGTGGTCGAGGACCGCTGGAAGCGCGACTTGCGCTGTACGAAGCGGATGTCGGTCAGCGCGCCGAGCGTCCCCAGCGCCACCAGCGCGGCGAGCCTGCTCGTCAGCTCGCTGGTCAGCCACTGCGCGACGACCACGAGGTCCAGCCGGGCACGCAGCGCGACGATCCGGTCCAGGTCGGCCGTGCCGGTGGCGAGCGGCTTCTCCACCAGCACCTTGTCGAAGCCGGCCGCGGCGAGCGTCCGCAGCGGGTCCGTGCGGTCGGCGGGCGGGGTGCACAGGTGCACCACGGTGTGCCGGGGGTCGAGTCGCTCGACGGCCTCGTCGACCGTGGTGACCACGGCGGCGCCCGGTGCGTGGCGGGGGTCGCAACCCAGCGGCGGGTCGACCGCGAACAACGCGGGCCACTCCGCCCGCAACCGGTTCAGCACGGGCAGGTGCAGGTTCGCCCCGGCGTTGCCGAGGCCGACGACCAGCGTGCGGAGGCCGGCGTATTCCATCGTCGCGGTTTTTCGCGCGGCACTCGCCTTCTCGGTCACAACCGCAAGCGAACTCAAGGGGCGATTGGACTGTCAAGTGATCTTGGTCGCCGCTCACCGGAAGGAGTGAAGCGCGCCGCTCGAATTGCCCCGCCGCAGGTCCGCGGCCTACTGTCCGTTTCATGACCACCGCACTGCCCACCGGTCCCAGCCCCGTGCCGGCAGTGGGGGAGATTCCGTTCTTCTCACAGGCCCGGACGTTCGCCGAAATCTGGGCGACCGTGGCCAACCATATCGAGGACGTCGCGGATCGCGGAAAATATTCGCACGGCCACAAGGTCGCCGAATTCGAGCGCGCGCTGGCCGAATACACCGGCGCACGACACGTGGTGGCCGTGAACAGCGGCACCGACGCGCTCGTGCTGCTGCTGCGGGCGGCCGGGCTGGCGCCCGGACAGCCGGTGGTGGTGCCGGCGTTCAGCTTCGTGGCGTCGGCGTCCTCGGTGGTGCTGGCCGGCGGGTCGCCGGTCTTCGCCGACATCGAGCCGGACGGCTACGGCATCGACCCGGCCGAGGTGGCGCGCGTCGCCCCCGAGGGCGCCTTCGTCATGCCGGTGCACCTGTTCTGCCAGCTCGCCGACCTCGACGGCGTGCTCGACGTCGCCCGCCGGAAGTCGCTGACCGTCGTGGAGGACAGCGCCGAGGCCATCGGGATGCGCTGGCGGGGTGTCCACGCCGGACTGGCCGGTGTGGGCGGCGTGCTGTCCTTCTTCCCGGCGAAGACCCTCGGCGCGCTGGGCGACGCGGGTGCGGTGCTCACCGACGACCCGGACATCGCCGAGACCGTCGGCGCGCTACGCCACCACGGCCGCTTCGGCCGCACGCTCGCGCACTTCCCCGGCATCGCCAACCCCACGGCCCTGTCCGGCGTGAACAGCAAGATGGACGACATCCAGGCCGCCGTGCTGCTGGCCAAGCTGGCGCGGCTGGAGGCGGACATCGCCAGGCGGGCCGAGCTGGCGGTCGCCTACGACGAGCGGCTGCGCGACGTCCCCGGTGTGCTGCGGCTACCGGTGCCCGTGCCGAGGGAGGCGCCGACCCGGCCCGTCTGGTACGTCTACCTGATCGAGGTCGAGCGGCGGGACGAGTTGGCCGCGCACCTCGCGGCGTGCGGCGTCGGCACCGAGATCTACTACCCGACGCCACTGCACCTGCAGCCGTGCTTCGGCTACCTGCGGGGCGTCCCCGGCGAGTTCCCGGTCGCCGAGGCGGTCTGCCGGCGCACGATCGCGCTGCCGCTGTACCCGGACCTGTCCGAGGCCGAGGTGGACCTGGTGTGTGACCACCTCCGCGACTTCTACACCGGGAGCGGCTCGTGACGCTGGTGGCCGGCGAGGTGCCGTTCTTCCCGCCCGACCTGTTCGAGGCCGACCGGGAGCACCTGCTGCGCGTGGTGCTCGACGTCGGCTTCGACCCGGCGCAGCGGTTCATCCTCGGCCCGCGGACCGCCGAGCTCGAGCGGCTGCTGTGCGAGCGGCTCGGGGGCCGGGAGGTGATCGCCTGCGGCAGCGGCACCGCCGCGCTCACCCTGGTGCTGCACGCGATGGGGGTCACCGCGGGGGACGAGGTGGTGGTGCCCGCGTTCGGCTGCGCACCGCTCGCGGCCACCGTGGTCAACCTCGGCGCCACGCCGGTGTTCGCCGACATCGACCCGCGCACGCTGACCGTCGACCCGGACGAGGTCGAGCGGGTGATCACGCCGCGCACCAGGGTGATCATGCCCGCGCACATCTTCTCGATCATGGCGGACATGCCGCGGCTGCGGCGGATCGCCGACCGGTACGGCGTGCGGCTGCTCGAGGACTCGGCGGTGGGCCAGGGCGCCGTGCTCGACGGCGTGCCGGCCGGCTGCTGGGGCGACGCCGGCGTGTTCTCCTTCGTACAGGTCAAGAGCTTCGGCATGCCGGGCGAGGGTGGCGCCGTGGTGACCGGCGATCCAGAGCTGGCCGCGCGGGTGCGGAGACTGCGCAACCACGGGCAGGACGGCCGCACCCGGTTCCTGCACCACGAGGTCGGCTACAACAGCCGCTTCGACGAGATCCTCGCCGCGTTCCAGATCCACCGCCTGGCCACGTTCCCGCACCGGCTGGCCCGGCGGGCGGAGATCGCCGAGTTCTACACGGAACGGTTCCGGGGCCTGCGCGGCGTGCGGCCACCGCCCCCGGGCCGCAACGGCCGCAGCTACGACGTCTACTCGCTGCTCGCCGAGCGCCGGGACGCCCTGCGCGACCACCTGGCCGCCCGCGGCATCGGCTCGCACGCGTACTACCCGCGGCCGCTGCCCGCGCAACCCGCGTTCGCACCGTTCGCCCCGCCCGGCGCCCGGTGGCCGCACGCCGAGTCCGCCTGCGCCCGGTCCCTGGCGATCCCGATCTACCCGCACCTGGCCGACGAGCAGGTGGCCCGGATCGCGGCCGCAGTGTGCGAGTTCGCACGGGAAGAGGTTCAACTGTGACCACCACCTACGTCTTCGACAACGAGAGCGCCTTCGCCACCGAGCAGCACCGGGTACTGGCCGAGCTGCTCGACCCCTTCACCACCGAGCGCCTGGCCGTGACGGGCGTGACGCGCGGCTGGCGGTGCCTGGAGGTCGGCGCGGGCGGCGGCAGCGTCGCGCGGTGGCTCGCCGACCGGGTCGCCCCGGACGGCCGGGTGCTGGCCACCGACATCAAGCCGCACCACATCCGCCGGGTGCCCGGCCTGGACGTCCGCCGGCACGACATCACGCGCGACCCCCTGCCGCGGGGCGAGTTCGACCTGATCGTCACTCGCCTCCTGCTGCGCCACCTCCCGGACCGGGCCGCCGTGCTGCGCCGGCTGCTGGCCGCGCTCAAGCCCGGGGGCTGGCTGCAGATCGACGAGTTCGACAACAGCTACGTCCGGCCCCTGCTCACCCCCGACCCCGCGGCGTCCGCACTGTTCGAGGCGTTCATGGAGGCCAAGGACCGGGTGGTCGTCGCGGCGGGCAACGACATCTTCCTCGGCCGGCACATCGCCGGCGAGCTGCGGGACCTGGGCATGGTCGACGTGGACCCGTGTCCCCGGCTGTGGACCTGGCCGGGCGGCTCCCCCGGCACCCGGCTGCTGATCCACCACTCCCACGCGTTGCGGGACGAGTTGCTCGCCGCGGGCATGACGGACCGGCAGCTCGAGGACGTCCGCGCCCTGCTGGCCGACCCCGGGTTCGTTGCCTCGTCGTACGTCACGTACTCGGTACACGCTCGGCGGCCAGGCGGGTGAGCGTGTGGCGGCACAGCTTTCCCGTGGCGCCCAACGGAAACTCCGGTAGCACGACGAGCAGTTCCGGCAGCTTCCCGCGTTCGAGGCCGCGGTCGTGCTCCAGGAACGCGGTGAGCTCGGCCAGCGTCGGCGCCGGTACCCCCGGCCGCGGGATGACGCAGGCGCACAGCCGTTCCCCGAGATCGTCGTCCGCCACCGCGACGCACGCCACGTCGCCCACCGCCGGGTGGGTGCTCAGCTCCAACTCCACCTCCGCCGGGCTGATGTTGCGGCCGCCGCGGATGACGACCTGCTTGAGCCGGTCGACCAGGTGCAGGCAGCCGTCGGCGGCGAGGCGGCCGCGGTCGCCGCTGCGCACCCACCCCTCGGCGTCCCGGTACCGGGCGTCCAGTTCCGGCGCGTTCACGTAACAGAGCGGCGTCATCGGTCCCCGCGCGCAGATCTCGCCCTCCTCGGTGAGCCGGATCTCCGCGACGGCCGGGTCGGGCAGCCCCACACCCTGGCGCCGCCGGCCGGTGTGGCAGTTCACCCCGTCCGCCGAGCCGTAGACGTTGACCACCGGCCGGCCGAAGCGCGCCACGCACTCGGCCACGGCCGCCGGGGTCAGCAGCGACGAGCTGGACACCACCACCCGCAGCCCGGACAGGTCCTCGCCGTTGGGGCGCGGGCGGTTCACCATGCGCCGCAACATGGTCGGCACCGCGAACAGGTGGGTCGGCCGCCACTCGGTCAGCGCCCGCAGCGCCACGTCCGGGTCGAACCGGTCCAGCACCTGCACGGTCGCGCCGTGCCGGACGATGCTCACCAGGCCCAGCGAGCCGTAGGACGAGGACAGCGGGACCAGCACCAGGCCCCGCAGCACCTCGGGCCCCCGGTACAGGGCCCGCACGTAGTTGCCCCGCCCGCCGGCCATCGCGTTGTGCGAGTACGCGATCATCTTCGGCTCGGTCTCGGAGCCGGAGGTGACGAGGATCCTGGCCGGTGCCTCCGCGTCGACGGCCGGGGGCGTCCAGCCGGCCGGGTCGGTGCCGTCCGCAGGGGAGAGCACCACGCGCAGGTCCGGCAGGTGCGCCTGCGGCGCGGTCCACGTGACCAACGCCGCGGCCCGGGACCGGCGCAGCAGGGTCAGCGTGTCCTTGTGCCCCCGGCCGGCGGGGATGGGCAGCGCGACCGATCCCACCGCGGCCACGGCGAGGTCGGCGACCACCGCCTCCGCGCCGGCCGCCAGCTGGACGCCGACGACGTCCCGCGGCCCCAGCCCGCACTCGGCGAGCCGGGCGGCGAGACGCCGCGCGGCCGCGCCGAGTTGCGCGTAGGTCAGCGTGCCCCCGGGGGCCATGACGGCGGCCCGGTCGGGGTGCGCCCGCTCGCGGCCGGTGAACAGGGTGAACAGGTCGCGGTCGGGGCAGTGCCCACGCGCCACCCACTCCCGGCGCAGCCGGGCGGGCACCAGGTCCCGCAGCTCGACCCCGTTGTTCGACATCCAGGTCACGAGAACTCCCATGGCGTGCGGACGAACGCGCAGCCGTCGTGCTCCAGGGCCGCCGCGAACCGGTGGTCGGCCGCCAGCGCGGCCAGGTCGGTGCACACGGGCACCGCCGAACGGCCGCCGGGACGCCGTACCGCGCCACGCAGCAGGCCGGCGGCCGACAGCAGGGAGGACTCCACCCGCTGCCCGTACCCGGTGGTGGCCCTGGCGAGCAGCCCGGCCAGGACGGCCTGCGCGCACACCAGCCCGCCCAGCACGTCGGTCAGCGTCATCAGCGACGGTGCCGGCGGCCGGCCCGGCGGCCACAGCACGGCGCCGAGACCGCTGTGGGCCTGCACCAGGTAGTCGGTGCCCGGCGGCGCGGCGGCGCCGAGCGCGTCGTGCCAGCCGGAGGCCCACGCGTACACCAGGCCGGGTCGCACGGCGGCGAGGACGTCGGCGGTCAGCGCCAGCTCGGCGGCCTTGCCGGGCGCCATGTTGTGCACGAAGACGTCGCTTCCCGCCACCAGGTCCAGCACCGCGTGCCGGTCCCGCCGCAGGTCGAGCTCCACCACCCGCTTGCCGCGGTTGAGCGCCAGGAAGCGGGCGGAGGTGTCCCCGGCGATCGGCGGCACCCCCCGCAGCGGGTCACCGCCCGGCGGCTCGATCCGGATGACGTCCGCGCCGAGCAGCCGCAGCACGTGCCCGGCGAGCGGCCCCTGCAACCGGCGCGTCGACTCGACCACCACCAGTCCCGCCAGGGGGAGACCGCCCGGATGCGTGGACAGCTCGGCCGCGACCACCGGCAGCGGCACCGTCCACCACGGCGGGCCGCCGGCCGCGCCGCCCGTCCGGACCGGCACGATCCCCACCCGGGCACCGTCGGCCGCGGCACGCAACGCGGCGAACCCGTGCCGCCCGGCCGCCGCGTGCAGCTCGCGCGGTAGGGGACAGGTGGCCGTGGCGAACCGGAGCTGGAACGGCGGCCAGCCGCGGGCGACGGCGGCACGCGGTGCCCCGACCCGCGCCCAGAACGCCTGCCAGGCATGGGCGTCGAACGTCTCGATCTCGAACCGCACCCCGTCCGCCGCGACGAACGGAGGCCCACCCGTGCCACGGGGCTCGACCCAGCGGTCCCCGGTGGTGGCGGCGGCCAGGTACTGCCCGACGGACAGCAGCGCCGCCTGCGCCACCGAGGTCCGCACGCCCCGGATGCCGGCCCCGCGCCGCCGCGCCACCATCGCGGCGAGCACGCCCTGGGCCGCCAGCACCCGGGCCACGACCGAGGCGTAGTCCACCCCGAGCGGCGTCGGCGTGCCCACCTTGCGGCCGTGGACGTGCATGATCCCGCAGGCCGCCTGCACCGACAGCTCGTCGGCCAGGGGAAGGTCCACCGGCCCGGCCCAGTCGACGGCGCAGTCCACCGACGAACCCGCTGTCCCGTCGAGCCGAAACGAACGGTCGGCGACCACCTCGCTCATACCAGTCACGTCTACCAACGCACCGCCGCCGCCGCGCGCCGGTCGCCATGCTTTCACCACATCGGGGCTTCGGTCCCGCCTCCGCCGCGTCGAAGGGAAGGGCACGGAGAGGTCCACTCCGGCTCTTCCGGGCGGCGGCCGGGGCTCGTGGCTCATGTGGACGAGCCCGGCATTCGGTCACGGTAATGTTCTGCGCGGGCCGACGCACTTCTTCAGTGTTCTCGGTTGGTGGGCATAGCGAAGCGGCGGTGCCCGGGGTGGAGTCGAAGGAGGTGTCGTCGGTGGGTGAGGATCTTCCCGCCGACCTCGCTGAGGCGGTCGCGCTTGGTGGTGAGATGGGGCGGCGTTTCGGCGAGTACGACTGGGCCTCGCACCCGCTGGGGCCGCTCTCGGGTTGGTCGCCGGCGATGCGGGCCACGGTCGCGGTCGCGCTGACGTCCCGGTTCCCGATCGTGCTGTGGCTCGACCCGCGGCAGCTGTACCTGGTCTACAACGACGCCTATGTGCCGATGCTGGGGGAGCGGCACCCGGCCGCGCTCGGCACGCCCGGCAGGCAGGTCTGGTGGGACATCTGGGACTCGATCGGCGGGATGCTGGACGGGGTCGTCGCCACCGGGAAGGCCACCTGGTCCGCTGACCTGCTGCTGCCCCTCGTCACCGCGGACAACCCGCAGGAGCGGTACTTCACCTTCAGCTACAGCCCGATCGTCATGGCGGACGGCCACGTTGGCGGCATCTTCTGCGCGGTGACCGAGACGACCGAGCGCGTCCTCGGCGAGCGCCGGCTGCACATCCTCAACACGCTGGCCTCCACCCTGGTGGAGACGCAGAGCGTGGACGACGCCGTGCGCGCGGTGCTCGACCTCGGGGCCAAGCCGCTGCCGGACCTGCCGTTCGTCGCGCTGTACGTGCGGGAGGAGCGCGCCGGATCGGCCCGGCTGCGGGCGGCCACGCCGCGGGTCGCCGACCTGCTGCCGGCGACCCTCGACGACCTCGCGGCGCTGCCCGCCGACGTCGGCCAGAGGGGCGCCGTGGTGGACGACCTGCTCGAGCGGCTGCCCGGACTGGCGTCGGTGTTCGTGCACAGCCCCCGGCAGGCGCTGGTGCTCCCGACCGCCGGCGGGGTGGGCAAGGACGAGGTCGTCGGCGCGCTGGTCGTGGCGCTCAACCCGCTGCGGCCGCTCGACGACCAGTACCGCGGGTTCTGCTCGCTGCTGCGGGACCAGGTCTCGGCCGCGTTCGCGGCGGCCGGTTCCTACGAGCGGGAACGCCGGCGCGGGGACGCGCTGGCCGAGCTGGACCGGGCGAAGACCGCGTTCCTGACCAACGTGAGCCACGAGTTCCGCACGCCGCTGACGCTGCTGCTCGGCCCGGTCGAGGACGCCATCGCCCAGGCCGGCGGCGACGAGGACCAGGTGGCACGGCTGCGGACGGTGCAACGCAACGCCGGCAGGCTGCTGCGGCTGGTCAACTCGCTGCTGGACTTCTCGCGCACCGAGGCCGGGCGCGCCCAGGCCGAGCGCGTCCGGGTCGACCTCGGTGCGCTCACCGAGCAGATCGTGTCCTCCTTCTCCGAGCTGTGCGACCGCGCCGGGCTCGACCTCGTCCTGCGCTGCGCGTCGGTGGACGCCGAGGTCGACGTCCGCATGTGGGAGACCATCGTCCTGAACCTGCTGTCCAACGCGGTGAAGTTCACCTTCGCCGGCTCGATCACCGTCGAGGTCGCGCCGGACGGCGAGCGGGTGCGCGTCAGCGTCGCCGACACCGGGATCGGGATCTCCGAGGGCGACCTGCCGCACCTGTTCGACCGGTTCTACCGCGCCGGCAACAACCGCGGGCGCACCGTCGAGGGCAGCGGGATCGGGCTCGCGCTCGTGCGGAGCCTGGTGGAGCTGCAGGCCGGCGGCATCGAGGTCGCGAGCGAGGTCGACCGCGGCACCACCGTCACGATCACCCTCCCGGCCGCCACCGCCGAGTCCGCGCTCGCCGGTCACCAGGTGTGGACCGCGCCCGTCACCAACCCGTACGTCGCCGAGGCCTCGCAGTGGCTCGACGCGCCGGAGTCCGAGCCCGCGCACGAGCCAGGCGGCCGTGACCTGGTGTTCGTCGTCGACGACAACGCCGACATGCGCCAGCACCTGCGGCGCGTGCTGTCGGGGCGGTGGGAGGTCGTGACCTACGCCGACGGCGAGGCCGCACTGGAGGGGGTGCGCCGGCACCGGCCCGCGCTGGTGATCACCGACGTGATGATGCCGAAGCTCGACGGCTTCGGGTTCGTCGGGGCGTTGCGGGCCGACCCGGACCTGGCCTCGACACCCGTGCTGATGCTGTCGGCGCGAGCCGGCCTGGAGTCGGCCGGCGAGGGGTTCGCCCACGGTGCCGACGACTACCTGCCGAAGCCGTTCACCTCGGCGGACCTCCTCGCCCGGGTCACCGCCCGGGTCAACGCCGTGGCCCGGGAGCGGGCGGCGCGTGCGCGTGACGACGAGGACTCCCGGCACGTCGCCAGGGTCGCCGAGTTCCAGGTGGCGATGGGCTCCGTCACCTCGATCGCCGAGGCCCTCACGACGTTGATCGCGTTTCCCGTCGCGGGCCAGGAGGCCACCGCCGCCGCGTTGGGCGTGCGCGAGGACAGCCGGATCCGGATCACCTACGAGGGGCAGATGCTCCCCGAGCTCCAGGACCGCTACCACGTGGTGGGTGCCGAGTCGCCGATCCCGCTGGCCGACGTGATCCGCACCGGTACCCCGATCGTGATCACCGACATCGCCGATGCCGATCCCCGCTACCAGTGGACGCTGAGCGACTCCGAGGACAGCGTCCGCGCCCTCGTGATCCACCCTATCCGGGACGCGCTGGGGGAGGTGATCGCGGCGGCGGCCCTGTTGTGGTCGCACCCGCGGTCGTTCGCCCCGGCCGACCTCGAGGCGATCCGGGTGGCCATGCTCACCACCGCCACGACCGTCAACCGGGCGCTCGCCGCGGAGCGGGAACACCGCATCGCCGTCGGTTTCCAGGAACAGCTGCTCCGCCTCGACCGTGGTTCGACCGCCGCGGTCATCGCCGCGGTCTACGAGCCGGCCGCGGAGGCGATGCGGGTCGGCGGGGACTGGTACCAGGCCACCCCGGTCCCGGACTCGACGAAGCTGTGCGTCTCGGTCGGCGACGTCGTCGGCCACGGGCTGCCCGCGGCGACCGTGATGAGCACGCTGCGGGCCGCCACCGCCGCGGCGACCGTCACCGACACCGACCCGGCAGCCGTGCTGTCCGTGCTGCAGCGTTGCGCCGCCGCCGAGCCCGGCGCCCACTGCGCCACCGTCGCGTACGCGGTGCTGGACGCGGCCACGCACACCCTCGGCTACGCCTGCGCGGGACACCCCTACCCGCTGGTCGTGCTGCCGGACGGCACGAGCAGGTACCTCAAGGACGGTCGCCAGATGCCCCTCGCGGCGTCGTCCGGGAACGCCCTCACCGGGCCGCCGGGGCACATCGAGCTGCCGCCCGCCTCGCTGGTCCTGCTCTACACCGACGGGCTCATCGAGCGCCGCGGCGAGTCCCTCGACGCCGGCTTCGCCCGGCTGGCCGAGGCCGCCGAAGCCTGTGCCACCCTGCCCGCCGGCGCGGTGTGCGACGAACTGCTCCGGCGCATGGCACCCGCGCGCGGCTACACCGACGACGTCGCCATCCTCGCGATCCGCACGACCGGCGCGACCCCCGACCGCTTCGTCGCCTGCGTGCCGGCCGACATCCACCAGGTTCCGGTGGTGCGCCAGCGGATGCGGCCGTGGCTGCGCGACATGGACCTGCCCGACGACCTCGTCTACGACGTGCTGCTGTCCACCTGCGAGGCACTGGCCAACGCCATCGAACACGGCAGCGGCTCCGCCCGCGCCACCACGGTGTCCGTCGAGGGCGCCGCGCTCGACGACAGCCTCTCGGTGACGGTGAGCGACTCGGGGCAGTGGACCGCCGACTCCTCGGCCAGCCGCCACATCGCGCTGCGCGGACGTGGCCTGACACTCATGAACGGCCTGGCCGACCACGTCGACACCGTCCGCACCGCCCGAGGCACCCGCGTCACCATGACCTACCGCCGATCCGCCGCGCAGGAAGCACCGCACGGAGCGACGCCATGACCGAGGCCGGCTACACCCTCACCGTCACACCCGGCGACGTAGACGACGCCCCGGCGGTCGTGGCGGTCACCGGCGAGATCGACATCACCAACGCGTCCGACTTCGCCGGGTCCGTCGAGGAGATCCCCAGCACGCGACCCACCATCCTGGACTTCAGCGACGTGCGTTACCTCGACAGTGCCGGTTTCGCGGCCCTCAGCGACATCCTCGCGGCCCGAAAGGCCGCGATCGTCATCCCGGTCAGCAGCCCCGTGCGGCGGGCCGCCGCGCTGATGTCCCTGCCCCACCACGCCACCGTGGACGCCGCCCGCGACGCCCTCGCCTAGGGACCCGCAGGCGACCCTCCGCCCGCGTCCGGCGGAGGGTCTGTCACTCGTTGTGCGGGAGTGACCTGACCGCGCCCGTCCCAGGGCGGACTCCGGAACGTTCACGGTCGATGACCTCGTCGCCCCGCAGCGCGTGAGCGTTACGCGAATTCCACTCAGGTTCTCGCGGAAGTGCTCTGTCAGTCGTCTGTCAGCCCTTCCGACCAGGCTGTGGAAGTCCTGATTCGGCGCCGTGGGGGG
>NZ_JBJMIE010000771.1:0-23099 GCF_045807065.1 Actinophytocola sp. | reverse complement strand
CGGCGGCGCCGGCGAGCCGCTTGGCCGACTCGAACGCGGTCCGCCCAGCCTCGGTCAGTACCAGCTCGGTGACGCGTTTGTCCGTCGTGGAGCGGGTTCGGCTCAGGTAGCCGAGGTTTTCCAGGTCCTCGACGGTGCGGACCATGCCGGCCTTGTCGCTGCCGGTCTCCCGGATCAGGTCCCGCTGGGTCGAGACGCCGTCGCGTTCGATGAGCAGCAGCACGCCGAAGTGCCGGCCGGTGATCCCGAGCGGGGCCAGGGCGTCGTTGAGCGCGGCGGCGGCCCGCCGGTGCGCCTGGCGCAGCAGCAGGCCGAGCCGGACGCTCATGCCACTAGGTGAGGTCATCGCCCCACATCCTATGTTAGATTCATTTGAAACCGATTCATTTGAATCTATCCAGGGGGCTCGCCTTGATCACGTCCACGACCACCGCCACCGCGGATCGGACCGGCGCACCGCCGGCATGGCCGCGGTGGGTGTTCCGCGGCACCAGCGTGCTGGCGGCGGTGATGCTGTTCGACCAGGCGGTCTTCGCCGGGCGGTTCCTGGCCGGCGGCTACGACGCGCTGCGCACGCACCGCGAGAACGCGACCTACGCCGGAATCGCTGTGCTGGTCTCGACCGTCGCCGCCGTGCTGGTGCGCGTCCCCGGCCGGGGTCCCTGGTGGCCCACCGTCGCCAACGCCGGCATCTTCGGGCTGGTCGCCCTGCAGATCGTCCTCGGGTTCGCCAGGGCCATCGCCGTGCACGTCCCGCTCGGCACCGCGACGATCCTGCTCGCCGTCCTCGTCGCGACGAAGGCGTGGACGCGGCTGTGAGCACGGTGAGCCGCAGGAACTTCCTCGGTGCGGGACTCGCGGCCGGGGTCGGGCTGGGGGTCGGCATCCCGTTCGCGCTCGGTGCGGGTGGCGCGGCCACCACGGGGAACGTGCTGCGCAGCCGGTTGCCGCTGCCGCCGGCCTTCGCCGTGCCGCTCACGGTTCCCCCGGTGCTGGCGCCGACACGCGTCGACGCCGAGGCGGACCACTACGAGATCACCCAGACCCGGGCGACGGCCTCGCTGTTGCCCGGCAGGCGGACCGAGATCTGGGCCTACAACGGGACCTTCCCCGGTCCGACGATCGTCAGCCGCCGGGGGCGGCCGGCCGTCGTCACCCACACCAACCGCCTGCCGGTGCCCACGGTCGTGCACCTCCACGGCGGCCGCACCCCGCCCGACAGCGACGGCTACCCCACCGACCTGCTGCTTCCCGCGGGAGGTCACCCCGACCACCCGGGCATGCCGGGTGACGCGCGCGTCGGTCGCCGCACCTACACCTACCCGTTCGACCAGCCGGCCGCCACGCTCTGGTACCACGACCACCGCATGGACTTCACCGGGCCGAGCGTGTGGCGGGGGCTGGCGGGCTTCCACATCGTCCGCGACGACGAGGAGGACGCCCTCGGCCTGCCCGCCGGTCCGCGCGAGCTGCCGCTGATGATCACCGACCGCAGCTTCGCCGCCGACGGCGCGCTCCTCTACCCCAGCCTCGACCCCACCCTGCTGATGACACCCGGGGTCACCGAGTCCTACGTCGCGGGCGTGCTCGGCGACGTCATGCTGGTCAACGGGTCGCCGTGGCCCCTCGCGCGGGTGACCGGCGCGACCTACCGGCTGCGGTTCCTCAACGCGTGCAACGCGCGCCGCCTCGACCTCCGGCTGGACCCCCAACCCGGGTCCGGCCTGGTCCAGATCGGCACCGACGCGGGTCTGCTCGCCGCCCCGGTGCGCCACGAGCACTTCGAGCTGGCGCCCGCGCAACGCCTCGACGCGCTCGTGGACTTCTCCCAGTACCGGCCGGGCTCGTCCGTCACCCTCTACAACGACCTCGACGACGGCCGGACGCACGAGATCATGCGGTTCCGGGTCGGCGCGCCGGCCGCCGACCGGTTCACGGTGCCGGACCGGCTCGCCACGGTCGTGCCGCTGACGGAACAGGAGGCAGTGCGCACCCGGACGCTGCACTTCGCCAGGGGCGGGCCCGGCTGGGTCATCAACGGGCAGCCGTTCCGCCCGGACAGCGTCGCGGCCACCCCGCGACTCGGCAGCGTCGAGGTGTGGCGGCTGGTCACCGACTTCCACCACCCGATCCACCTGCACCTCGCGCCGTTCCAGGTGCTGTCCCGCGGCCTGTCCGGACCGGGGCCGTTCGACGCGGGCCGGAAGGACACGATCGACCTGCGACCGGCCGAGGAGGCCGCGATCGCCATCCGCTTCGACGGCTACCCGGGCAAGTACGTCTTCCACTGCCACAACCTCGAACACGAGGACATGGCGATGATGGGCAACTTCGTCGTCCGGTGAGCTCACCTCACATGACCGCCGTGACCAGCTCCCTGCCGAGTTCGGCCAGGACCTTGGGCACGTTGTTCACGCACAGGGCGTCCACGCCGGCGTCCAGGAGCCGTTGGGCGAACGTGACCGTCGGGCACCAGGCCAGGAACTCCCGACCGCTGGTGTGGACGGTTTCCACCACGTACTCCAGGGGGCGGTGCAGTTCCTCCGGCTCCCGCTCGCTCGGGCGCAGCGAACCCCAGTGCGGCGCCAGGACCTGCACGTCCAGGTGCCCGGCCATCGCGACCGCCTGGCCGATCGGGAACTCCACCCACGTCAGCAGCGCGCGCGGCACGGCGGGCGCCAGCTCACGCGCGATGTCCAGCGCACCGGCGTCGAACGAGCTGATCAACACCGGGCGGCGGCGGGCCTCCCGGTGGGCGACGCCGGCCAGCTGGGCCATGGTCGTCTCCGCGCGGCCCCGGACCGCGTCCTCCATCGACGTCTTCACGTCGAAGTCGACGCCGATGCCCGTGGGCAGCGCCGACAGGAGCTCCAGCAGGTCCAGTGCGCCGTCGTCGGTTGCTTGCGAGCCGGTGATGTCGGCGTAGAACACGCCGTCGGCGTTGGCCGGGTCGTGTGCGACCACCAGGCGGTCGTCCGAGGTGCGGCGGACGTCCACCTCCACCCAGTCGATGCCCAGTGCGGCCGCGGCGAGGAACGACTCGAGGGTGTTCTCCACCCGGCCGTCCACCGTGCCTCGACCCATCCCACGATGTCCCAGGAGTACAGGTCCCGGGCCGAAGACTCTGCCGTTCATAGCGCGCCGGCACCCGGCGCGCCATGGACTCAGGCGGCCGAGGTGACGGTCTTACCCACCTCCACGTTGGCACGTTCGAGGTCTCCGGCGAAGTCCACCTCCACGACGAAGTACTCGGAGATGTCCAACGCCAGCACCGGCATGCCGGCCGTCTCGATCGCGGACTCGATGCCGCGTTCGAAGTAGTCGGTGTCGGTGCAGGCCTCCAGGTGCTCGACCAGCGTCGGCCGGTCGGTCGACGCGATGTAGTTGATGCCCACGGCCTCGCCGAGACCGTCGACTACCGATTTTGACAGCTTTTCCACCAGGCCGTCCCGCGAGGCGGTGTACTTCACTTCTTCTTCACCGCAAGCTTCCGTGTTGACACACACGAAGCTGCGGTCCTCGGCCACCAGCTCCGCGACCCGGGTGAGCAGCCGGGGGTCGAACACCACGTCGCCGTTCAGCCACAGCACGCCACCCGGTGGGACCAGTCGCAGCGCCCTGAGCAGGCTCTTCGACGTGTTCGTGTGCTCGTAGCGCTCGTTGTAGACGAACCGGACCTCGGGTGCGTGGGCCATGACCTCCTCGGCGTGGAAACCCACCACGATCGTCACGAGGGGATTGGTCAGACCAACGGACAGGTTGTCCAGCTGCTGGCGCATGATGCTGCGGCCGTCCGCCAGCGGGGTCAGCGGCTTGGGGTGCGGCATGCCGAGCCGGGTGCCCATGCCCGCGGCGAGGATCACGGTGTTCACGGGACTGTTCATGCGGGGACCTCCAGCGCGGCGGCGGCCAGATGGGTGTCTCTGGTGCGCACCGCGTCGTCGATGGCGGCGAGGAAGCGGGTCGTGCTCTCCCCGGGGGCGAGGTCGCCGAAGTACAGCTCGCGCACGCTCGCCCGCGCCGTCCGGTACTCGTCGTGGTCGAGGCGGGCGGCGACGGTGGACGTCAGCGCGCCGATGGTGGCCGAGTCGACGACGTCGGCGCAGCGGCTGACCGGCGCGTCGGTGTGCAGGCGCTCCCGGTCGTCGTACCGGTCGGCGATGAACATCGGCTGGTTCGGGCGCAGGTACAGGAAGTCGAGGCCGACCGAGGACACGTCGGTGATCATCAGGTCGCAGCCGGGGAAGACGGCCAGGATGTCGCCCTGCTCGGCCACGACGTGGCCGGCGCGGGAGACCAGCCGGACGATCTCCCGGTGCGCCGCGGCCATCGACGGCAGCGGGCTCACCACGACGCGCGGATGCGGCTTGTAGACCAGTCGGACCTCGGGGACCGCGAGGACCTTCTCGACGATCGCCGGGCCCAGCACGTCGACGGAGGTGTAGTTGTTGGAGGCGTTCTCGCCCTCCCAGGTGGGCGCGTAGAGGACCGTCCTCCGTGTACTCGGCGGCAGGACGGGCGCGGGCCGCAGGTCGAGCTGCGGGCGGCCGACCGGCACGAGCTTCGCCTCGTCGAACTCCATCAGTGCCACGCGGTGCCGCCGCCGGGCCGCCTCACCGGCGACGAACACCCGGTCGTAGGCCTTGACCTGGTTGGACACCATGCAGACCTTGTCGCTCTCGCCGTGGTTGACGTGCACGTGGAGCACGTGCCGCTGCATGAGCGAGTGGAAGTTGTGCACCGAGTTGTTCACGTACACGGCGACCTTGAAGTCACTGCACTCATACAGCTGCACGAGGTCGGGGAACGCGGGCGCGAGGACCTTCCGCAGGGGTGTGTCCAGCTCGTCGTAGGTCTTCCGGTTCCGCGTGATGATCGTGACCGGGTGCTCGCGGTCGAGCCGCTCCAGCACCGGGAGCCACTGTTTCAGCTGGTAGAGCTTGCGCGGGTCGTCGGCGAAGTAGACGGCGACGGTCCCGGGCACGGGCTCGCCCGGCTCGTAGCCGGCGGGCACCGGCCCGTGGGGAGCGTCGAGGAGACGGCGAACGTCCCGAGGTTTTCTGCGGTTGCCGAACAAGCCCACAGGCATGGCTCCAGTAGGTGCGTAGCGAAAAGGGGGTGGCCGGGATCGGGTACGGCCGTCCACATCATCGCCGGTAGGACACCCTTTGGCCAAGTCGCGGACCGGCCGGCGCAACCCATTGTTTACTAACCGTTGCGTACCGGAGGACGACCAACCGGGCGACCGCCGGGTGCGCGCCGAGCGGGGCGGCGACGACGTGTGCGCCGGACGCCGTGGCACGCCGGTGGAAGAGGCCCGGCGCGAGGAACCAGCTGGCGACGGCGGCGTCCCCGGTGAGCACGTCGGCGAGCGCCGGCTCGCTGGTGGCGACGAACCCGACCGCCGAGGCGCCGAGTGCGCAAGCCGCCGCGCGGACCTCCTCGCGGGCCCGCGGATCGCTCGACCCCGACGCGGCGAGCACGACCGGCTGCCCGGGCCGCCAGCCGGCTTCGACCAGCCGCTGGCGGGCGACCGGCACGAGGTCGGCGCCGAGGTGCGGGGTGAGCAGCGCCGGTACGCCGGCGGCGCGCACCTGCTCGGGGATGTCGATCAGCACGTGGTACCCGGCGGTGAGGAAGGCCGGCACGACGACCGCCGGCCCGTCGACCTCGCGGAGCACGCCGGTCACGTCGGGTTGGTGCACGTCGGCGTAGGCGACGCGGACGTCCGGGACCCACCGGCGCACGAGAGCGGCGAGTGCTTCGGTGGTCTCGGCGCCGGCCGGGTCACGCGTGCCATGGGCGACGAGCACGAGAGCGGGGTCGGTCACGGCTGATCGACCGTCAGGCAGTAGCCGCGCTTCACGACCGTCGTCACCAGGCCGGGCACGCCCAGTGCGGCACGCAGCCGGCCCACGGCCGTCTCCACCGCGTGCGCGTCCACTGTGTCCGCACGTCCCGAGTGCTTCCGCAGCACGCCGGCCAGCATCCGCCGCGACAGGACCGTGCCGGGGTTCTCGGCCAGCGCCCGCAACACCGCCATGGGCGCGGGCGGCACCGGGCGCAGCTCGTCGTCGACCAGCACGGCCTGTCCGCGCAGCTCCAACACGCGGCCCCCGGCACGCACCCGGGTCGCCCTGGTCGGCAGCGCCACCGCCAGCTCCCGCACGAGCGCGCCGATCCGGGCCCGCGCGGGCTGGATCATCGGCACCCCCATCCGCGCGAGCGGCTGCGCCGTGATCGGGCCGACGCACGCCACGAGCACCCGGTACCGCAACGCGTCGAGCACCTCGGCCAGCCGGCGCTGGTCCTCGGCGGTCCGCAGCACCGACGCCGCCGCGGGTGCCGACGTGAACGTCATCGCGTCCAGCTGCCCGGCCACCAGGGCGTCGAGCAGCCGGGTCAGGGGCACCGGGTCCGCCGGGCCCGTCCACCGGTACACCGGCACCTCGACGACCTCGGCCCCGGCCGCGCGCAACGTGTCGACGAAGTCCTGGACCGGCTCACCGTGCAGCTGCACCGCGATCCGCTTGCCGGACACACCGCTCGCCAGCAGGTGCTCCAGCAGTTCGGCACTCGCCTCGGACGCCGGCGACCACTCCTCCACGAGGCCGGCCGCCCGCACCGCGCCCTTCGCCTTCGGGCCGCGGGTCAGCACGGTCGCCTTGGTCAGCGCGGTCAGCAGGCCGTCACCCAGCCCCCAGCCCTCGGCGGCCTCGACCCAGCCGCGGAACCCGATGCCGGTGGTGGCGACCACGACGTCGGCCGGCGCGTCGATCAGCGCCCGCGTCCGCCGCTCCAGCAGCGCGTCGTCGGTCAGGGGGATGATCCGGATCGCCGGCCCGTACTGGACACCCGCGCCCCGGCGCTCCAGCAGCGCGCCCAGCTCGTCCGCCCGGCGCGCCGCGGTCACCCCGACCGTGTAACCGGCCAAGGGGGCCGTCACGGGCTGCCCACCAGGATCCTGCCGTCCTCGACCCGCACCGGGTGGACCGCGACCGTCACGCCGGGGGCGTCGAGGCAGGCGCCGGTGCGGAGGTCGAAGCGCTGCTTGTGCATGGGTGAGGCCACGACCGGCACGCCGCGGACGTCGCCCACGATGCCGCGGGACAGCACGGCGGCCCCGCTGAACGGATCGATGTTGGACAGTGCGTACACCTCGTCGCCGGTCGAGCGGAAGATCGCCACCTGCTCGTGGTTCTCCAGCAGGGCCGCCGCGCCCCGGCCCGGGATGAGGTCGGTGAGCGCGCAGACCGGCGTCCACACCTCGACCGCGGTCATCGGGACACCGCCACGGGCATGCCGAGCGGGACCGGCTGGCCGCGCTCCTCGCGGAAGGTGATGGTCGGGTCGGGGGTGCCCGGCGCGTTCACGAACGACCGGAACCTGGCGAGCTTCGCGGGGTCCTCGAGCACGCCGGCCCACTCGTCCGCATAGGACTCGACGTGCTTGGCCATCGCCGCGTCGAGGTCGGCGCAGATGCCCAGCTTGTCGTCCACGATCACCTCCCGAAGGTGTGCCAGGCCGCCGTCCATGGCCTCGAGCCAGGCCGCCGTGCGCTGGAGGCGGTCGGCGGTGCGCACGTAGAACATCAGGAACCGGTCGACATAGCGGAACAGGGTCTCGGTGTCCACGTCGGACACGAACAGCTCCGCGTGCCGCGGTGTGAACCCGCCGTTGCCGCCGACGTAGAGGTTCCAGCCATGCTCCGTTGCGATGACCCCGAAGTCCTTGCCGCGGGCCTCCGCGCACTCCCGCGCGCAACCCGAGACGGCCGCCTTGATCTTGTGCGGCGCTCGCAGTCCACGATAACGGAGCTCCAGCTCGATCGCGAGTCGCACGGAGTCCTGCACGCCGTAGCGGCACCAGGTGTCACCCACGCAGGACTTCACCGTGCGCAGTGCCTTGCCGTAGGCGTGCCCGGACTCGAACCCGGCGTCCACGAGCCGGCGCCAGATGTCCGGGAGCTGGTCGACGGTCGCGCCGAACAGGTCGATCCGCTGCCCGCCGGTGATCTTCGTGTAGAGGCCGAAGTCCTGCGCGACCTGGGCGATCACCATCAGCTTCTCGGGCGTGATCTCGCCGCCGGGGATGCGTGGCACCACCGAGTACGTGCCGTTGCGCTGCATGTTCGCCAGGAAGTGGTCGTTGGTGTCCTGCAGGGCCGCCTGCTCACCGTCGAGGATGTGGCCGTTGCCCAGCGAGGCCAGCATCGACGCGACCGCCGGCTTGCAGACGTCGCACCCGCCGCCGGTGCCGTACCGGCCGACCAGCTCGCTGAACGTGTGGATGCCGGTGGACCTGATGATCTCGAACAGCTCGGCGCGCTTCTGGCCGAAGTGCTCGCACAGCGCGTTCGACTGTTCGACACCGGCGGTCTCGAGGAGCTGCCTGAGCATCGGCACGCACGAGCCGCACGTCGTGCCCGCCCTGGTGCAGGCCTTCAGCGCCGGCACGTCCGCGCAGCCCTCGGTGATCGCGCCGTTGATCGCGCCCTTGGTGACGTTGTTGCACGAGCAGACCTGTGCCTCGTCCGGCAGGGCACCGACGCCGACGGCCCCCGCGCCACCCGCGGGGGCGATCATGGCGGCCGGGTCGCCGGGCAGGTCCCGGCCGACGAGCGGGCGCAGCAGCGGGTACTGCGTCGCGTCGCCGACCAGGATGCCGCCCAGCAGGGTCTTCGCGTCGTCGGAGACCACGAGCTTCTTGTACGTGCCGGCGACCGCGTCGTTGACCACGACCTCGAGCGCGCCCTCGGTCCGCGCGTGCGCGTCGCCGAAGCTGGCGACGTCCACGCCGAGGAGCTTGAGCTTGGTCGACAGGTCACCGCGCTCGAACGTCGACCGTCCGCCCAGGAGCCGGTCGGCGACCACCTCGGCCATGGCGTTGCCCGGCGCGACGAGCCCGTACACGGTGCCGTCGACGCACGCGCACTCGCCGACCGCGTAGATGTGCTCGTCGCTGGTGACGCAGTCCGGACCCACCGCGACGCCGCCGCGCTCGCCGACCGCGAGCCCGGCCGCGCGGGCCAGCTGGTCGCGGGGGCGGACCCCGGCGGAGAACACCACGAGGTCCACGTCCAGCTCGGTGCCGTTGGCCAGCCTGGCGAGCAGCCGGCCGCGGTCGGTCTCGATGGACTGCGTGCCGGTGCCGGGGTGCACGGTCACGTCCAGCTTCTCGATCAGCCTGCGCAGCAACCCGCCGCCACCGTCGTCGACCTGCAGCGGCATCAGCCGGGGCGCCAGCTCGACCACGTGCGGCGAGAGTCCCATGTCCCGCAACGCCTTCGCGGCCTCCAGGCCGAGCAGCCCGCCGCCGACGACGAGCGCGGCCCGGCGGCCCCGCGTCGACCTCGCCGCGTCCACACGGATCGCGTCGAGGTCGGAGATCGTGCGGTACACGTGGCAGCCGGGCAGGTCGTGGCCGGGCACGGGCGGCACGAACGGGTAGGAGCCGGTGGCGAGCACGAGCGCGTCGTACGCCACGGTCGACCCGCTCGCCGTACCGACCGTGCGCGCGGCCCGGTCGATGGCGGTGACCGGGTCACCCAGGTGGAGGGTGACCAGGTCGTCGTCCTCGTAGGTGGCGCCGGCGAGCTGGAGCGCGAGCGGGTCCCAGGTGTCCACGTAGGAGGTCAGGGCCACCCGGTCGTAGGCCGGCCGGGGCTCCTCGGCGAACACCTCGACGCGCCACTCACCACCCGCGTCCCGGTCCCGGAGGGCCTCGACGAGCCGGTGCCCGACCGGCCCGTTGCCCGCGACGACAAGAGTTCTCGGCATACGGCTACACCCCCGCGTGCGCCAGGCTCGGGACGCGGCTGACCGCGAAGCTCCGGCGCAGGTAGAAGAACCAGGTCAGGACCGCGAAGACGAGGTAGGCGACGAGGAACACCCACAGCGCGGACGTCGACCAGTCCTGGTGGGCCGCCGCGATCGCCTGCTTCTCCGCCAGGCTCGTCGCCGCGGTCACCTGCGCGGTGACGCCGAGGCTCGCCTGGCGGAAGACCAACTGGATGAGGAACCCGCCGAACGCCCCGACGGCGCCCGCGATGCCGATCACCGCGGCGGCCTCCCGCTTGAACCTCAGCGTGGTCTCGGCCTTGTCCAGGCCCTTCGCCGCGGCCTCCGCGCGGCCCAGCTCTCCGAAGATCACGGGGATCATCCGGTACGTGGAACCGTTGCCCGCGCCGGAAAGCAGGAAGATCACCAGGTACGAGCCGAAGAACAGCCCGAAGCTGTGCGCGTTGACGCCGACGATGGCGAGCAGGGTGAACGCGGCCATGCCGGTGAAGCACGCGAGCGTCACCTTCGCGCCGCCGATCCGGTCGGACAACCAGCCGCCGAACGGGCGGGCCACCGAGCCGATCAGCGCGCCCATGAACCCGAGGCCGGCGAGGTAGGTCGCGACGAACGGGTTGGCGGCCAGGAACTCCGGGAAGGTGTTCTTGATGACCAGGGGCAGCGCGAAGGAGTAGCCGATGAACGAGCCGAACGTGCCGATGTAGAGGACCGACATGATCCAGGTCTGCCCGTGCCGCAGGGCGGTCACGTAGGAGCGGGTGTCCGCCTTCGCCTGGGTCAGGCTGTCCATGAAGAACCACGCGCACAGCGCGGCGACCACGACGAACGGGATCCAGATCAGACCGGCGTAGGCCAGGTGCACCTCGTGCCGCGGCAGCTTCGCCGCGGCGGCCGGCACCCCGATCAGCACCACGAGCGGCACGACCAGCTGCACCACGGCCACGCCCAGGTTGCCGCCGGCCGCGTTCAGCCCGAGCGCCAGGCCCTTCTTCCGCTCCGGGTAGAAGAACGAGATGTTGGCCATGGACGAGGAGAAGTTGCCGCCGCCGACACCCGCGGTCGCCGCGCACAGCAGCAGGATCCAGAACCGCGTGTCGTGCGACTGGGTCGCGAGCCAGCCGCTGGGCACGAGGAACGCCAGCAGCAGCGACGGGATCAGCAACAGCGACGCGCTGATCGTCGTCCACACGCGACCGCCGAGCCTCGGCACCGCGAACGTGTACGGGATGCGCAGCGCGGAGCCCACCAGGTTCGGGATGGACGTGAGCCAGAACGCCTCGGACAGGGACATGGGCAGCCCGGCGTTGGCGAGGTTGATCACGACCACCGACCACAGCACCCACAGCGCGAACCCGAGGTGCTCGGCGAAGATCGAGAAGACGAGGTTCTTGCGGGCGACCCGCCTGCCGGTCGACTCCCAGAACCGTTCGTCGTCCGGGTTCCAGTCGTCGATCCAGCGCCCGCGGCGGCGGACGACGGACTTCGGTGCCATGGCGGTGGTTTCGGTGACGGCGGTCATGACGTGCCTTCCTCGGAGCTCGCCAGCCAGTCGGCGATGGCGGACACGGTGTCGCGGCAGCTGCCGCAGCCGGTGGTGGCCTTCGTTGCGGTGGCGAGGCCGGCGACGCCCCGCGCGCCGCCACGCCACGCCTTGACCAGCTGGCTCTTGCTGACGGTGTTGCAGCGGCACACCGTTGTGGCCGCCGGGAGGTCTGCCGGGCTGTGCGCGACGGTGGCGCCCGGTGGGAGCGCACGGCCGAGCAACAGGGCGATGCGGTCCGACGGCGCGGGGATCCCCCGGTCGTACAGCTGGGTGATCGTGGCCGCCGCGTCCGGCACGCCGAGCACGATCGCGCCGGTGACCCGGTCGTCGCGGAGCACGAGCTTCGCGTACCTGCCGCGGGCGGGATCGGTCAGGCACAGGACCTCCGCGTCCGGGCTGTCCACCTCGGTGTGGACCTCGCCGAGAGCGGCGAGGTCGACGTCCTTGGCCTTCAGCCGGGTCACGACCGGCGTGCCCCGGTAGCGGGCGGCCGGGCGCGCGCCGGTCAGCAGGTCCGCGAGCACCGCGGCCTGCTCCCACGCCGGCTGCACGAGCCCGGAGACGGTGCCGGGGTGCTGCGCGCAGTCGCCGATGGCGTGGACGCGGAAGTCGCTGGTGCGCAAGGAGTCGTCGACGACGATGCCGCGGTCGGTGGTCAGTCCGGCGTCGCGGGCGAGCGTGGTCTCCGGGATGACGCCGGCGGAGACCACGACGAGGTCGGCCGGGACGTGGCTGCCGTCGTCGAGCTTGAGCCCGTCGCCCGGCACGTACCTGGCGGCCCTGACACCCAGCCGCACCTCGATGCCGAGCGTCGCGAGCCGCGCGGCGAGCACCTGCCCCGCACCCCGATCGAGCTGGCGTTCCAAGAGGTGGCCGACGGGGTGCACGACGGTGACGAGGTTGCCCCGGCCGGCCAGGCCCCGCGCGGCTTCGAGCCCGAGCAGGCCGCCGCCCACGACGGCGACCGGCGCGCCGGGCCTGGACGCGGCGAGGATCCGCGCGCAGTCGTCGAGCGTGCGGAACGCGACCGCGCCCGGCGCGAGCACACCATCGACGAGCAGTCCCTCGCACGGCGGCACCCACGGCCGGCTGCCGGTGGCCAGGACCAGCGCGTCGTAGTCCACTGTGGAGCCGTCGGTGAGCGTGACTTTCCTTGCCACCCGGTCGATCCCGGCCGCGGTGGTGCTCAGCCGGAGGTCCACGCCGTGCTTCCCGGCCCAGCCGGCGTCGTGCAGGCGCACCATCTCGGGCGTCATGCCGCCACCGACCACACTGGACAGCAGGATCCGGTTGTACGCGTGGTGCGGCTCGGCGCCGAGGACGGTCACCCCGGTGTTCTCGGTGTCCCGTCCGCGGATCTCCTCGGCGAGCCGGGCACCGGCCATGCCGTACCCGACGATGACAATGCTCCTCACGCCGCCTCCAGCCGCACCGCACAGACCTTGAACTCGGGCATCCGGCTGGTCGGGTCCAGCGCCGGGTTGGTCAGCAGGTTCGCCCTGCCGTCACCGGGGAAGTGGAACGGGAGGAACACGAGGTCGACCCGGATCGTCGGCACGCACCGCACCCGCGCGCGCACCGTGCCGCGCCGGGACACGACGTGGGCGAGGTCGCCGTGCCCGAGGCCGGCGCGGGCGGCGGTGTCCGGGTGCACCTCGACGTACGCCTCCGGCACGGCCGCCACCAGCTCGGGCACGAGCCTGGTCTGCGCGCCGGACTGGTAGTGCTGCAACACCCGGCCGGTCGTGGCCTGCAGGGGGAACTCCTCGTCGGGTGGCTCGTCCGGTCCACTGTGGTCGACCGGCGCGAACCGGGCCTTCCCGTCCGGGTGGGCGAAGCGGTCGAGGAACGCGCGGGGCGTGCCGGGGTGGTCCGTCGACGGCACCGGCCAGTGCAGTGCCTCGCCGTCGCGCAGGCGCGCGTAGGTGACGCCGGAGTAGTCGGCGAGCCCGCCGGCCGACGCGCGGCGCAGCTCGTCGAAGACCTCCTCCGCGTCGACCGGGAAGCGCTCCGCCGGCTGGCCGAGGCGGGCCGCGAGACCGTGCAGCACCTCGAGGTCCGTCCGGACGCCGGCCGGTGGCCGGACCGCCGCGCGCCGCAGGAGGAGCCGGCCCTCCAGGTTGGTGAGCGTGCCGTCCTCCTCGGCCCACTGCGCCACCGGCAGTACGACGTCGGCCATCGCGGCGGTCTCGGACATCACCACGTCCGCGACCACCAGCAGGTCCGCGTCGGACAGTGCGCGCGCGACCCGGTTGGCGTGCGGGGCGGAGACCGCGATGTTGCTGCCGAACACCAGCAGGCCGCGCGGGTTCTCGTCGAGCAGCTCGTAGGCCGAGACACCCGGCCGGGGAAGGGAGTCCGGGTCGACGCCCCACACGGCGGCCACGTGCGCACGGGCCGCGGGGTCGTCGAGCCTGCGGTAACCGGGCAGCTGGTCGGCCTTCTGACCGTGCTCGCGACCGCCCTGTCCGTTGCCCTGCCCGGTCAGGCAGCCGAAACCGGACCCGGGGCGGCCGGGCAGTCCCAGCGCCAGCGCCAGGTTGATCCACGCGCCGACCATGTCCGCGCCGCGGGCGTGCTGCTCGGTCCCCCGCGCCGTCAGCACGTAGGCGTTGGTGGCGCCGGCGAGCAGGGCGGCGACCGAACGCTGGTCGGCCGCCGCCACCCCCGTCACCCGCTCGACCCGTTCCGGCCACCAGGTGGCCGCGATCCGCCACACCTCGTCGAACCCGGTGGTGCGCTCGGCGACGTAGTCGTGCCGCAGGTGGCCGTCCGCGACCACCGCGTGCAGGATCCCCAGTGCCAGCGCGAGATCCGTGCCGGGCGCGGGTTGCAGGTGCAGTGCCGCCAGCTCCGCGGTCGCCGACCGGCGCGGGTCGACGACGATCAGCTCGGCGTCCCGCAGGTGCTGGACGAACGGCGGCATCGTCTCGGCCGGGTTGCCGCCGACGAGGAGCACCGCGTCGGCGCCCCGGAGGTCGGAGACCGGAAAGGGCAGCCCCCGGTCCATGCCGAACGCCCTGGTGCCGGCCGCGGCGGCCGACGACATGCAGAAGCGTCCGTTGTAGTCGATCCGCGAGGTCCCCAGCGCGACGCGGGCGAACTTGCCGAGCAGGTAGGACTTCTCGTTGGTCAGCCCGCCGCCGCCGAACACCGCGACCGCGTCGCGACCGTGTGTGGCCTGGATCTCGATGACCCGGTTGGCGACGAGGTCGAGCGCCCGGTCCCAGGTCGCGGGCCGCAGCTCGCCGTCCACGCGGACCAGTGGCTCGGTCAGCCGGCCGGGCGAGTCGAGCAGGGCGGCCGACGTCCAGCCCTTCTGGCACAACCCACCTCGGTTGGTGGGGAACTCCCGTGGCTCGACGGTCTTGCCCGTCAGACGCATTCCGCACTGAAGCGCGCAGTATGGGCAGTGTGTGTCGATGGTGCCGGTGACCGGCGCCGCGATCGTCACGCGCTGTCCTCCTCGAGTCGGCTTCCAGGGACGCTAAGGAGCGCGGGTTACGCGCGGGTGCACGAATGTTTCAGGCGTGCGACATTGCGCGCGCCGGACGCACGTGCAGGAAGTGAGGAGGCCGGCACCCAAGTGACCGGCCCGCGTGCTCTCCGCCGAACAATTCGGGACGAATGTGGTTGGCTCTCGTTGGTCGGACCGGTGTTGGACCAGTCGCAGTCACGGTGTCCGCCGCCTTGTCTACTCCCGCGTATGTTTCGGTGCCGAACCGGACACGGAGGTAACAGGGGACCCGGGGCAGGCGAGTAACACCGGCTCCGCGGCCGTCGATCAGACCGGCGGATGGCACCACCGACACGTGAGTGAGGGGTCCGTCATGACCCGCGGCCTGTGCGCGTACGCGATCACACGCGAGCACACACCCCACCCGGACGTGCGGCTGGTGACGCATGACGGCCTGGCACTGGTCGTGGCGGAGGTGGACCTGGCGCCGTTCGTGGAGCTGGAGGCGCACCGCGCGCGGTGGCACAGGAACCCGAGCCCGGACGATCCCCTGGTCGCGCTGGCGCGGCGGCACGACGAGGTCGTGCGGGCGGTGTTCGCGCACAGTCCCGTGTTACCACTGCGTCTGGCCACGGTCGTGGACGACGAGCCCGCGGCGGTGGGGTTGCTCACCGAACACCACGACCAGGCGCTCGCCTGGCTCGACCGCGTGGCGGGTCACCGCGAGTGGGGCGTGCGGGCACGGCTCCCCCGTCCCGACGAGTCGGCCGAGGTGCCGGCCGAAGACCTGTCCGACACGGAGTACCTGGCGGTGCGCCGCAACCGCCTGGCGGCGGCGGCCCGCATGAGACGGGACGCTTCGGCGGCCGCGGCGGCACTGCACGAGGCACTGTCCCCCCACGCCACGGAAACCGTGCTCCGGACGAGGAGGTCCGGAATCCCCCTGCTGGACGCCGCCTACCTGGTGCGCGCGGAGGCCGAGCCGGACTTCAGGGCCGAGGCGGCGGCCCACCCCGAGCTGGCGGTCGACGTGCTCGGTCCGCGGCCGCCGTACTCGTTCGTCAACCTCGAACCCGACACCGGGGCGGTCGCCCATGCCTGAGGCCGCGCGGTGAGCCTTCTCCTGCACGGGGTCGTGCGCGCGGGCCACGCGTCGGGGCACCGCGTGGTGACGTGGCAGGACCTCGCCGTGGTGGTGAGCACGCGGTGGGACGCGTCGACGCACCTGGCGGTGCTGTCCGAGCTGGTCCGCACCGGCCCGGTGGTGCCGCTGGAGTTCGGCACCACCGCCACCGACGAGGACGCCGTGCGTGCCGAGGTGCTGGCCGCCGACGCGGCCGGCCTGCGTGCCGACCTCGACCGCCTGGACGGCGTGGTCGAGTTCCACGCGTACCTGAGGTTCAACGAGGACGAGGCCCTGCAGGCGGTGTTCGACGAGCGCCGGTCCGGGTGGCAGGGCAACGGCGACCTCTTCACCCGCGTCCGCCTCGGCGAGCAACTGGTCACGTGGCGACGCGCCCGCTCGGACGCGCTCCTGGCCCCGGTCACCGCGGCCGCCCGCGCCGAGGCGCACCTCCCCGACCGCGACCACGCGGAGGAACGCCGCGCCTTCCTCCTCCCCCACAAGGAGATCGACCCCGCCCGAGCGGCGATCGGCGCCCTGGAGGTCCTCGCCGGCGTGGACACCGAGTGCGTCGGCCCGCTGCCGGCGTACCACTTCCTGACCGGCACCGGCTCCTCGCGGTAGTGCTGGCACCAGGGTGCCGTGGACCTTCGTGCGGGTCGGACCACTACCGCTGGTGCTGCTGCCCGCCGGGCGTGGCGCCGAACTGGTCGCACTCGCCGACGCGGCGGGGTTCACCGCGGAGGTGCTCACCGCCGCGGAGTGACGGGCAGTTCCCATTCGGACACTCCACGCATACCATCCTTGCCGTGGCGACGGTCGCGTTCCGGATGCTCGGGCCGCTCGAGGCCGAGGTCGACGGGCGACCGGTGGCACTCGGCGGGCCGAAGCCGCGCCTGCTGCTGGCCACCCTCCTGCTCCGGCCGAACACCGCGGTCAGCACCGACGTGCTGGTCGACGTCCTCTGGCCGGACGCGCCGCCGCGGTCGGCCGCCGCCAACGTGCGGACCTACGTGCACGGTCTGCGCCGCCTGCTCGACGACCGCATCGAGCGCCGGCCCGGCGGGTACCTGCTGCGGGCGTCCCCCGTCGAGATCGACCTGTGCCGGTTCGAGGAGACGCGCGACCCCGACCTGTGGCGCGGCCGCTTCCTGGAGGACCTGCCGACCTGCCACGCCTTCGAGCCGACCCGCGCGCGGCTCGCCGAGCTGTGGCTGTCCGCTCGGGAGCAGCGGTTGCGGGAGGCCGTCGACCGGGGTGAGCACGACGCCGCCGTCGCCGGGTTGCGCGGCCTGCTCAGCGAGCACCCGCTGCGCGAGGAGCTGTGGCAGCTGCTGATCCACGCGCTGACCGCGGCCGGCCGGCGCGCGGACGCCGTGGCCGCCTACACCGAGGCGTCGCGGGTCCTGCGTGCCGAGCTGGACACCGCGCCGGGCCCCGAGCTGCTGGCCGCGCTCACCCCGGTGTGCCAGCTCCCCCGCGACCTCCCCGACTTCACCGGCCGCGACGAGCTCATCAGCGAACTGATCACCCTCATCAGCAACCGTGACACCCCCGCGGTGGTCGTCCTGTCCGGGCCGCCCGGCGTGGGGAAGTCGGCCGTGGCCGTGCGGGTGGCGCACCTGACCAGGCCGGCGTTCCCCGACGGCCAGCTGCACCTCGACCTGGCGGGCACCTCGGCGGCCCCGCGCCGGCCGGTGGACGTGCTGCCGGAGCTGCTGCGTGCGGTGGGCGTCACCGACATCCCGCGCACGCTGGCGGAACGGGCCGCGCTCCTGCGGTCCGCGCTGACCGGGCGGCGCATGTGCCTGGTGCTGGACGACGCCGTGTCTGCGGCGCAGGTCGCGCCGCTGCTGCCGGGGGCCGGTGGCTCCGCGGTGCTGGTCACGAGCCGGGTGATGCTGCCGGACCTGGTCGGCACGCACCCGGTCGAGCTGGACGTGCTGGGCGAACCGGAGGCGGCCCGCCTGCTGGCCGGCATCGTGGGAGCGGCCCGCACCCGGGCGGAACCCGTCAGCGCGGCGGCGATCCTGCGGTTCTGCGGCCGCCTGCCGCTGGCGATCCGGGTGGCGGGCACCCGCCTGGCCCACCGCCGGGGCTGGACACTGCGCACCCTGGCCGACCGCCTGCGCGACGAGCGGCGCCGACTGGACGAGCTGTCGGTCGGCGACCTGGCCGTGCGCGCGAGCGTCGGCCTGAGCTACGCGTCGCTGCCGGCCGACGCGGCGCGTGCGTTCCGGCTGCTGGGCTCGCTGGGGCCGCTGCGGTGGCCGGGTTGGGTGGTGGGCGCGCTGCTGGACCGCCCGCATGCCGACGACGTGCTGGACGTGCTGGTGGACAACCACCTGGTGGAGCCGGTGGGCCCGGACCGGTACCGCCTGCACGACCTGCTGCGGTGCTACGCGGCCGAACTGTCCGAACGGGACGGCGCGGCGGTCGGCCGGGTGCTGGCGGGGTACCTGGCGCGGGCCTCCGTCGCGGCCGCCGGGATGCCGTACTTCGGCGTGCTGCCCGTGGCCGTGCCGCCGGCCGGGGACGCGGTCGAGTGGTTCGAGGCGGAGCGGCACACCGGCGTGGCGATGGTGTCCCTGGCCGAGGCCTGGGGCCGCGACGACCACGCCTGGCGGCTGGCCGCGACCTTCGCGCCGTTCTTCGACCTGCGCGGCCACCAGGACGACTGGCAGCGCACCCACGTCAAGGCCCTGGCCGCCGCCCGGCGGTGCGGCGACCGCCGCGGCGAGGCGATCACCCTGCGCAACCTGGGTCAGGTGGCCCTGTACCGGGACGACTACGCCGAGGCCCGGGCCACCTTCACCGCCGCGCACGAGCTGTTCACCGAGATCGGTGACGACCGGGGTGCCGCGGTGGCGCTGGCCGGTCTGGGCACCGTGCTGCGGATCCTCGGTGCGCACGACCAGGCCCTGGACCGCTGTCACGACGCGCTCACCCTGTTCGCCCGGGTGGGCGACCGGCACGGCGAGGCGGTGGCGAGGCTGGCGGCCGGCTCGGTGTGGCTGGCGCTGGGCTGCCTGGCGCAGGCGGGCCGCTGGTTCACCGACGCGTACGAGCTGTGCGCGGCGATCGGCGACCGCCACCGGCAGGCCCACGCCCTGAAACGCCTGGCCGCCCTGCACCAGCGCCGGGGCGACCTGGCCGCCGCCCGCGACCACCTCGCCAGGGCCCTGGCCATCTTCCGCGAGCTGGACGACGAGCACTGCGTCGGCTACACGAACCAGAGCCTCGGCGAACTGTGCCTGGACACCGGCGAGCTGACGGCGGCCGGCCGCCTGCTGACCACCGCACTGGCCCGCCACCACCGCAACGGCGACCGCCGCTCGGAAGCGGACGTGGCCGAGCTCCTCGCCCGCCTCCACGAACGACGCGGCGACCGGGCGGCGGCCCGCCACCACGCGGACCGGGCCCAGGCGATCCGGCTGTCGCTGCGGCTACCCGCGTGACGCAGAAACCCCCGATCGGGTACTGATGGCCGGCGACCGCGGTCCGTAACATTGTGACCTGCGCATGTAACGGACCAACCACTGGAGGTTGTCATGCGAGGCGGATGCGGATGTGGCTGCGGCAGCGACTGCAGCGGTGGCTGCTGCGGCGGTAACTGCGGCTGCTGAACCCCTGACGGGTCGGCGACGCCGGCGCCGGCCCCCCACAGCCGAACATCATCCCACCCACAGCCAACGCTCAGCTTCCCGTCGCATCCTCGCTGGTAGAGACGCGGCGAGGAGGCCGAGATGGACACCCAACCAGCATGGCGGACCGCCAGCCACCAGGGCACCCGCGCGGTGAACGCGGACGCGGTGGCCGCGGCGAACGGCGTCGTGGCACTGGCCGACGGCGTCGGTGACGACCTGACCGCCGCCCATGCGGCACTCCTCGCGGCGACGGCCGCGGTCGGCGTCCCAGCGGCCGCGGGTCCGTCCGCGGCACTCGATGCGGCCCAGGACGCGGTCACCGCGGGTGACTGCGTCCTGGTCGTCGCTCAGCCGTTCGGGGGCGGCTACCGCATCGGCTGGGTGGGTGACGTCCGGGCGTACGCGTGGGACGGCCGGGAACTGCGCCAGCTCACCAGGGACCACACCCTCGCCCAGTACTTCCAGGACCGCGGCGAGGAGGTCACGCCGAGGATGGCGCACGTGGTCACCACCAGCGTCCACACCGCGTCCACCAGCCGTTACGGCACCACCGAGACCAGCGCGACGGCGCTGGTGCTGACCACCGACGGCGTGCACAAGACCCTGACCGACGAGGCCATGGCGACCGTCCTGCGCCAGGCCCCGAACCCGGCCGAGGCGTTGGTGCGGGCCGCCCACGCCGCGGGCGCCCGAGACAACGCCACGGCGGTGGTCCTGACCGGTGCCCCGAGGTCTGCCACTCCCCTGCCCACCCACCCGCTTCCCGTCGCGGCATGAGGCGACGTGGGCGGGTCCGGCGCGGCTCTGCCAGCATGTAGCCATGGACGACAAGGAGCTCACGAGCCGCATCAGCGCACTCATCGACGAGGAGCACAAGCTGGAGCGCGCCGGGCACGAACCGAACCACGAGCGGCTGCGTGCCATCGAGGTCGAGCTGGACACGTGCTGGGACCTGCTGCGCCAGCGCCGCGCCCGCCGCAGCGCCGGCGAGAACCCGGACGAGGCCCAGGCCCGCCCGGAAGGCGTAGTGGAGGGCTACCAGCAGTAGATCCCGTCCCCCGGGTTCCGCTCCTGCCCGCCTTCGCGACGGCGTGACGTGTCGGTGGCCGTGGCTAGGGTGGCGCCATGGACCTCCAGAACATCAAGGACACCAACCGCAGGGTCATCGAACAGTTCCGCGCGGGCGGCGAGATCGAGGGCATGCACCGGGAACGGCTGCTGCTGCTCACGACCACGGGCGCCCGCACGGGCACACCCCACACGACCCCGATGATGTTCCACCCGAACGGCGACCGGGTGGTCGTCATCGCGTCGAACGCGGGTGCGCGCAAGGCACCGGACTGGTACGCGAACCTGGTGGCGAACCCGACGGTGACGGTGGAAGCAGGCGACGAGTCCTACCAGGCCACGGCAGTGGTCCTCCGCGGCGAGGAACGCGAACGCTTGTGGGCGGAGATCACGAGGGCGTACCCGTTCTTCCTCGACCATGAGGAGAAGGCCCAGCGAGAGATCCCGTTGGTGGCCCTGACGCGCGCATGACACTGATCCGGCCGACCGGCCCGTTCGGCCGGCGGCAGAACCCAAACCGCGCACGAACCGCACCGACGCCTGCCGGGCAGCGTCGTCCGCGACCCGCCGCCGCAACCGTGCCAAGCGAACCCGCTGCTGAGTGACGGCCCAGCCTGGGCCACGGCAGGCTGCGCACTGACGGCAGCCGCCTCGGCGACCGACACCACCGCGGAGCTGGCGACCGCGATGGCTGCCGATCCCACATTCCTCAATCGACACCGCAGCCGGTTCCCGGCCGACGCCGGAGTCAGCGACCCGTAACCGCAACCGAACCGGCAGCGGGCGCGCTACCGAGCTGACACCCGACGGAGGGAACTCAGCCGAGCTGTGAGCCGAAGGCGTTGAGCGACACCGGTTGCCAGTCGCCCCATGTTCGCAGGCGTTGCTCGTAGACCTCCTCGATGGCTGGGAAGACGCGGCCGAGGATGAGCCGGCGCGGTGGGCGTTCGGCGTCGACGAGTTCGAGGATCGCCTGCTTGGTGGCGGCGGGGTCCCCCACCTCGAACTCCGGTGCCGTCGCGGCGCGAACCTCCGAGTACTCCGGCAGTTCGGTGCTGTGGCGCGAGCCGCGCGAGAGCCACTCGGTCGCGTACGGTCCGGGCTCGACGCAGGTGACGTGGATGCCGAAGCCCTCGATCTCCTGCGCCAGCGACTCGGAGATGCCCTCAAGTGCCCACTTCGAGGCGTGGTAGGCGCCGATGCCCGGGTAGGCGCGGACGCCGCCCTCGCTCGTCACCTGGAGGAGGTGTCCGCCACCCTGCCGCCGCAGGACGGGGAGGACGGCCTGTGTCACCCAGACGGCGCCGAAGAAGTTCGTCTCCAGCTGCTGCCGCAGCTCGCGCTCAGTCACCTCCTCGACCATGCCGAAGTGGCCGTAGCCGGCGTTGTTCACGACGACGTCGATGCGGCCGAAGCGCGCCACGGCTCGGTCGACCGCCGCGAAGACGCCCTCCCGGTCGGTCACGTCCAGCTCCAGCGGGAGGACGGCCTCCGGGAAGCGCTCCGCGAGGTCCTTCAGCCTCTCGGTGGTGCGCGCGGTGGCGACCACGCGATCGCCGCGTTCCAGCGCGGCCTCCGCCCAGAGGCGACCAAAACCACTCGATGTACCGGTGATGAACCAGATCTTGCTCATACCTCGAGTCTGCGCGCGATCCGGGCATGCCACCAGCGACTGATCGTCACGGTAGACATTCCAGACCGGCATAATGAACGCCATGAGCCTGAACGTCCACCCGCAGCTGCTGCGTGCGCTCCGGGCGGTGCTCGAGACGGGCTCGCTCACCGCCGCGTCCGAGCGGCTCGGCTTCACGCAGTCCGCGCTCTCCAAGCAGATCGCCGCGCTCGAGGCCGCCACTGGCGCGGAGCTGTTCCGGCGCGGTCCGCGCGGCGTGGAACCGACCGAGGCGGGGAACCGCCTGGCGGCGCGGGCGGCGACGATCCTCGACCAGCTCGACGCCGCGCAGCGCGAGCTGGCGGACCTGTCGGCGCCGCTCGGCGGCCGGGTCGCGCTCGGCGGGTTCCCGACCACGGCGATGCGGCTCGTGCCGGGCGCGATCGCCCGCGTCCGCGCCGAGCACCCGGCCATCGAGATCGGCTTCCTGGAGTCCTCGACGCCCGTGCAGATCCGGCGGCTGCGGGCCGGCCGCCTGGACCTGGCGATCCTGTCGTCCGGGGAGGGCCTGCCCGGCTGGGACCTGACCGGCATCGAGCTCGAGCGGCTGCCGGCCGGCGCGCTCCTGCTCGCGGTCGGCCCACGGCACCGGCTGGCCCGTGCGGAGCGGGTCGCGGTCGCGGACCTCGAGGAGGAGGACTGGATCGCCGGTCGCGGCGCGCGCGGCGAGCCCCAGTTCGGCGCCTGGCCGACGCTGCGGCGGCCGCGGGTGGTCGCCGAGCTGGGCGACTGGTCCGCGCGGCTCGGCTTCGTCGCCGCCGGGCTCGGGGTCACGACCGTCCCGAGCCT
>NZ_JBJMIE010000770.1:0-5185 GCF_045807065.1 Actinophytocola sp. | reverse complement strand
CACCCCGAGTACAGCTGCTACGACATCGGGTTCCGGGTCTGCGCGGCCTGACGCGGCGAGCGCACGGGCCACGGGCGAGGTGGGGCTGATGGACGAGGTGCTGTGGCAGCGGATCGAGGCTTTCGGCGACCGGCTCGCCCCGACGGAGGTGGTGCGGCTCCATCGCGACGACCTCGACCTGTTCGTGAAGATGGAGTCGGCGAACCCCAGCGGCAGCGCGAAGGACCGGTCCGCGTTCTGGATCGTCCGGGAGGCCGTGCGCCGGGGCGAGATCACCCGCGGCACGACGGTCGTCGAGTCCTCGTCCGGCAACTTCGCGCTCGCGCTGGCGAAGCTCTGCCGGTCGCTGGGCGTGCTGTTCGTGCCGGTCATCGACCCGACCGTGAACGCGCCGACCGAGCGGCTGCTGCGGGAGTCCTGCACGTGGGTGGAGAAGGTGGACCGGCCGGACGACGCGGGCGGGTACCTGCGCGGCAGGCTGGCGCGGGTGGCCGAGCTGCGGGCACGGATCGCCGACTCGTACTGGCCGGACCAGTACTCGAACACCGACGCCGTGCGCGGCCACTACGAGCTGACGGGCGGCGAGCTCGTCGGATCGCTGGCCCGCATCGACTACCTGTTCGTCGGGGTCGGCACGGGCGGCACGATCGCCGGGCTGTCGCGGCGGGTCAAGGCGGCCAACCAGGACGTGACCGTGGTCGCGGTGGACGTCGAGGGCTCGGTGATCTTCGGCGCCCCGCCGCGGCGGCGGCACATCCCCGGCATCGGCTCCGGCATCCGGCCCGCGCTGCTCGACCAGGCACTGATCGACGAGGTCGTGGTGGTGTCGGAACGGGACGAGGTGGCCGGCTGCCACGCGCTGCTGCGCGACCACGGCCTGTTCGCCGGCGGGTCGACCGGCTGCGTGTACGCGGCGGTCGACCGCTACTTCGAGAGCTACCGCGGTCCGCCACCGGTCGTCGCGTTCCTGTGCTCCGACCGGGGCGACCCCTACCGGAACACGATCTACGACCCGGACTGGGTCGCCACCACCTTCACGCAGAAGCGCGTGCGGACCTCTTGAGCAACGATTCTCCCGTGTGGAAGGAACATCCGCCGTGGCACGACGTGCCTCACTGATCATCGCCGTGGTCGTCGGACTCGGCGCCGTCGTGCCCGCCGCGGGCGCGCAGCCGGGCTGGCAGCAGAGCGCGTCCACACTCGAGCTGTACGAGGTCACCGGCGCGGCGGGCACCGGTGACCGGCTCGAAGGACTCGGCATGGACGTCGTGACGACGCGGCCGAGCGGCGACGGCGAGCGGGTCGAGGTCGTGGCCTCCCCCGCGGACACCGGCCTGTTCGGCAAGCTGCACCTCGACCCGCGGCCCGTGCGGGACGCGCGGGGGCGCACCCAGGCGGCGGCCGCCGCCGAGCAGGCCGCCGACGGGTACCAGGTGTGGCGTTCCTACTCCGAACCCGGCGGCATCGCCGACCAGCTCAGGCGGCTCGCGGCCGCGAACCCCGACGTCGTCCGGCTCACCTCGATCGGGAAGTCGCTGCAGGGCAAGGACATCCTGGCGGCGAAGGTCACCGCGAACGCGCGGTCCACGCGGGACGGCGCGCGGCCGGCCGTGCTCTACCTCGGCACCCAGCACGCGCGCGAGTGGATCTCCACGGAGGTCACCATGCGGTTGCTGAAGCACGTGCTCGCCGGCAAACGCGGACTGCGGGGACTGCTGTCCGGCACCGAGCTGTGGTTCGTCCCGGTCGCCAACCCCGACGGCTACGACTTCACCTTCACCGAGGGGAACCGGTTGTGGCGCAAGAACCTCCGCGACAACGACGGTGACGGGAAGATCACCGGCGTGGACGGGGTCGACCTCAACCGCAACTTCGCGACGCGCTTCGGCTACGACGAGGAGGGCGCGTCGAGCCTGCCGAGCAGCGACAAGTACCGCGGCACCGCGCCGAACAGCGAGCCGGAGACGCGTGCGGTGGACAGGCTGCTCCGCAAGATCGGGTTCGCGTTCATGGTGAACTACCACTCCTACGGCGCGGAGATGCTCTACCCGTCGCGCTGGCAGATCCCGGAACACACGATCGACGACCCCGTCTACGAGGCGCTGTCCGGCGACTACGGCAACCCGGGCATCCCCGGGTTCAGCTCCGACCCGTCGGTGGGGCCGGACAACGGCGAGCTCTCCGACCACGCGCACGGCACCTACGGCACCCTCTCGTGGCTCATCGAGCTGGACGAGGGATGCGACGGCTGCGGTTTCGTCTTCCCCGACGACGAGGCCCTGGTGGAGGCGGAGTTCCAGAAGAACCTGCCGTTCGCCATGGACGTGGCCAACTCCGCGCGCACCCCCGCGGACCCGGTGAGCCACCTCGGCACCACCACCCCGGACTTCGTCGTCGACGACTTCCCGGTCAGCTACGGCACCGAGCAACCGGTGCAGGTGGACGTCAAACGCAGGCTCGGCCCGGTGCGGCTGCACTACCGCGTGAACGGCGGCCGCGAGGTGTCGGCCGACACCGGGGAGTGGCAGGGCGGCGAGCGCTACGGGAAGGACTACGACGCGTACTACCACCGCATGCGCGGGACGGTCCGCGGCACGGCGCCGGGGGACCGGGTCACCGTCTGGTTCACCACCCGCGGCGCGCGGAGCGCGGAGTTCACGTACACGGTCGCCGGCGACATCGGCGGCGACGTGCTGGTGCTGGCGACCGAGGACGTCACCGGCGCGGCACCGGCGCAGCAGGGCACCACCGCGAAGTACGCGAGCGCCTACGTCGCCGCGCTGGAAGCGGCGGGCTACTCCGCGGACGTGTACGACATGGACGCGAACGGCCGCGTGGCACCCGATCCCCTCGGCGTCCTCGGCCACTACCGCGCGATCGTCTGGGAGACCGGCGACGACGTCGTGCCGCGCAACGCCGACCAGCCGAGCGGGACGATCTCACGCGGCGGTGTCCTCACCGAGCTGGCGGTGCGCGACTACCTCAACGAGGGCGGCAAGCTGCTGCACACCGGCGCGTACGCCTCCTACGCCCAGAACAGCAACGGCGGGTACGTCTACCAGCCCGACCCGGACCTCGGCGAGTGCACCGGGTCGGACGACCCGCGGTGCGTGCCGGCGTACAACAACTTCCAGCAGTACTACCTCGGCGCCTACGTGCCGTTCGACGAAGGCGGCGCCGACCCCGCGACGGGCAGGCCCTACGCGCTCACGGGACGGGGCGGCGCGTTCGACGGGTTCAGCGCCACGCTCGAACCCGGCCACACGTCCTCGTTCCTGGCCACGTCGGCGGTGCTGGGCCCCGACCGGTTCCCGCAGTTCGCCAGTTCCGCCGCGATCGGCTGGGACCGGCCGAACGGACCGTTCGCCCCGCACACCGGTCGGTGGGACGCCTACAGCGGGATCGCCGACCTGTCCTGGAAACGGCTCACCACGACGGTGGACCTCACCGGGAAGTCCACGGGCGCGTTGAGCTTCTGGGTGTCCATGAGCACCGAGGCCGACTGGGACTTCTTCACGGTCGAGGCGCACACCGTGGGCAAGGACGACTGGACCACGCTGCCGGACACCCAGGGGCACACCTCGCGGTCCACAGGGGACAGCTGCGCCGACGGCCTGCGGGAGCTCCACCCCTTCATCGAGCACTACGAGGACGCGGACTGCGGTCCGACCGGCACGACCGGCGAGTGGAACGCGGCCTCCGGGGACTCGGGCGGGTGGCAACAGTGGACGGTCGACCTGAGCGCCTACGCGGGCGAGAAGGTCGAGCTGTCGCTGTCCTACATCAGCGACTGGGAGAACCAGGGTGCCGGTGTGTTCGTGGACGACGCCGCGGTCACGCTCGACGGCGCACCCGCCGCGCAGACCTCGTTCGAGGACGGCCTCGACGGCTTCACCGTCCCCGGGCCACCTGCCGGCAGCGAACCGCCGGCCAACGACTGGACGCGCAGCGACAAGGCGCTGGCGGAAGGCGCCGGCATCGTCACCGACGACACCGTCTACCTCGGTTTCGGCGCCGAGCGGCTCACCGACCCCGCGATGCTGGCCGACCTGGTCAGGCGGTCGATGGCACACCTGCTCGGCTGATCACCCGGACCGCTTACCCGGACCGCTTACCCGGACCGCTTACCCGGACCATGGAAGGGAAAGGCACACGTGACCACGCAGACAGCGCCGGAATGGACGAGCCCACCGGCGGACGAGGACGAGCTGACCGCCTGGTTCGACGCGATGTGCGCGCACACCCCGGTCCGGCGCGACCCGGACCGCGGCGGCTGGCACATCTTCGGCTACCAGGAGTCGGTGCACGCCCTGTCCAACCACAGCGCGTTCTCCAACAACCTCGCGGTGGCACTGCCCGAGGAGTCGCCGCTGCAGCTGTACCGGGTCGGCAACCTGTCCTGGATGGACCCGCCGCGCCACCAGCAGCTGCGCGGGCTGGTGCACAAGGCGTTCACGCCCAAGTACGTGGCCGGGCTCGAACCGATGGTCGCCGCGACGGTGGAGCGGTTCGGTCGGGTTGACGCCCTCATCAACAACGCGCAGACCTTCCGGCCGACGGCGCCTGTCGACGACATCACCGAAGAAGACCTCGACGTCTTCTATGACTCCGGGGTCAAGGGCAGTCTCTGGGCGATGCAGGCGGTGCACCCGCACATGAAAACGGCGGGTTGGGGCCGGATCGTCAACTTCGTCTCCGCCGCCGGGATTACCGGCATGCGCGGGTACGGCGCGTACAACGCGTCCAAGGAGGCGATCCGCGCGTTGACACGCACGGCTGCGCGTGAGTGGGGGCGTGACGGCGTCGTGGTGAACGCGATCGCGCCGGGCGCAGCGTCAAAGCGCGGTCTGGAGTCGGCAGCGCGCGACACGGAGGCGCATCAGGAGTTCATGAAGGACCATCCGATCGGGCGCCAGGGCGACCCCGAGCACGACATCGGACCCGTTGCGTTGTTTCTGTGCTCGGACGCCTGCCGTTTCATCACCGGCCAGACGTTCATGGTCGACGGCGGTGCGTTCCTCTGGGCCTGACGCGTTCGGGGTGGGCAGTTGTCACGAGGAAGGTGATTTCTGTCTGTACCGCCGGAGCACCCGAACACGCAACCTGTATGCATGCCTGAAGCAGATCAACCGGAAGCGGAGCAACAGCCCAGTCCTGTCTGCTGCTCGCAACCGATGCGTCAACT
>NZ_JBJMIE010000769.1:0-4262 GCF_045807065.1 Actinophytocola sp. | reverse complement strand
GGTGCCGTGCGCCTCGACCGCGTCGATGTCGTGTGTGGACAGTCGGGCGTCGGCGAGCGCGGCGCGGATGACCCGCTCCTGCGACGGCCCGTTCGGCGCGGACAGGCCGTTGGACGCGCCGTCGGAGTTCACCGCCGAGCCCCGCACCACCGCGTACACCTGGTGGCCGTTGCGGACCGCGTCGGACAGCTTCTCCACCACGAGGATGCCGACGCCCTCGCACCAGCCGGTGCCGTCCGCCGCGGCCGCGAAGGACCTGCAGCGGCCGTCGGAGGACAACCCGCCCTGGCGACCGAAGTCGAAGAACGCGGACGGCGTGGACATGACCGTGACGCCGCCGGCCAGCGCCAGGTCGCACTCGCCGTTCCGCAACGCGTGCGCGGCCTGGTGCAGCGCGACCAGCGACGAGGAGCACGCGGTGTCGACGGTGACCGTCGGGCCGACGAGGCCGAGGACGTAGGAGATCCGGCCGGAGCCGGCGGCGGGGGCGGCGCCGGTGTTGTAGTAGCCGCCGAGGTCCTCGTCGGAGGCCATCATCAGCGTGCCGTAGTCGTCGCCGTTGATGCCGGCGAACACGCCGGTCTGGCTGCCCCGCAACGAGAGCGGGTCGATGCCGGCGTGTTCCAGCGCCTCCCAGGAGACCTCGAGGAGGAGCCGCTGCTGGGGGCTCATGGCCAGCGCCTCACGCGGGCTGACGCCGAAGAAGCCGGCGTCGAAGCCGGCCACGTCCGCGAGGAACCCGCCGCGGCCGGAGCCCGTCGAGTCCAGGCCGAACCGCTCCGACAGGGCCGCCCAGCCGCGGTCGGTGGGGTACGGGCCGGTGGCGTCCACGCCGTCGGCGACCAGCCGCCACAGCTCGTCGGGGCCGTGGGCGGTCGGGTACCGGCAGCCCATGCCGACGATCGCGATCGGTTCCGGCTGCCTGGTCTGCAACTCCCGCAACTGCTCGCGGGTCCGCGTTAAGTCCGCCGTGACCCGCTTGAGGTACTCGAGCAGCTTGTCGTCGGTCATGTTGAGTGTCTCCTAGTCAGGCGACGCCGAGGTCGTCGATGAAGGCGAGCAGCGCCTCCTTGGACGCCGACTTGAGCTTGTCCACCACGGAGGTGACCTGCCCCTCGCCCGCCGTGGCCGACAGCGTCCTGTCGTTCAGTTCGCCCACCAGCGCCTGCAGGCGGGCGACGATCCGGGTGCGTTCGATCTCCTGGACGGGCAGACCGGCGACGGCCTGCTCCAGCTTGTCCAACGTGGACACCGCGGAGTCGCCGGTCTCGCCGGCCAGGCCGAGCCGGCCGCGCAGGAACGCGGCGAGGTCGGTCGGGTTCGGGTGGTCGAACACGAGGGTCGCCGGCAGGGTGAGCCCGGTGGCCGCGGCCAGCTGGTTGCGGAGCTCCACGGCGGCGAGCGAGTCGAAGCCCAGCTCGCGGAACGCGGCCCGCGGCGGCACGGCGTCGGCGCTCGCGTGCCGCAGTACGGCCGCGGCCTTCTCGCGGACCAGGTCGAGCAGTGCGCGTTCCTGGTCTGCCTCGGACAGCGCGGCGAGCCGGCTGACCAGGTCGTCGGCGCCGGCGTCCGGCTCGACCGTGTCCTCGGCGGCCAGCACCGCGGCGGCCGCCGGGACCCCCCGCAGCAGCGGGCGGGGGCGGGCGAGGGTGTAGGTCGGCACGAAGCGGGCCCAGTCGATGGCCGCGACGACCAGGTTCGCGTGGTCTTCCGCGACGGCCTGCCGCAACGCCTCGATGGCCAGGCGGGGTGCCATGGCGTCGAGGCCGTAGCGGGACAGGTCGCCCTCGGCGGCCATGGTGTCCCCACCCCAGGCGCCCCAGGCGATCGACGTGGCGGGCTTGCCCCGCGCCCGGCGCCGGTGGGCGAGCGCGTCGACGTAGGCGTTGGCCGCGCCGTACGCGGCCTGCTGGCCACTCCCCCAGATCGCCGCGCCCGAGGAGAAGAGGACGAACGCGTCGAGGTCGCCGGTCAGCTCGTCGAGATGGCGGGCGCCGTCGACCTTGGCGCGGCCGGTCTCGGCGAAGTCCTCGACCGTGGTCGCGGACAGCGGCACCGGAACCGGAAGGGCACTGGCGGCGTGCAGGACCGCGGTGAGAGGCGGAACCCGGTCGAGGAGGTCCGCGACCGCGTCCCGGTCGGCGACGTCGCAGGCGGCGATCGTGACCCGAACTCCCTGTGCGGTCAGTTCCTCCTCGAGCTCCGCCGCGCCGGGTGCGTCCGCGCCGCGGCGGCTGGTGAGGACCAGGTGTTCGGCACCGTTCTCCGCGAGCCAGCGCGCCAGGTGGGCACCGATGCCGCCGGTGCCGCCGGTGACGAGGACCGTGCCGCGCGGACGCCACGGGGTGGCGGGCATGGCCGGTGCCGGGGTCATGCGGCGGGCGAGGAGACCGCCCTCGCGGACCGCGAGCTGGTCCTCGTCCCCTGTGGACAGTGCGGCGGACAGGTTCGTCAGCGTCCGGGGTTCGAGGTCCGGCAGGTCGACGAGACCACCCCAGCGGTGCGGCAGGTCCAGGGCGAGGACGGTGCCCAGCCCCCAGACCGCGGCCTGCCCGGGGTCTGGGACGTCGGTGCCGGTGGCGGCGACGGCGTTCGTGGTGACGCACCACAGCGGGGCGGTCACCTCGAGGTCGCCGAGGGCCTGGACGAGTGGGATCGTCGCCGCGGCCGGTTCGTCGTCCAGCGCGAGGAGGGAGACGATGCCGTCGGCCTCGCCGACGACACGGCGCAGCGCGGTGCTGATCGCGCCGCGGTCGCGGGTGTCGATGGGAACGCGAATGACGCCGGCCCCCTGTTCGGCCAGTGCGTCGGCGACCGTGCTCAGGTCGTCGCCGTTGCGTCCCACCACGATCCAGCGACCGAGGTGGGAGCTCGCCGGGCTCTCCAGGCGCTCCCAGGTGATCCGGTATCGCCAGGAGTCCACGGTGGACCTGTCGTGCGTGTCGGCGCGCCAGGTCGCGAGGGCGGGGAGGACCGTGGCCAGGGCCGTGGCGTCGACCTTGAGCTGGTCGGCCAGTGTGGCGGCGTCGCCGGCGCCGACGAGCTGCCAGAACCTCTCGGCGGCCGGGTCCTCGGCCGGGGTGATCGCGGCCGGTTCGAGCCAGTAGCGCCGGCGGGTGAAGGCGTAGGTGGGGAGGTCGACGACCTTCGGGTTGTGCGGCGCGAAGAACGCGGGCCAGTCGATGTGCCTGCCCCGGCAGTGCAGTGCCGCCACCGCCTCGACGGCGGTCCGGGCGCCCGGGTGGTTCTTGCGCTGCGTCGCGATGAAGCTGGCGTCCGAGGTGGCGGCGGCCGGGCCGAGCGCGGCGAGGACGGCGTCGGGACCGAGCTCGACGAAGGTGCGGACCCCCTGTGCTTCCAGGGTGGTGATGGCGTCGGCGAACCGGACGGTCTGGGCGACGTTGCGGATCCAGTACTCCGGGCCGCTCATGTCGGTGACGTCACCGGTGACCGTCGACACGATGGGAACGCTGGGTTTGCGGTAGGTGAGGCGCGCGGCGACACGGGCGAAGCCGGCCAGCATCGGCGCCATCAGGGGCGAGTGGAACGCGTGGCTCACCGCCAGCCGACTGGTCTTGCGGCCGGTGAAGGCGGCGGCGACGGCCTGGACGGCCTCTTCGGGCCCGGAGAGCACGACCGAGGTGGGGCCGTTGATCGCGGCGATGCCGACCTCGTCGGTGAGCAGGGGCGTGACCTCGTCCTCGGTGGCCTGCAGGGCGACCATCGCGCCGCCGGGTGGGAGGTCCTGCATGAGGCGGGCACGGGTGGTCACGAGCGTGGCGGCGTCCTCGAGGGACAGGATGCCGGCGACGTGGGCGGCCGCCAGCTCGCCGATCGAGTGGCCGGCGAGGTAGTCCTGGTGCACGCCCCAGGAGCGGACCAGCGCGTGCAGGGCGACCTCGACGGCGAACAGGGCGGGCTGGGTGTAGGTGGTCTGGTTGAGCAGGTCCTCGTCGTCCCCCCAGACGACCTCGCGCAACGGGCGGTCGAGGTGCTCGTCGAGCGCGTCCACCACCTCGTCGAAGACCGCGGCGAAGACCGGGAAGGCGGCAGCGAGGTCGCGCCCCATCCCGAGGCGTTGCGAGCCCTGCCCGGTGAAGAGGAACGCGGTCTTTCCGGTGGTTGTGGTGTGCCCGAGGTCCAGGCCGTCCAGCGCCTCGACGAGGTCGGCCCGGCTGGCGGCGACGACGGCGGCGCGGTGCTCGAAGTGGGCACGCGAGGTGGCCAACGAGTACGCGAGGTCGGCCGTGGACAACTCCGGG
>NZ_JBJMIE010000768.1:0-7647 GCF_045807065.1 Actinophytocola sp. | reverse complement strand
CTGCCCAGGGCGGCGGAGGCTCGCGGGTCAAGGGTGACGGCCGCCAGGCCGTCATCGGGCGGAGCCCGACGCCGAAGGCGCCCTTGAGGCGTGAGTCGCCGCCCGTACAATCCCGCCGCCACCACCGAACACCTGGGACGCGGCGCGCACCACGGCCCACCAAACCCCGAGACCACAGCACTAAATCACGGCCCGGAACCCGCCCCCCCACCGACCACCAGAACCAGAGCATCAGAGCACCAGCGACCAGCAGCACCACCAGCCATCACCCAGCGCCCAGCGCCAGCGGCACCCACCACCCAGCACCAGCACTCAGCACCAGCGGCACCCACCACCCAGCACCAGCACTCAGCACCAGCGACCAGCAGCACCAGCGGCACCACCAGCGATCACCCAGCACCAGCGATCACCAGCACCACAATCCACAGACACACACAAGAAGACTCAGCTCTTCTGCGTACGAAGCCCCTCCGCGAGTGCCTCCAACGCGGGCAGCGCATTGCGCAGAGCAACAGAAACATCAGGCGGCAACTCACCGAGAATCCGCGCCACGGTGGCCGTCCGCGAAGCGATGATCCGGGCGTGTACCTCGCTCCCGTGGGGAGTGGCCTCCAACTGCACCGCGCGCTGGTCATTGGGATGGGGCAACCGGCGCACAAGGTCGTCGTCGACCAGTCTCGCGACCACCCGGGACAGCATCGTCGGGTTGAGGCCCTCGATCTCGGCCATCTCCGTCATCCCGATCGGCGCCCGGTGTGTGACGAGGGCGAGTACGGAGGCCTGGGTTGGCGTCAGGTTCTCGCTGACCGGGGCGGCGTTGAGCAGTCGCGCCAGCCGGCCGATGACCCGACGCAGGCGGGCCACGTTCTCGGCATCCACTTACCAAAACTCCCGATGACTGGTGGGTCACACACACTTGGTTGCTTGCCGGCAAGCAAGTTATTCTGGTGACATGGGGATGCGAAGCATAGGAGGAACGGCACAGGCCGCAATCCCCGTCAAGGGGCTACCCCGCCGCCACCTGGTGTTTGCCGTCGTCGCTATGGCGTTGTTCATGTCGGCGATGGACCAGACGATCGTCGCGACGGCGCTCGGGGCCATCCAGGACGACCTGCACGCGGAGCTGACGTGGAGCGGGTGGACCATCACGATCTACTCGCTCGGCCAGATCATCGCCATGCCGCTCGCCGGTAAGCTCGGTGACCACTTCGGCCGCAAGCGGGTCTTCCTGACGGCGGTCGTCGTCTTCACGAGCGCCTCGCTGGCCTGCGCGCTCGCCGGCGACATCTACGTCCTGGTCGCCCTGCGGGCCGTCCAGGCGATCGGCGGCGGCGGGTTCATCCCGTCCGCGACCGGCATCATCGCCGACCACTACGGCCCCGGCCGCGACCGGGCGGTCGGCATGTTCACCTCGATCTTCCCCGTCGGCGGCATCCTCGGGCCGATCCTCGGCGGCGTGTTCGTCACCTACACGTCGTGGCGGATGATCTTCTTCGTCAACGTGCCGATCGGGATCGTGCTGCTCGCGCTGGGGTGGCGGCTGATCCGGGAGACCACCCGCAGGCCGACCGAGCGCATCGACGTGCGTGGCCTGCTCCTGCTCGCCTTCCTCATGCTCACCGCCATGTACGGCATGACGAACCTCGGCGACGGCCTGGCCAGCCCCGGGTTCCTGGCGCCGATCCTGGCCGCGGTGGTCCTCGGGTGGCTGTTCGTCCGGCACACCGCCCGCGCCGACGCCCCGTTCATCCCGATGCGGCTGCTGCGCGGCAGGGGCTTCGGGGCGATGAACGTGCTCAACCTGCTGTTCGGTGGCGCGGCCATCGGCTTCGGCGCGCTCGTGCCGCTGTACGGGGAGGAGCGCTTCCACCTCGACCCGCTCCAGGCCGGCACGGTCCTCACCGCGCGGGGCGTCGGCGTCATCTGCGTCGCCGCGCTGGCGGTCCTGACGCTGCGCCGCCTCGGCTGCCGCATCCCCATGGTGGTCGGCTTCGCGTTGATCGTCGTCGGCTTCGCGCTGATGGCTCTCCCACCGCCGAACACGAACGGTTACCTGTGGCTGATGATGGCGGGTGGCATCACCGGCCTGGGCATGGGCGTGTCGGTGCCCGCGTCCAACAACGCGGGCCTGCAGCTGGCACCGGACCAGATCGCGTCCATCGCGGGGCTGCGCGGCATGTTCCGGCAGAGCGGTTCGATCATCGCGGTGTCGGTGATGACCGCGGCGGCGGCGAGCAGCACGAACCCGGCGATGGCCCAGGCCCACGGCTTCGTGGGGCTGTCGGTCCTGCTGCTGGCCGCCATCCCGCTGATCTTCACGATCCCCGACCACCGGGGGAGCTGGTGACGTCCGCGGAGGAGAAGACGCGCCCGGTGACGCCGGACGCGCCTTCTCGGGACAGTTCAGCTCCGCAGGTCGTACACCGTCGCGTTGCCGACCGTCTGTGACTTGAAGTTGGCCGCGACCCAGTCGGCGATGCCGGAGTCACCACCGCGGCCGCCGCCGCCCATGCCGTCCGCGACGTAGTACGAGATTCGGCCCTCGGCGACGTACTGCTTGAAATCCGCCAGCGTCGGCGCCGGGTCGCTGCCGCTCCAGCCGCCGATCCCGATGACCGCCTTGCCGCTCGCCAGCGCCATGCCCGCCGCGGACTGCGCGCCGTTGGTCGCCGCCGCCCACTCGGTGTCGGTCTTCGCCAGCAGCGACGCCAGCTCCGTGGACGTGGAGCCACCGTCCACCATGCCGCCGCCACCGCCGAAGCCCTGCCCGTCCGACACCGGCCCGGAGGTCGGGATCGACCCGCTGTGCGCCTGCGCCGCCGTGGCGACCGAGAACACCCCGGTGCCGAGCAGTGCCGTGACGACCCCGGCCACCGCCAGCGCGCGGACCCGCACACCGACCGCGATCAACGTCGCCACTGCGACCGTCGCGACGACGACCACCCAGCGCAGCCACGGCTGCCAGTCCGCGTACCGGTCCAGCAGGATGTACGTCCACACCCCGGTGGCCGCCATCATCGCGGCCAGCACGTACCGGACCGGCGGGTGCGCCCGGCCCCGCCACAGCTCCCGCGCGCTGATCGCGGCGCCCGCGGCGATCGCCGGTGCCAGCGCCACCGAGTAGTACGGGTGGATGATCCCGCTCATGAAGCTGAACACGACCGCGGTCACCACGAGCCAGCCGCCCCACAGCAGCAGCGCGGCCCGCGTCCGGTCCGTCCGCGGCGCCCGCCGCGTGAACCACAGCCCGGCGGCCAACCCGATCAGCGCGGTTGGCAGCAGCCACGAGATCTCGGTGCCGAACGACGCGCCGAACATGCGCCCGAGGCCGGACGCGCCGCCGAACCCGATGTTCCCGCCGCCGCCACCCGGGCCGCCCGCCCCGCCGCCGGGGTTGCCGTCGCCGCCGAAGATCCGGCCCAACCCGTTGTAGCCCAGCGCCAGCTCCAGGATCGAGTCGTTCGTCGAGCCCGCGATGTAGGGCCGGGAGTCCGCCGGCCACAGTGCGACCAGCGCGACGTACCAGCCGGACGACACGACCACCGCCGCACCCGCGGCGGCCACGTGCGCGATCCGCCGCCACATCGACGTCGGCGCCGCGACCAGGTACACCAGCGCGAGCGCGGGCAGCGTCAGAAAGCCCTGCATCATCTTGGCCAGGAACGCGAACCCGATGGCGGTGCCGGCCAGCAGGAGCCAGCGCGGGCTCGCCTTCTCCACCGCCCTGATCGTCGCGTACGCGGCCGCGACGAGCAGCAGCGTGAGCAGCGGGTCCGGCAGGTTGAACCGGAACATCAGGGTCGCGACCGGCGTCAGCGCGAGTGCCGTGCCGGCCAGCAGGCCGGCCGCCTGCCCGTTCGTCCGCTTCACCGCCGCGTACAGCAACCACACCGCCGCGACACCGCAGAGCGCCTGCGGGGCGAGGACGGTCCAGCTGGAGAACCCGAAGATCCGCGCGAACAGGCCGGACAGCCACATCGCCGCGGGCGGCTTGTCGACCGTGATGACGTTGCCGGCGTCGGACGAGCCGAAGAGCCAGGCCTCCCAGTTCTGCGACGCGGCCTGCGTGGCGGCCGCGTAGTAGCTGTTGCCCCAGCCGGACGCGGTCAGGTTCCACAGGTACAGCACCGCGGTGCCGGCGAGGAGCACGAGCACCCACGGGAGCTGCCTGCGTGCCGCCGGTTCGGCGGGCGCGGTCGGCGCCTGCGGCTTGGCCAAGGTGATCACTGTGCGCTCATTTCGGTCTGGCGGCGCGGGTGGAACACCCAGCCGCGGAGGAGGAGGAACCGCAGGACGGTGGCCGCGAGGTTGGCGAGGACCAGCACCGCCAGCTCCAGCGCCCGTCCCGGGCTGGCCAGCGCGTGGAGCAGGGCGAGCGAACCGGACGTCAGCGCCAGCCCGAGGGCGAACACGATCAACCCCTCGAACTGGTGGCGGGCCGCGCCCGTCCGGCCGCGCACGCCGAACGTGAACCGCCGGTTGGCCGCCGTGTTGCCGATGGCGGTGAGCCCCAGGGCGACGAAGTTCGCGCCCTGCGCGCCCAACCCGTCGCGCATCACCACGTACAGCACCAGGTACGCGAGCGTGGAGACCACGCCGACGACCGAGAACCGGACGAGTTGGCGCAGCAGCCCGGTTTTCGGCGCGTCCCGGCCCAGTTGCCCACGCAGCTGGGCCACCGGGATCCGGCCGGACGCGAAACCCCTGACCAGCCGGGCGATGCCCTTCAGGTCGGCGACCGCGGTCGAGACGATGTCGACGCGGCTGTCCGGGTCGTCCACCCAGTCCACCGGGACCTCGTGGATGCGCAGGCCGCTGCGCTCGGCCAGCACCAGCAGCTCGGTGTCGAAGAACCAGCCCGTGTCGGCCACGTGCGGCAGCAGCTTCACCGCCACGTCCGCGCGGATCGCCTTGAAGCCGCACTGCGCGTCGGAGAACCGGGTGGCGAGCGCGCCACGCAGGATCAGGTTGTAACAGCGGGAGATGAACTCGCGCTTGGGGCCGCGCACGACCCGCGAGCCGCGGGCCAGCCTGCTGCCGATCGCGAGGTCCGAGTGACCGGACAGCAGCGGCGCGATCAGCGGCGACAGCGCGTTGAGGTCCGTGGACAGGTCGACGTCCAGGTACGCGAGCACCGACGCGTCGCTCGCCGACCAGACCGCGTGTAACGCCCGTCCTCGCCCCTTCTCCGGCAGGTGCACGGCGACCACTTCGGGGATCGCTCTGGACAGCTCGTCGGCGATCCCCGCGGTCCCGTCCGTGCTCGCGTTGTTCGCGATGGTGATCCGGAACCGGTAGGGGAAGCTGCCGGTGAGGTGTGTGTACAGCCGGCGGACACAGGGTGCGAGGTCCCGCTCCTCGTTGAACACGGGCACGACGATGTCGAGCACCGGGTGGTCCCCATCGGGATCGATGGCCTCCCGGTCGGTGGGATTGGGCACTGTGAGCGTCATGCCGTCCACGCTCCGCGAGTCCGCTTGGACGTCCGTGTGGCTCGCCTGTGCGGGAGCTGTGCGTGTTATGACAGGTCGCGTTGGTCGATCCTGCGCGTGAGCCGTGCGGGGAGGCGCACGGTGAACCGCGTCCGACCCGGCTGCGACTGGACCTCGACCCGCCCGTGGTGCGCCTGCACGACCGCCGCCACGATGGCCAGCCCGAGCCCGGTGCTGCCGGCCGCGCGGGACCGTGACGAGTCGCCGCGGGCGAACCGCTCGAACACCGCCGGCAGGAGGTCGCGGGGGATGCCCGGCCCGTTGTCGGTGACGGACAGGACCGCGTAACCACCCTTCGTGGACAGTCCAACCGTGACCGTCGTGCCGGGCGGGGTGTGTGTGCGGGCGTTGGACAGCAGGTTCGCGAGCACCTGGTGCAGGCGCGCGTTGTCGCCGGGCACCACGACCGGGTCGGGCGACAGGTCCAGCCGCCACACGTGCCCCTGCCCGGCGACCTGGGCGTCGCTCACCACGTCGACGACGAGCCGGGACAGGTCGACGGGCCCGCGTTCCAGCGGGCGCCCGGAGTCGAGACGTGCCAACAGGAGCAGGTCCTCGACCAGCGCGGTCATCCGCACGGACTCGGACTCGACGCGGCTCAACGCGTGGTCGACCTCGGGTGTCACGGCGTCGTCGCGGCGGCGGATGAGCTCGGTGTAGCCCCGGACGGCGGCCAGTGGCGTGCGCAGCTCGTGGCTGGCGTCGGCCACGAACTGGCGGACGCGGGTCTCGCTCTCGTGCCGGGCCAGGAGCGCGTCCTGCACGTTGCCCAGCATCCGGTTGAAGGCGAGCCCCACCTGGCCCACTTCCGTGTTCGGGTCCGTGTATCGCTTGGGTAGCCGCTCGGCCAGCTCCACCTCGCCCCGGTCGAGCGGCAGGTCGGCCACCTTGGACGCGGTGGCCGCGACCCGCTGCAGCGGCTGGAGTGCTCTCCGGACGATGAACGCACCGGCCCCCGCGGCGGCGAGCAGCCCGGCGAGCGCCACGCCGGCCATGATCAGTCCCGCGCTCAGCAGGACGTCGTTCACATCGGAGAGGGGCAGTCCGGTGACGAACACGTCGTTGTTGTGGCCCTGCCGCGCGATCAGGCGGAACTCGCCGAAGTCACCCAGGTCCCGAGTAGTGGGTGCCGCGTTCACGGGGAGGGAGAGCAGGGTGGTGTACTCGGAGGAGGGCAGGTCCTCGTCGTCGCCGGCCGACGTTCGGCGGAAGGCACCCGCCACCTGGCCGTTCTGCACCTGCGCGAGCAGCGTGCCGGGCCCCTGGCCGAGTGCGGTGAAGATCGACGGCTCCCCGTTGCCCTGGCCGGGTGGCGGCCCGCCCTGCGTCGGGCCCTCGATGAAGTTGCGGGCCCGAGTGTTGGCCTCGGTCAACCGGTCGTCGAGCTGGTTGATGAGGAAGGCGCGCAACGCGACCTCCGTCACCAGCACGATGATCACGCAGACCAGTGCCAGCAACACGATCTGCTCGAAGATGAGCCGCCGTCGCAGGGACCACGACTCGACGCCGCCCTTACGCTCCTGGTTTGAGGACATACCCGGCGCCCCGCATCGTGTGGATCATCGGTGTGCGGCCCGCGTCGATCTTCTTGCGCAGGTAGGAGATGTACAGCTCGACGATGTTGGCCTGGCCCCCGAAGTCGTAGTGCCACACACGGTCGAGGATCTGCGCCTTGGACAGCACGCGGCGCGGGTTGCGCATCAGGTACCGCAGCAGCTCGAACTCGGTGGCGGTCAGGTCGACGGGCTCGCCGCCCCTGGTGACCTCGCGGCTGTCCTCGTCGAGGGTGAGGTCGCCGACCACGAGGTTCGCGCCGGCCGCCCCATCGGTCACGCCCGTGCGGCGGAGCAGGGCACGCAGGCGCAGGGTGACCTCCTCGAGGCTGAACGGCTTGGTGACGTAGTCGTCCCCGCCGGCGGTCAGCCCGGCGATGCGGTCCTCGACGGCGTCCTTGGCGGTCAGGAAGAGCACCGGGAGGTTCGGCAGGTCGGCACGCATGCGGCGCAGGACCTCGAGGCCCTCGATGTCGGGCAGCATGATGTCGAGCACGACCGCGTCCGGCCGGAACTCGCGGGCGGTGCGCACGGCGGACAACCCGTCGCCGGCGCTCCTGATCTCCCAGCCCTCCAGCCGCAACGCCATCGACACGAGCTCG
>NZ_JBJMIE010000767.1:0-11920 GCF_045807065.1 Actinophytocola sp. | reverse complement strand
GTCGGCGCCGACGACGCCGGTCCCTTCACGGAGGCCATCAGCGGCTCGGTGCCGGCCGAGCTGTTGACCACCTCGCCCTGCCCGCTCGCGGTGGTGCCCCGACGGGAGACGATCGCGCCGGCCTCGGCTCCCGTCGTGGTGGCACTCGACGAGCCCGTCTCCCAGGCCGCACTCGCCTACGGGTACGCCACGGCGGCCAGGAACGGCCGGCCGCTGACGATCCTGCGGTGCGCGACCGGCGGCGTCTTCCCGGAAGCCGCCGCCATCGCGCAGGCCCGGCTGCTGATGGCCTTCGGCGAGCTGTACCCCGGTGTCCCGGTCTCGATCGACGTCGTGCCCGACGACCCTCGGCACGCGCTCGTCGCCGCGTCCCGGCGGTCGGCCGTGTTGGTGCTCGGGTCCCGAGGTCGCGGACGCCTCGCGTCCAACCTGTTCGGCTCGGTGAGCCGCGACCTCATCCGGCGCAGCGCCTGCCCGGTCGTGGTCGCCCGCACCCAACAGACGGCCGTCGCCATGTCCCGCTGAGCCCGGACGTCGACACCAAAGGAGGAGACCGATGAGATATCCAGTCGTCGTCGGCGTGGACGGCTCGGCCACCGCGCTGCACGCGGTCGCCTGGGCCGCGCGGCGCGCGAGCCGCGACCGGCTGCCGCTGCGGATCGTCCACGCCTACCACCTACCGTTGGGCTCCCCGTCCGGGGTGACCGAGGAGGAGCCCGTCCTGGACGTCCTGCGTCGCGACGGCAGGCGCTGTCTGGACGAGGCACGCGACCTGGCGACCATGGCCGTGCCCGGTCTCGACGTGGCAACCGAGCTGACCGCCATGCCCACGACCACCGGGTTGCTGCGCGAGTCCGAACACGCGTCGGTCCTCGTGCTCGGCAACCGCGGGCGCAGCGCGGTCACCGGTGTACTGCTGAGTTCCACCTCGCTCATGCTGGCCACCCACGCGCACTGCGCGGTCGTGCTCGTGGGCGAGGGCTCCGACAACACCTCCCACGGCTCACCCAGGACCGGCCCGGTGGTGGTCGGGGTGGACGGCACCGAGGCCAGCGAGGCGGCGGTCGCGTTCGCCTTCGCCGAGGCGGACGCCGCCGACGCCACGCTGTTGGCACTGACCGCCTACACCGAGTCGGTGTTCGAGACCGCGCTGGCCGGCAACAACGTGCCGATGGACTGGACACTGCAGCGCGAGCTCGCCGACCGGACGCTCGCCGAGCGGCTCGCCGGCTGGCAGGAGAAGTACCCGCAGGTCCACGTCCAGCGCGCGGTGATCCACGGCCGGCCCACCATGGCGCTGCGCCGTTGCGCGCAGACCGCGCGCCTGGTCGTCGTCGGGCGGCGTGGGCGTGGCGGGTTCCGCGATCTGATCTCCGGCTCGACCAGCATGCGCCTGATGCACCACGCGGTCTGCCCGATCGTCGTCGTGCGCACGGAAACCACCGATCAGTGAGCCCCGAGGGAGCCGGTGAGCACCGCCATGACGACCCGGTCGAGGTGACCGCCCCCTGGATCCGGCGTCCACTGTGGTCTCGCGCCGTGGACCAAAGCCCTCTGGCGCGCGGGACCTAAGCCAGCGGCCGCGCCGCGCGCCGATGCCTAGCTTTCTTGGTAGGCAAGGAGCATCGAGAGAGGACCGATCATGATCGTGGTTGGCGTGGACGGCTCGCCATCGTCACTGCAGGCGGTTCGCTGGGCCGCCGAGGAGGCCGTGCGGCACGGACACCCGCTGAAGCTGGTGCACGTCCACCAGACGCCGGCCGGGTTGCCCGGCGGCATGCTCGATCCCGCCGTCGTCGGCACCGCGCTGCGTGCTCAGGGGGAGAGCCGGCTGCGCGAGGCACGGGAGACCGTCGCCGAGGTGTCGGCCGACCTGCGTCCGGCCTCGGTGCTGGCGCCCGCGCCCGTCGTGCCCGTGCTGGCCGAGGAGTCGCTGGACGCGTCGCTGCTGGTGCTCGGCTCCCGAGGGCTCGGCGGGTTCACCGGGCTGCTGATCGGCTCCACCGCCGTGGCGCTGGCCGGGCGGGTGCACTGCCCCATGGTCGTCATCCGCGGTGACGGGCCCGCGGAGGGTCCGATCGTGGTCGGCGTGGACGGCCTGCGCGACGCCGAGGCCGCCGTCGCGTTCGCCTTCGAGGAGGTGTCCCGGCACCACGCCGACCTCGTCGCCGTGCACGCCTGGACCGAGCCGGTGGTCGACACAGTTCTGCTGGGCCACTCCGAGCCGCTCGACTTCGCGCCCGTCCAGCAGCGTGCCTACGAGACGCTCGGGGAGCGACTCGCCGGCTGGCAGGAGAAGTACCCGGACGTGCGCGTCGTCCGCGAGGTCGTGCGCGACCACCCGTCGCGGGCGCTGCTGCGCCACGCCGAAGGCGCCCGGCTCGTCGTGGTCGGCACCCGCGGACGCGGCGGGTTCCGCGGGCTGCTGCTCGGCTCGACCGGTCAGCACCTCCTGCACCACGCGCCCTGCCCCGTCGCCGTGGTCCGCACGGAACCGAGGACATAGGGGCGGTCGTGGTCGGTGCCGACGGGCCGGCGGAGGCGTCGCGGGCCGCGGCACCGGCCCGCGCCCCGGTGCGCACGGGCCGGCCCGACGGTGCTCGGCCACGACCAGGCCGACCAGGTGATCGCCTGCACCACGCGCCGTGTCCGGTCGCCGTCGCGCGCCGGGACCACGAGTAGCCGAGGAGTCTCCTGTGGACACACACGTTTCGTGGCGGGTACAGGTGGTGGTCGTGGCCGCGCTGGCGGTCACGGCGCTCGCGGGCCTGGCCGTGCCGTTCGCGTGGCTCGTCGCCACCCTCTTCGGGCTCGGCTACTCGCTGTCGATGGTGGTGACCGATCTCCGCGCCCGACGGGTGGGCACCGACGTGCTCGCCGTACTCAGCCTCGCCGTCACCCTCGTCGTGGGGGAGCACCTCGCGGGCGCGCTGATCGCGTTGATGCTGGGCACCGGCCAGGCGCTGGAGGGATACGCGCGGCGGCGTGCCACCCGTGACCTGGACGCGCTGCTCGCCCGTGCTCCGCGCACCGCCCGGGTGCGTCGCGGCGGCGGGGTGGTCTCCGTACCGGTCGACGACGTCGCGGTCGGGGACGTCGTGGTGGTGCGTTCTGGCGAGATCGTGCCGGTCGACGGCCGGTTGCTCGAGCCGGGTGTGTTCGACGAGTCCGCGCTGACCGGTGAGCCGCTGCCCGTGCCACGGGAGGCGGGGACCATGGCACGCGGCGGGGTGTGCAACGCCGGCGCGGCCGTGGCGATGTGTGCGGTGCGCACCGCGGACCGGAGCGCCTACGCGGGTGTGGTGCGGCTGGCGGAACGGGCGCTCGCCACCACCGCTCCGGTCGCGCGGCTGGCCGACCGGTTCGCGGTGGTGCTGGTGCCGGTCGCACTCGCCGTCGCCGGCGTCGCCTGGTGGTGGGCGGGCGATCCGGTGCGGGCGGTGGCGGTGCTGGTGACCGCGACCCCGTGCCCGCTGCTGCTGGCCGTGCCGGTCGCGATCGCGGGCGGCATGTCCGCGACCTCCCGGCGTGGTGTGGTGGTCAAGGACGGCGCGGTGCTGGAGCGGCTCGGCCGGGTGCGCACGGCGATCCTCGACAAGACCGGGACCGTGACCGCCGGCGCGCCGTCGGTCACCGAGGTCCTGGTGGCCCCCGGCGTGACCGTGAACCGGGCGCTCGCGCTGGCCGCCGCCGTCGAGTCCGAGTCACCGCACGTCCTCGCCACCGCGGTGGTGACCGCCGCCCGGCACGCCCACCTCCCGGTCACCCCCGCCACCGCCGTGCGGGACGTCCCCGGCGTCGGCGCCGGCGGCGTCGTCGAGGGCCTCGACGTCACCGTCGGCCGGTTGGTGGCCGAGGACCCGCCCGACTGGGCACGTTCGGCGCTGCGGCGGGCCCGGCTCGACGCGGCCGGCGTGGTCTGGGTGCACGTCGACAGGCAACCGGTCGCGGCGCTGCTCGTGCGGGACGAGCTGCGGCCGGAGGCCGGCCGCACCCTCGCCCGCCTGCGGGCGGCCGGGCTCGACCGCCTCGTGCTGGTGACCGGCGACCGCGGCGAGGTCGCCGAGGACGTGGCCCGTGTGCTCGGCCTCGACGACGTGGTCGCCGACGCCCGGCCGGAGACGAAGGTCGAGCGGGTGCGCGCCGAGCAGCGCAGGGCACCGACGATGGCGGTCGGTGACCGCATCAACGACGCCCCCGCGCTCGCGGCGGCCGACGTCGGGGTCGCCATCGCCGCCCGGGGCGCCACCGCGACCGCACAGGTCGCGGACGCCGTGCTCACCGGCGAGGGCATCGACCGCCTCGCCGATGTCGTCGAGACCGCCCGCAGGGCACACGGGATCGCCGTGCAGAGCGCCGCGCTCGGAGTCGGCCTGTCGTTCGTGGCGATGGTCGCGGCGGCGTGCGGGTTCCTCGTGCCGGCGGCCGGTGCGCTGGTGCAGGAGCTGATCGACCTGCTCGCCGTCGGGAACGCGCTGCGGGCGCTGCGCGGCGCCACTCGCGTGGCCGTGCCGATCACCGCGCGCCGGCTCATCACCCGGTTCCGCGCCGAACACGCCGAACTCGCCGACGCCCGTGCCGCCGTGCGTGGTGCCGGCGACGCGCTGTCCACGGGGCTCACCACCGACGCCGACACCCGCATCCGGGCGGCACACCGTGTTCTCGTCGACCGGATCCTGCCGCACGAGCGCGCGGAGGAGCGCGAGCTGTACCCGGCGGTGGCGCCGCTGGTCGGCGGCCGGGAGGGAATCGCGCCGATGAGCCGGAGCCATGCCGAGATCGAACGGCTCGCCGCCCGGCTCAGCCGCCACCTCACCGGTCCGCTGACGGCCGACCAGGTCGACGACCTGCGTGCCACGCTGTACGGCCTCGACGCCGTGCTGACCCTGCACTTCGCGCAGGAGGAACAGGACTACTTCGTACTCGCCGAGCGCGAACGCTGACCCCGCGGCGCGGCGAAAGCCTCGGCACGCCGCGACGTCCGAAGAGGACAGTGACGAAAGTCCCGCCCGGCCGGGACCTGTCGCTCTGTGCGCGGTGGTGGCGCACCGGTTGGCTGGAAGTGGTTCCCGAGGAAAAGGAGATCGACGAAGTACGAGGCCGGGATCCTCGAGGTTGACCGTACCGGTGAAGCCCGAGCCGGACACCCGGCCGATCGCGGTCGAGGTCACCAGGTGACCGAGTAGCGGCGGCGGAGCCATCACCTCCCATGGCTCCGCCGCCTTCGCCGTGGAAGCTGTCATGCTGCTCTCCGCGTACCCCGACCGGTGGCCGACAGGGACCAAAGCCCCTGTGTGATGGCGACTTTCGGTCCGCGCCGTCGCGGTGTCGTGGGCGTGATCATGTCCCTGTGCCCGCGAACAGGGGGAGTGGATGTTCAACACACAGTCGGGGCGGATGCGGTCCGTGAGGAGGGACGAGGCGCTTCAGTTGCTGGCCAGCGTGCCGTACGGCCGAGTCGTGTTCACCGAGCGTGCGCTCCCGGCGGTTCGCCCGGTCAACCACATCGTCGACGAGGGCGACGTGATCGTGCGCACCCACACCGGGGCGGCGATCCTGCGGACGGTCGGCCAGGTCGTGGCCTACGAAGCCGACGTCATCAGCGACGGCCCTCGGCTCGACTGGAGTGTCGTCGTGATCGGCGTGGTCGAGCTCGAGGAGCGTCCCGACGCCGTCGCACGTTACGAGCGGATGCTGCGGCCGATGGTGAACCTGCCCATGGACCACGTGCTCCGCATCCGGCCGCAGCTGGTGAACGGATACGTCCTGGACACGAAGGATCCCGCGGCCACCACCTGACCGCTGCCGCCACCGCCACGGCGGCGGCCAGCTCGGCGATGCACGCGCTCCTCTAGTGAACTTGTCAAGTGGATCTTTACTTCCCCGTAGCGGTGGTCGGGCACCGAGGTAGTGGGGGCGGCATCACTGAGGGTGTAGCGCCTCGTGCGTTGTGCTCATTCTCTTGGGCACCCTTTCGGGCGTGCCTCCGTCGGCCCTCCACAGGTAGTTGCTGGGGCAACTGCCCGCATTCCTCCATGCTTGGCGTCGGAGTGTTGACAGGGCGAGCGCCATCGGTCGTCTCGGTTACGGGACTACCAGCGGTGATCCCAGTACACCTCTCGGAGTAGATGTGAGGAACCAAGGGGTGATGGCACTCCCGAGTCACCCCTTACTCGGATTACGGTCCAAGAAGGACACTTCCGACGAGGGATTGCCGTGACACCACTGCAAGAAATGCCATCCATAATCGGGACGAAGCGACGAATGGCGCGCGCCGGGTTGACGCTGTGTCGCGATGTGATATTCGAGGTCACCTGCGGGACGCGGTGGTCAACCACAGGCTCAGCATGCGGGTGAACGAGATCTCGCTCTTCTGTAGCACTGACGTGCCTGCAACCACACGAAGTGTGTCTGCCCGAGAAACAATTCTCTGGGTGAGATCTGTATCCACCGAGCCAGTTTACGACAAGTCTGTGACAGTTTCTTGTGGACGCGATTGCAACCGCGTCAAACTCCGCAAGACCGTGGCCGGCTCGGGTCACCGTAGATGCCCTGTATCAACGTCTTCTACCCAAGCAAAGGCGGGATGACGCCCCCTCGGCTGGCACGGACCGGTACCACCATTCCACGCACCGTACCCGACCTACATCACCTTGCACTGCGACGAGCGTGCCCGTGAGGGCCTGTTTCATCACCACAAGAAGGAGAGTCGATCATGTCCACCGCCGACAAGCATGCCGAGGACTCGGCGCCGCACAGTAGTGGGGTTTCCGCCCCGCTGGTCGGAGAAGGTAGACCGGAGGTCACAGGCGGTGTTCCGTCTCGTCGCCGGTTTCTTGGCGCTCTTGGTGCGGTTGCCGCGTCGTCAGCGTTGTTGCAGTCCATGACCGGTTTCACGCCGGCGGAGGCCGCGCCGGCCTGGGCCGGTATGGCAAGCAGATCGCGGAAGCCCCCGAACGGGCAGACGGTCCTCATCCTCGGCGCGGGTGTCGCCGGTCTCAGCGCCGCATACCAACTCTGGGATGCGGGGTACACGGTCAGGGTGCTGGAGGCGCTGAGCCGGCCGGGCGGCCGGAACTTCACCGCCCGCAACGGTACGGTGGTGCCGGAGAAGACCACGACGGGCCAGATAGTCGAACAGAGGTGCACGTTCGACGAGGGTCTGTACCTCAACCTCGGCCCAGGCCGCATTCCCCATCACCATCGGCGGGTGATCAAGTTCTGCCAGGAGAACCGTGTCGAGCTCGAGCCCTACATCATGGAGACCACCGCCAACCTGTGGGCCGGTGGCTTCGGCGACGTCGCGCAACCCAACCGGCGGATAGCCAACGACACCCGCGGTCACTTGGCCGCGTTGCTGCACCGGGCGATCAGGAAGGGCAGCTTGCGCCGGGAGCTGGCCCTGCTCGACCAGGCCCAGCAGGACCTCCTGCTCGATTTGCTGGTCAAGTTCGGTGACCTCGACCGCAACCACGAGTTCGTCTACACCGGCTCCACCCGCACCGGGTACAAGTACCCGCTGACTGTCACCGAACCCGAACGGATGAGGCCGGACCCGGTATCGCTGAACGAGCTGGTCGACGCCCAGTTCTGGCGCCACCAGTTCTACAACCCCATCGAGCGGCTGTGGCAGGCGACGATGTTCCAGCCGGTCGGCGGCATGGACAAGATCGTCGACGCGCTCGTGGCCGCCCTCCCTGCCGGCACGATCACCTATGACGCGCCTGTCACCGACCTCGAGATACTCCCCGACGGGGTCGGGGTCACCTCACGCCAGAAGGGCGCTCCGGTCCTGGAGAAGGTGGACTACTGCCTCAGCAACATCCCGATCCCGGTCCTGCGCGATGTCCGGCGGAAGGGCTTCTCCGACCAGTTCACCCGTTCGATCGACTACGTCCAGTACGACCCCGCCTGCAAGGTCGGATGGCAGGCCAACCAACGTTTCTGGGAGGCCGACCCCTACCACATCTACGGCGGCATCAGCTGGACCAACGACATCATCCACCAGATCTGGTACCCCTCGAACGACTTCTTCAGCCAGAAGGGCACCATGACCGGCGCCTACAACATGGGCGACGACGCCATCAAACTCGGCGACATGTCCATGCAGAACCGGCTCAACACCGCCCGCGACGCAGCAGCGCGACTACACCCCGAGTTCAGCAACAAGACCATCGTGCCCGACAACGGCGTGTCCATCGCCTGGCACAAGGTGCCCTACCAAGCCGGTGTCGGCGCCTACTGGAACCCCGCCGACATCCACGCCCTCTCCGCTTACAGCAGACTCCTCGCCCCCGACCAGCAACGGTTCTACGTGATCGGTGACCAGGTCTCCGCGCTACCCGGTTGGATGGAAGGCGCTCTCATGTCCGCCGAGTACGTGGTCAAGCAGATGCTCAAGCTGGAACGGACCGAGCCACCCGTCGTCCGCCAGGTACCGGACTCGCGAGCCATCCTCCCGTAAGAGAGACGGCGAGCAGGGTGCGCGTCGGTGCCAGCGTGCGTGCTGAGCTGCCCCGCCCGGGATAACGGGAACAGCGTCAGTGCCGGGGACGGCCACGGTGTCCTTCTCATGGTCAGCGAGCTCGTGCTGATGCCGCTGACCGGGGGCGGCGTGTCGTCCGGTGAGTCATGACGCTGGTGCGCGCCGGCGGGGCCGGCCACCGTTCGGTGACCGTCCCCGCCGTCCGCTTCATGGTTCATCCGTGCTCTTGGATTGGCACGCGATCGGCCTGTCCTTGGCGAGCACCTTCCCGGCTTGCAGGTCCCTGACACACTCGTCGTAGTCTGGCGAGGAGCAGCCCATGATTCGGGCCTCGAAGTGGGCGCTGGAGGGGCTGACGTCATAACCCCGGGTCATCAAATAAGCCAGGCACCCGTCCTCGTCGGCGTGGGCGGGTGTGGCGGCGACGAAGGGCAACGACATCGCGGCCAGGGCCACCGCGGCTCCACTGAGGACCTTGTGCATACCGACCATAACGATCACTCCTTTCAACGGCTCTCCCTGCGCGGATACGTCAACTCATCTTGTGGTGTGGAGGGCCAGCCACGGGATTGCCGTGTCCGCACGGGAAGATTCCCAGCCGCGTCCATGACTACCCGATCGAGAAGTTGGCTCACTCGGCGGAGTCTCTTTCCGTTGGGTCGTCGCTGTCCGCAACGCGGATGGGTTTGCTCACCCTGGAACCACCGGACTCGCCTGTCCAGACAAGGTGTCCCCGCCGATCTCCACCGTTGTATGCGTGGGATGCGCCATCATGCCCGGATGGCGTGAGCTCCAGGGGACATCGTGCATCGCATCTCGGAGAGTGCGCCGGTCATCGAGTCGCTGCGGAAACCGCAAGGTCGCGCTCTCGACCACTGGGCCGTCACCGCCAGCACGCCCCGGCAACCGGTCCCTCGCCCTCGCCTACCTGCTGGTCGGACTCGACCAGCAGGGCACACCCTCGATCGGTGAAGTCGTCCGCGTCCAGTAACCCCTACCCAGCAACACAAGGAATGACCGCGGTTGCTCGCCGTCGGCGGACAGAGCGAGCAGAACGACAACCACCGGGACATGAGCCCCACCCAGGGCACCACCAAGACCGCCGAGATCCTCGAACTCAACCCGGCCGGGTCCTTGACGAGCCTGGCCGGGTGGCGCGCACCCGCCACTCCGGCCACCGCCCCACCCGGTGACTACTTCCTGGTCGTGCTCGACAGCCGCGGCGTCCCATCAACGGGACAGCTGATCAGCCTGCGCCAAACCACATGACAACGACCCCGCACTATCCCGCGCCTCGCCCTGACGAACCCGCCGCGTCCGTCCAACGAAGCCTCGGCGCGCCATCGCGTCGGAGGGAGGATCGATCTTCGACCTGGTCTGGTTCGGTCAACATGTCGATCGTGCCGGCGGGCGGCGTGACGTCGGGGTTGCCGTCGAAGTCCGCGGTGTCGGGGGCACGTGCCGGGTATTCGACCGCGCCGCGGTCACGATTGCTCCGCGGACCGTGGACCACCGCGGAGGGTGGTGAGCCGGCTCCGGTACTCCTGCTCGTCGATCTCGCCGCGGGCGAACCGTTCCGCGAGGATCCGTTCGGGCCCGGTGTCCGCCGAGGTGCGCGGAGCGCGGGTCAGGTAGCGGGCCAGCACGACGACGGCCGCGATCACCAGGCCCCAGAACACGATCGTGGCGGTGGCCATGAACACGTAGCCCCAGCCGCTCATCCCGTGGCCGTACCAGAACATCATTGGGACCTCCTCAGTTCGTCCTACCTCCACGGTTCTCGCCGCGGCCGCCCGCGGCTAGGGACCTCCGACCTTGTCTGCGGCGCCCGAGGGCCCGGGTCGCCGCGCGGAACAGCGACCGGTGTGCCCCGGGTGAGACAAGGACACCGGACGGTGGTCCAGTGTGTAGACCGGCAGGCCGGGGAACTCGTCCGGGCGGTGGGTGACGATCAACGCCGTCCGGCTGTCGGTCAGTGTGCGGAGGTCCGCCGCGAGGGCGGTTGCCGTGGCGTGGTCCAGGTGCGCCGTTGGCTCGTCGAGCAGGAGCAGTGGGCGGTCGGCGAGGAGGGCGCGGGCGACGCCGAGGCGCTGGCGCTCGCCGCCCGAGACGTCCGTGCCGTGTGCGCCGAGGGCGGTGTCCAGACCGTCGGGCAGGCTTTCCGACCAGGCGGCCAGGTTCGCCGACCGCAGTGCCTCGGTCAGGTCCGTGTCCGTGGCGGACGGGTTGGCCAGCAACAGGTTCTGGCGCAGCGTGCTGTCGAACAGGTGGGTTTCCGGGCCGCACCAGGCGATCCGCGACCGGACGTCGTCGGCGGGGACGGTGCGGGTGTCCGTGCCGTCGATCGTGATGTGGCCGGCGGACGGGTCCAGGTCGCGCATGAGCGCGGCCAGCAGGGTGCTCTTGCCCGCGCCGGACGGGCCGGTGAGCAAGGCCGCGCGGTGCTCGCCGAGGTGCACGTTCGCTCCCGTCACCGCGTCGCGGGCCGCGTCCGGCCAGCGGACCGCGACGTCGGTGGCGGTCAGGGTGGTCGCGGTCGGCAGCGCCGCCGGTGTGGCCGGTTCCGCGGCCGGGGTCGGGGTGGCGTCCAGCGCGGCCAGGCGACGGGCGCTGTGGGTCGCGCCGAGGAGCCTGGTCGCCGCGTCCGGAAGGCCGGCCACCAACTCGGCCGCCGCCAGTGGGGTCAACGCCAGCACGGCCAGTTCGGGGCCGGGCAGCACGCCGGACCGCAGCGCCGCGACGCCCAGGACCAGGCATGCCACGGTGGTGAGGCCCAGCGACAGCGTGCTGACCGCGAGCCCGGCGCCTCGAGCCAGTGCGCCGCGGCGTCGTGCGGCGGTCAGTTCGTCGTCCGCCGCGCGGAGCAGGGCGTGGCGTGGTCCCGCCGCGCCGAACGCCAGCAGGTCCGGTGCGGCGGTGAGCAGCTCGACCGTGCCCGCCGCGACGCCGGCCCGCAGCGCCGTCGTGCGGCGCTCGGGCTTCCGCGCCGCGGCCAGCGACAGCAGCGGTGCCACCACACCGGCGACCAACAGTCCCAGCGCGACGGTCACACCGGCGGACGGCAGCAGCAACCCGACCCCCACCGCGGCGCCGGCCGCGACGAGACCGGCCGACACGACCGGGACCACGCCGCGGACGAGCACGTCCTGCTGGTTGTCCACATCGGACACCATGCGATCCAGGAGGTCGCCGCGCCGGTAGCGGGCGGTGACGGCCGGACCCAGGCGGACCAGCGTGGTCCACACCCGCACCCGCAGGTCGGCCAGCGCACGCAACGCCACGTCGTGGGACAGGAGCCGTTCGGCGTACCGGAGCACACCCTTCGCGATGCCGAACGTGCGGACGGCCACGATCGCGACCATCAGCGTCAGCACCGGCGGGTGGAGTGCGGCGGCCGAGATGAGCCACGCCGACGTGGCCGTGAGCGCGACACCG
>NZ_JBJMIE010000766.1:0-8920 GCF_045807065.1 Actinophytocola sp. | reverse complement strand
GCTGCTCCTGGTCAACCAGTTCACCATCAACGTCGGCTTCTACATGCTGATGCCCTACCTGGCGGGCTACCTCGCCGGACCGCTCGGCCTGGCCGGCTGGGCGATCGGTCTGGTGCTCGGCATGCGGAACTTCTCGCAGCAGGGCATGTTCCTCCTCGGCGGCACGCTCGCCGACCGGTTCGGCTACAAGCCCCTGATCGTCGCGGGCTGCCTCCTGCGCACCGCCGGGTTCCTGCTGCTGGGCATGGTCGACTCGCTGCCCACGCTGGTGGTCGCGTCGGCCGCCACCGGGTTCGCCGGCGCGTTGTTCAACCCCGCGGTGCGCGCTTACCTCGCCGCGGACGCCGGTGCCCGACGGGTGGCGGCGTTCTCCCTGTTCAACGTCTTCTACCAGGGCGGCATCCTGGCCGGCCCACTCGTCGGGCTCGCGCTGACCGCGGTGGACTTCCGGCTGACCTGCCTCGCCGCCGCCGCGGTGTTCGCCGCGCTGACCGTGCTGCAGATCCGCGCCCTGCCACACCGGCCGACGACCGAAGGGCGGCGCTCGGTGCTGACGGACTGGCGGGTCGTGGCGACCAACCGGCCGTTCCTGCTCTTCGCGCTGGTCATGATCGGCTCGAACGTCCTGTCGTTCCAGGTCTACCTCGCCCTCCCGCTGCAAGCCAAGGAGATCGCCGGCTCGGGGGCGGCCGGCACCGCCCTCGTCACCGCCCTGTTCGTGGTGTCCGGCCTGCTGGCGATCGCCGGGCAACTACGCATCACCGAATGGGCGCGGGAACGCTGGCAACCCGGCCGGTGCCTGGCCATCGGCATGACGATACTGGCCGTGGCCTTCCTGCCACCAACGCTCGCCACGGGTTCCGCCACCGCGCTCGTGCTCGCCGCGACACTGCTGTCCCTGGGCACGCTGGTGGTGTTCCCGTTCGAAATGGACACCATCATCCGGCTGTCCGGCAACCACCTCGTCGCCACCCACTACGGCTTCTACAACACCGTCGTCGGCGTGGGCATCATGGCCGGCAACCTGTTCACCGGCACCGTGTTCGACCTCGCCCGCGACGCCGGCATGCCCCAACTACCCTGGGCCGGCCTGGCGCTCATCGGCCTGGTCTGCGCACTCGGCCTGCACCTGCTCGAACGCACTCAAGCCCTCTCCCCGGTACCGGCGGCCGCGTGAATCCCGCCCCGCCGACTCGACAAGCCAGTGCCCACCGCAGCGGACGCGACATTGACCGCAACAAGCCGGCGGGACCGCAGCGCACCGACGGGGTCGAGGACGTGCAGGCAGTACGTGGTGGGTCCGTCCGGTGGAATCTCGCCGCGTCGACGCTGGTCCGGTTTCCCGCCGTCCACGGCGGTCGCCCCGGGTCCCCCAGTACGGCCGGCTAGCGCGGCTCGTAGCGGCGTTTGTGGTCCCGGATCCCGGCGAGGCGGAACGGCCCGGTGGTCTGTGCCGGGGTGAGGTGCTCGCCGCCGTCGGTGGGCAGGGACCGCTGGTGCAGCTCGCGGTACTCGGCGTAGGCGAGCGGTGTGCGCCGGTCGATCGCCTCGCGGTTCGCCGCCGTCCGCAGGTGCTCGCGGTAACCCGGGACGACGGTGCCGGTGAAGAACTCGGCGACACTGCCCGAGCCGTAGCTGAGGAAACCGACGGCTTCGTCGTTGAGGTCGTCGGCCTGGTCGAGCAGTGCGGCGAGGCCGAGGTACAGCGACGCCGTGTAGCTGTTGCCGACCTCGGCGTTGTACGCGGTGGTCAGCCCGATGGCGCGCTCGATCGCGCCCTTGTCCGTATCGCCGCCGCAGAGGCTCAGCAGGTGACGGTGGGCCTTGTACGCCATCTTCGTGAACGGTTGGTGGTAGCAGAACGCGCGGAACTCCTCCAGCGGGCGGCCGCCCTGCCGCTCGTAGTCCTTCCAGACGCCTTCCACGGCCTGCAGGTAGGCGATGATCGAGCCCTCCCCGTCGACCAACGCGGTGTCCCGGTAGTTGGGCCGCCAGAAGTCCATGACGTCCGCGGTGAACAGTCCCGACGGTGCCTCGACGCGCACCAGGCCGGGGTTCGCGCCGACCAGCATGGCCACCGCCGCCGCGCCCTGGGTCGCCTCGGCCGGGCTGTCCAGGTCGTACCTGGAGACGTCGCTCGCGATCACGAGCACCCGCTGTGTGGGGTCGCGGTGCACGAGACCGATCCCGAACTGCAGCGCCGCGGTGGCGCCGTAGCAAGCCTGTTTCAACTCGACGACCCGGGCGGCGGGCGGCAGCCCGAGCAGCGCGTGCACGTACACACCGGCCGACTTCGCCTGGTCGACGGACGACTCCGTCGCGAACACGACCGTCCGGATCTGATCGGAGCCGTTGCGGGCGACGACGGGTGCCGCGGCGGCCGCGGCCATGGTCACGATGTCCTCGTCGGCGGCGGGCACGCTCAACGACCGCTGGCCGATACCCACGTGGTACTTACCGATGTCGGTGCCGTTGTGCTCGGCGAGCACCGTGTGCGGCAGGACGAACTCGGTTGTCGAGAACGACAGATCGTGGATCCCGATATCGAGATCGTTGGGCATGCCTAGTCACCGACCTTCACCTTGTTGTTGTGACGTTCCAGTTGGACATGCGTCCGCATGAGCTCGCCGGGGTTCGTCTGCGCCGCCAGCAACGACAGCTCACCGCACAACACGGTGGCCGCGGCGATCACCGCGAGACGGCGCGCGTTCTCGCCGACTTCCCGTTCGACCCGACAACCGAGCCGGGCCAGGTTGTCCTCCACGAACTCGAGTTCCTTGCCGTTGCCCACCGTGCCCACGATCAGGTTCGGCAACGTGCAGGAGAAGTACAGGTCGCCGTGCCGGTCCTCGGCCATGGTGACCCCCTGCGATCCCTCCACGATGTTGGCCGCGTCCTGACCGGTCGCCAGGTAGAACCCGAGGAGCATGTTCGCGAAGTGGGCGTTGGCCGAGCGGATGCCGCCCGCGAGCAGGGTGCCCAGCAGGTTCTTGCGGATGTTCAGCTCGGCGATCCTCGCCGCCGTCGTGTGCAGTACGTCCGCCACCACGGCCCGGGGGACGAGCAACTCCGTGACGACGTTCTTGCCCCGGCCGAGGATGCCGTTGATCGCGGTCGCCTTCTTGTCCGTGCAGTAGTTCGCCGAGATCGACCCGTAGGAGATCCCCGGGATGGTCTCCAGCAGGTGTCCCAGCAGTGCGTCGGACGCCAGCGTCGCCATGTTGTGCCCGGCGGCGTCGCCGGTGGCGAACTCGAACCGGACGAACAACAGGTTCGCGACGATCTCGTGCCGGACACCGATCAGTTCGGTGAACCTGCTGCGGGCGCGCACCACGTCGCGCAGTTCGTCGATCCGCGCCTCGATGCTCCAGGCCGCCGTGTAGGCGGTCTGCGCGTCCCGGGCCTCGACCAGCACCGACCGCGTCATCCGCTCGTCCACCAGGGTGGCGACGATGCCGTGCTCGGCGAGCATGGAGATCTTCGCCCCCCGGCCGACCGACGGCCACAGCGGCGACTCGTAGGTGGCGAGCGGAACATGGGTCTCGGTGGTGACGACGTTCCCCGAGACCCGCAGCGGCCCCACCCACCGCATCGGGACCGCGGCTACCGTGTACGGGCTCGTCATCGTGCGGTTCCCGCCAGTTCGGGCGACGACCCGACCGCACGCGAGCGCTGGGCGAGCAGCCGCGTGTCGATGCCCCGGTCGTCGCAGAAGGAGCGGAGCTCTCCGCTGATCACCAGATCGCAGTGGGACAGATCGGTGGGGGTGCGCGCGCCGAGCATCGTCTGCAGGGCCGCCAGTTGGTCCAGCCAGACGGTGATCTGCCCGATCAGCGCGGACACGCCCCCTTCCAGCAGCGTCCGCAGGAACCCGCCGGACACGCCGACGCCGTGGGCGCCGAGCGCGAGCGAGCGGGCGACGTCGAGCGGGTGGCGGACGCCACCGGAGGCGAGCACCGGCAGGTCGACCTGCTGGGCGTCCAGCAGGCAGGCCGCGGTGGACTGTCCCCAGCCGTGGAGGTAGGCGTACTCGGCGAACTCGCGTCGGCCGTTCTCGATGCGGGCGAAGTCGGTCCCGCCGCGACCGCTGACATCCACCGCCCGCACGCCCAGTTCCCGCAGGAGCAGCACGGTTTCCCGGCTCATCCCGAAACCGACCTCCTTGACGATCACCGGGACGTCGACGGCGGCGGCGATCGTCGCGATCTGCGGCGCCCATGCCGAGAACGACCGGTCGCCCTCCGGCATCACGGTTTCCTGCACGACGTTGAGGTGGATCTGCAGGGCGTCGGCGCGCAGCAGGTCCACCGCCCGCCGCGCCTTGTCCACCGACGCGGTCGCGTTGACGTTGGCCACGACGAACCCGTCCGGGTTCTCCTCGCGCAGCACGGAGAACGTGCCGGCGCAGGACGGGTCCCGGAAGTACGCGCTCATCGATCCCGACGCCAGCGGTACGCCGGTCTCGCGCGCCGCGATGGCCAGATCCCGGTTGATGACACCGGTCTTCTCGCTGCCGCCGGTCATCGCGTTGATGTAGAGCGGCACCGGCCAGGAGACGCCCGCGAAGGACACGGCCAGCGACACGTCCGGCCGGTCGATGCCCGCCAGGGCGTGGTGCAGGAACGACACCTCGTCGAACTGGTTGCCGCCGCTGAGCCCGCGCTGTTGCTCGACGGCTAGTCGGACATGGTCATCCTTGCGTTGGCTGGTCATCCTCGTTCCTTTCCACGGTGGGTCGGATCGGCAGGTGTCGGACCCCAACCTCGGCCCACCGCCCGCGTACGTCACAGATGTCGCGCGCCGCGTCGGCGGCCAGCAGTGCGATACCGCAGTCACCGCCGCCCGCCCCGGAGGGCTTCGCCGCGCCGCCGACGGCCTCCGCGACCTCGCACAACCGGGTGAGCCCCGTCGTGAAGATGCCGAGGCCGACCTCGTCGTCCAGGCGGGTCAACTCCCGCCGGGCACGGCGGATCTGGTCCTGCAGGGCGTGGTGGTCGCCGCGTTCCAGCGCGGACACCGACGCGCGAACGCAGTCGGTGGTGGTCGCCACGAACCCGCGGTGCGACTCGCCGCCCCGCCAGGGTCGCTGGTACAGGTCGGCGACCCTGGCCGTCGTGACGGCGGGTGTCCCGGTCCAACCGACCTCCAGGGACAGGCCGTCGGGCGGCGGCAACCGACGCACCCCGAAACCCGGCCACGGCACCCGCAGTGTCTCCTCGACACCCCGGCGCAGCAGCAGGTCGAGCACGGCCGCCCGGTCGGGTGATCGGTACGCCAGCCAGCCGCCCCAGGTACTGGCCGCGAGGTCGCCGCAGGAGGCTCGGACATCGATTCCCACCGTGGCGAGCACGGCCAGGCGGAACCGCGTGTCGGCGGGCAGTTCGAGACCGCAGAACGCGGTCACCGCCGCGACGGTCGCCACGGTCACCGCGCCGCTGGACCCCAGGCCGAACTTCGTTCCGTTGTCGTGCAGTTCACTGCGGACCGAGACGCTCATCGCGGGTGCGGCGAGGCCGCGTTCGGCCAGCAGCCCGCCCACGACCTCGATCGCCGACACCACATGGGTCAGGCCGACGGGCGATTCGTCATCGCACGGGTGCAGCCGACCGTCCCGCCACCGCCATCGCACCCCGCTCGGACCGAGATCGGTGGAGATCACGACACCGGCGCCGGCGTTGCCGGACACGGTGACGGTGACGTATCGGTCGACCGCCACCAGGATCGCCGGCGTCCCGGCCTCGACCACGGCGAACTCGCCAACGACGAACAACTTCCCCGGCGCACGCCGGACCACCGTGGCCGGCTGGGGCGTCATCCGCTCGCCCGCAGCAGGCGGGCACCCTGTCCCGGTCCCGCGACGTGCACCGAGCTCTCCGGGTTCGAGCGACGCAGGGCCTCGGCCACCCGGTCGGCGTCCGCGCGATGGCAGAGCACCTTGACGTTCGGCCCGGCATCCATGGTCGCGTAAGCCGACACGCCGTCCCGCCGCAGCCGCGACACCTGGTCGAGTACCTCGAGCGTGGCGGGCGACAGGTAGCGCACCGCGGGCCGCGCCGCCAGCATCGTCGCGTGCATGCCGAGCGCGTTCTGCTCGGCGATACTGCCCACCGCGTCCAGATCACCCCGCCGCAGTGCGTCCCGCATGAGGACGAGGTCGTCCTCGCTGGCGGCCACCCACGACCCGTACAGCGGCGAGGTGTCGACGGTCCGCCGCATGGCCTCACGGCTGGACACGGCTTTCGGTCCCGCGTCGACCACGACGATCACCAGCGCCGGGTCCAGGTCCCCCGATGGCACCGGCTCGGCGTAGGAGTTCAGATCCGCCTCCGCGAGCGTGCTCGTCCGCTGACCGGCGTGCCAGACGGCGAACCCGCCGAAGACGGACCGGGACGCCGACCCGGATCCGCGCCGAGCCAGGCGGGACAACGCGGTGGCGTCGAGGTCGAGCCCGTACACGGTGGCGGCGGCGACGGCGAGCGCGGCGAACGCACTCGCCGACGACGCCAGACCCGCCCCGGTCGGCACGGTGTTGTCGGTCTCGACGACGGCCGCTCCTCGGCGGCCGGCCGTGTTCCGCACCAGTTCCAGGAACGTGGTGACGCGCCGCAGTACCTCGCCGGTGGCGGGCCGGCCGTTGAGGACGACCGTGTCGTGCTCCGCGTCCGGGGCGATCCGGACGTGCGTGGTGGTCGGGAAGATGTCGAGGGTCATCGACAGGCTGTCCGACCACGGCAGGACGAGCCGCTCGTCGCGCTTGCCCCAGTACTTGACCAGCGCGATGTTCGGCTGCGCGACGGCTGTGGCGCTGCCCGAGGTGACCGGCCGCGCCGGTTGGACCAGGGTGGACCAGTGTTCAGAGCGCATCGTCGCCACGTCCTCCCAGCGATATGACCCAGGTCCGCGCGGCGCCGGCCTCGCACAGCCGTCGGGCGAGGCCGGCCGTCCGCTCGGGCGTGGTCAGGGCGAGCACGCAACCACCACCGCCGCCGCCGGTGATCTTCGCGCCGAAGCAGCCCTCGGTGAGCGCGGTCCTGACCAACGCGTCGCAGCCGTCGGTGCTCACCCCGGCGACGCGAAGCAGTTCGTGGTAGTCCGTGAGCCGCGCGCCGAGGTCGGCCAGCCTGCCGTCGGCGAGGGCAACTCGTGCCGACTCGGTCAGTTCGGTCGCCGTGCGCACGAAGGCATCCCGCGCGCCGGCGGTGCGCCCGAAGTCGTGGCGCAGCCGCTCGACCATGTCCCTGGTGCGCCCGACGACGCCGCTGTCCGCGATGACGAGCGCACCAGGACGGCCGACCCCCAGTTCCTGGACCCGACCGGCCTGGAACAGCAACGGGGCGGTCGCACCCACGGTCCACGCGTCGACGCCGCTGGAACGGCCGTGCACCACGTTCTCGGAGGTCTGGACGAGATCGAACACCTCGTCCTCGCCGACCTCGCGCCCGGCGAGATCGGCGAGGGCGAGGACGATCGCACGCGCGTACGCCGCGCTGGAGCCCAGGCCCCGACCGCTGGGAATCGTGCTCTCGATGGTCACGTCGAGCGGTGGACCGTCGATCACCCCCAGGGCGGCCCTGACCTCGCCGGTCAGCCGGCGCAGGCTCTCGGTCGCCCGCGCCGGCGTCGGCGCGGGCAGACCGCCGTCGAGGGTGACGGCGACCTCGTCCAGATCGTGCCCCCCGGTCCTCGCCCACTCGGCGCGTGCCGAGACCGTCAGTTGGGGCAGGGGCAGCGCGAGTGCCGGCGCTCCGTACACGACGGCGTGCTCCCCCAGCAGGATGGCCTTGGCATGGGCGCGGCCGATGCCGACCGCGCGTGCCCGATGGGTTCGCGACACCCGGTCCGCCGACGTCGGTGGAGTCAACGTGGTCAGCTCCCGCCTGTTGGTTTCGGTGGCACCCGGGTCCCGACACCCGGGTGCGGGCGCCTGGAGTCAGCCGGCCGGTGTGGACACCGACTCGGTCCTGGGCCGCTTGCGGCTGCGGCTGAAGCGGCGCATCATCGGCTCCTCCACCAGGCGGTACAGCAGCCAGGCCGCGAGCAGGTTCACGAGGATCAGCGCGATCAGCAACCCGAACGCCGGGACGGTGGCGAAGGTCCCCGGGAACTTCGACCGACCGTAGAAGATCACCGGGCCCTGGACCATGTAGAACGCGAAGGAGACGGTGCCCAGCCACACCATGACCCGGCCGCGCAGCCAGGCACCGCCGCCGCCGTTCAGGTCCGACGTCGCCGCGGCGCAGATGATCATGCCGACCCCGAGGATCGTGGTGAGGGTGAGGCCGTACACCCTGGGGACCACCAGCGTCAGCCAGTAGCCGACGGCGAAGACGACCGCCGAGGGCAGCAGGCCGATGCGGGGCCACTTGCCCGCCATGACGATCCGGGCCAGGACCATGCCCAACACGAACTCGACCAGACGCGGCACCGGGAACGGGTACGCGAACCACCATTGGAGCGTCGTCGCGCCGTTCCGGGGCATCATCACACCACCGTGGATCAACGGCGTCAGGATGGGCACGAGCGCCACGCCGGCGACCATCACCGCGGCCCACAGCCACAGCCGCCCTTCCGGGATCCGCCGGATCAACACGATCAGCAGCGGGAACAGGGCGTAGAAGAGGACCTCCGCGCAGAGCGACCAGGACGGGAAGTTGACGCTCTGCAGGACGACGGGATTGGTGCTGTACGCGTGGACCAGGAACAGGTTCGGCAGCCAGGCGAAGACCGGCGTGGTAGCGGCGGCGAACAGCACCATGGACAGGGCCCAGGTGGCGATGTGGTTGGGATAGATCTTCACCGCACGACGCCGCCAGAACGCCCCCGGCCGGTCCCCTGGAGTCGACGACCACGTCAGGACGAAACCACTGAGCACGAAGAAGAACGAGACCCCGATGGGACCGGCCGACTTGAAGAAGTTGTC
>NZ_JBJMIE010000765.1:0-28106 GCF_045807065.1 Actinophytocola sp. | reverse complement strand
CCGCCCAACCCCCACAACCCGGCGGCGCCACGCTCTTCGGGCAACTACTCGGTAGTGCTCAGCCCAGCAGGATGAGCAACAGGAAATGACTCTCCATGTGCAGCCTCCCTCGGCGTCCGGTTACAGGACCACCCGAAAGTCCACTCGGGAATCAGACCCGGGCACCGAGAACGAGGCCTAGCACCACGCCGATCGTGAACAACCAGAATCCCAGTCGCACGGCGGCGGAAACCGTAAAGATGTACCTCATGACCGTATCCCCGTCCCTCTTCCCGTTTTCCTTCGGGCAACTAGAGGATCGGCTGAAACGGAATTGGGGACGACGAACGGTGGCACACCCGCTATGTGCCATCTGGCGCATTGTCGCCGAGCCTGCGCAGGACCTCCGGCGCCGACACCACGAACCGCTGCCGGCCCGTGGTGAGCAGCTCGCGGTCACGGAACGCCTTCAGCGCGCGGGCCACGGCACGCCGTGAGGCTCCAATGCTGTCCGCGACGTCCTGCTGTGTCAACGGCATGTCGACCACGACGCCGGCCGGCGAGGAGCGGCCGTGCTCGTCGGCGAGCCGCACCAGGAACGCCGCCACCCGCTGCGCGGTGTCCATCGTCGCGAAGTTGAGCCGCGCCGCCTCCGCGCCGCGCAGCCGCACCGCGAACTGCTTCAGCAACGCGATGCCGACGGCCGACCGGTCGTGCAGGCAGGTCAGGAAACCCTCGTGGGTGAACTGCGCGAACTCGGTCACCTGCAGGGTCTCGATCGTGGCCGTGCGCGGCCACCCGTGCAGCGCGGCGATCTCGCCGATGACGTCGCCGGGACCACGCAGTCCGAACAGCACCACCTGCCCGTCCGGGGCGTTGGCGTACGCCCGGACCCAGCCGGACAGCAGCACCAGCACGTGGTCGGTCGGGTCGCCCTGGTGCATGACCGCCGTGCCGGCCGGCAGTTTCCGGATCCGGGCGCGACCGAACAGGAAGTCGCGGTCGGCGGGCGCGAGGTAGTGCAGGAAGGTGCCGCTCCTCGGTTGCTCCACTAGGTCGCCCACCGCATGCCGTAGCTCAGCCCCTGGTGCAGCCGGGAGAACTCCAGCGTCACCTCGCCGAGCCGGTCGGGTTCGAGCAGCGCGTCCGCCGGTTCGAAGTCGTCGATGGCCCGGGGTGGGATGCCGTCCAGGCGCCAGATCCGCCGCGGCACCTCCGCGCCGAACCGCACGCGCACGGTGAACTGGTCACACGGCTGCAGCGGCGTGAGCACGTAGAACGGCGGCATGAGCGCCCGGGGGTTCGCCGTGAACCGCACGCCGTACTCGTGCTTGTCCCCGGCACGCAACGGCTCCGGCAGCCGCACCACGAACCGCCGGTGGCTCGGGGTGACGCGCTCGATGAGCGTGATCTCCCCGCCGTAGAGCACGCTCGCCTCGATCGGGCTGTCCGCGGCCAGGCCGGGTGCCGGCGCCGACAGCCGCATCTCGAACCCCTCGAGGTCGTCCGCCTCGGCGACGATCGTCCGGTCCTCCACGAGCTGGGGCGGGTCGACGTCCATCCGCAGCAGGGCACGCAGCGAGCACACGTGCCAGCCCTGCGACAGCCGCGGATCGTCGACCAGCTCGTCGAGCTGCTCGGCCAGGATCCGGAAGCCCACCTTCATGCGCCGGATCGCGGCACGCGGGTGGTCGCGGTTGATCTGGTGCGCGGCCCAGCTCATCCGGTCCTGCATGAACTGGTGGTGAGCCTGCGGGTGCAGCGCGAGCGCCGCGAGCACCGAGACCTTCAGGTCGAAGGGCAGCCGCTCGCACAGCTCGGTCAGCCGCGTGCCGACCTTCCGGCGGACGGTGACCGGGGAGTCCGCCGCCGTCACCCCGCACGCTCTTCGCAACCCAGGGCCGATCCGGTCGGCGGCCTCCCCCGCCTGCATGCCGCGCCCCCGCGGAATTTCCAGGAGCTCGTCGAAGGTCGTGCTCAGCATCTGAACATCGTTACAGACCGGCGATTGTCAAGTCCACTGACGAACTGTCCGATAATTGTCGGTGGTCCGAACGTGGGACATATCTTTGACAAATACGCGCGAAGGCCCCCGAGAAAAACGCGGACCGCTACCGTCGAAAACTACGGGTTCGGCCGATCGTGGGGCGTGAGGCATGAGGATGCCGAGGAGCGGAGCCGGCGGTACGGCCGCGGCTCCCGAGCGCGACGACACGACGCGGCACCTCTGTGCCGCGGCGCACCTCGACGCGCGGTTCACCGATCGGGTGAACCGCGAGTTCCTCGCCGAACCGGTCCCCGCGGCGCCACCCGTCGCAGGGGTGTGGGCGGTCGCCGTCCTGGCGGAGGCGGTCGCCGCCCGCGCCCCGCGCGAGAACCGGGCCACCGTGCTCGTGGCGTCGATCGCCGGGCCGCTCGGCACGCTCGCGCCGATCGTCGTGATCACGTGGCTGCTCATCGCGGTGATCGTCCACGTCGGGCTCGCGCGGGGCGGGCTCGGCCCTCGACCCGGGGTGGTGCGGCGGCTGCTGCCGGCGACCAGCGGCACGCTGGTCGCCGGCGCGCAGTTCGTGGTGCCGCTCGCGTGGCACCTGTTCGGCGCCCGGCACCTCCGCGCCGGGCCGACCGCCGTCCCGTACCCGTTGCTGAGGGGGCCGCGGGTACGGGCCCGCCCGGGGCTCGACCCGCCGCCCGGCGCGCGGGCGCCGCGGCTGTACGGTGTCGCCGGCGCCACGACCGTGCTCGTGCGCCCGGCGGCGAAGGCGGCGTGGTAGATGGAGAACGGTTGGTGGGCGCCGGTTGTCACGGACAGCAGGGCGAACCGGCTGGGTTTCGTGGTCGACGTGGTCAGCTACGGGCAGCGCAGCGAGCCGGCGCAGGAGCGGATCCAGCACCGCCTGCACGCGTTGCTCCGGTCCGTGGTCGCCGACGTCGGCGACGACTTCGACGAGGTCGCCCGGGACAGCGGCGCCGGTGACGGCACGGTGGTGTTCCTGCCGACCGACGGGGACCCGACCGAGCGGCTGCCGGCCCTGCTGCGGTCGGTCGCCCGGCGCCTGGCCGAGGACAACGCGGTGGCGGGGGACCGGATCCGCCTGCGGATGGCGGTGGGCAGCGGCGTGGTGGCCGACGGCGACCGCGGCTTCGCCGGACCGATGGTCGTGAACATCAGCCGGCTCGTGGACAGCGAGCCGCTACGCCGCGCCGTGGCCGAGAACCCCTCCGCGGACCTGGCGGTGCTGGTGCTGGGCTCCGTACGCCGCGACTTCGCCCCCGGCTACGTGCCACTCGTGGCGGACTGCGTCGAACTGGTGGACGTGGCGATGAAGGAGTTCCTCGACCAGGCCTGGCTCTGGGTGAGCAGACCCTAGGGCTGGTAGGTGCCGAACGACCAGAGGTTGCCCTCGGGGTCGCGGGCCGAGTACTCGTGCGAGCCGTAGTCCATGTGCGCCAGCTCGCGGACGATCGTCGCGCCCTCGGCGACCGCCCGGGCGTGGTGGGCGACCGGGTCCGCCACCACGACGTACAGGCTGATCGGTGAGGCCAGGGGAACGGCCTCCTGCCCGCCGAGCCAGCCGTCACCGCGCGGCCCGCTGACCAGGACCTTGCCGGTGCCCAGTGCCAGGACGGCGTGCTGCACCACGCCGTTGTCGTCGTGGAAGACCTCCTCCTGGGTGAAGCCGAAGGCCTTGGCCAGCCAGTCGATCGCGGTGTTCGGGTCGGCGTAGCGGAGGGCGGGGTGGATGCTCATGCGAGCGAGACTAGGTCGCGGGCACCCACGGGTATTGGACGGAAGGGAACCGCGCGAGGTACTCGCCGGGTGTGGTGGCGGCGAACTCGCGGAAGTCGCGGTTCATGTGCGCCTGGTCGTAGTAGCCGCAGGCGGCCGCCGCCGCCGCGATCCGGGTGGTGGGCAGCAGGCGCAGCAGCTGTTCGAACCGCAGGATCCGGGCGACGGTCTTGGGGGCCAGACCGATCTGGGTGTGGAAGCGGTTGACCAGGTGCCGGCGGCTCCAGCCGACCTCGCGGGCCAGCTCGGTGATCGTGATGCCGCCGTGCGCCTGCCGCAGGCGGTGCCAGGCCCAGGCCACCTCCGGCGCCGGTTCCGGGCCCGCGTCCGTGAGCCGCGCCAGGTCCTCGGCGAGGTGGTCGGGCCGCGGTTCGGCGAGCTCCGCGAGGTCGACGACCTGGTTGGCCAGCTCGTTCATCGGCACGCCGAACAGCCGGTAGGCACCGAGCGGGGACAGCTTGAGGTCGAGGCAGTCGATCTCGCCGCGCTGGTCGACCAGCGACCCGCGGTCGGTCAGCCCCGCGACGAAGGCGCTCGGCAGCCCGCCGAACGGCTCACCGAGGTTGATGATCACGGTGACGGTCGTGGCCGGCGTCGCGAGCCACGTCGTGCCGGCTCCCGCGGGCTGGCGGAAGTGCACGGGTTCCCGGACGTGCAGCGGCGTGTCGACCATCACACGCCCAGACTAGGCAATCCGTTGTTGCACATACCTGGTGATTGCAGCTCCTTGGTATCTAGGCTGTGGTGGTGTCCCAACCCGTAGCGATGCACATGAGCGACGGCCTGATCAACGCGCCCACGTCGATCATCTTCGGCGGTGTCGCCGTGCTCGGCATGGCCGTCGCCATGGTCGGCGCCCGCCGCGACCTGGACGACCGGACCGCGCCGATGGCCGGGCTGGTCGCCGCGTTCGTGTTCGCCACCCAGATGCTGAACTTCCCGATCCTGCCCGGCGTGAGTGGCCACCTGCTGGGCGGCGCGCTCGCCGCGATGCTGGTCGGGCCGTGGGTCGGCGCGCTGTGCGTCGGCATCGTGCTGGTCGTGCAGGCGCTGGTGTTCGCCGACGGCGGCCTGACCGCCCTGGGCGCCAACATCACGAACATGGCCCTGATCGGCACCGCCGCCGGCTACCTTGTCGCGCTGGCGTTGCGGCCGCTCGCGGCCCGGAGCAGGTCGGGACTGTTCGCGACCGCGTTCGTCGCCGCGTTCTGCAACACGGTCATCGCCTCGCTCGGCTTCGTGCTGGAGTTCGCGCTGGGCGGCGACGCGGCGTTCTCCCTGGCCGGCGTGGCCGGGACGATGATCGGCCTGCACGTGCTGATCGGCATCGGCGAGGGGCTGATCACCGCGCTGACGGTCACCGCGGTGGCCGCCGTCCGGCCGGACCTGGTCCACCTGCTGCGGGGCACGGCCAAGCCGCTGGAGGTGCGGGCATGAGGAAGAGGTGGCGTTTCTTCGCCGGGTTCGCCCTGGTGGCGCTGGTCTGCGCGGGCGTGCTGTCCTACTTCGCCGACTCGAGCCCCGACGGCCTGGACAGCGCGACCCTCACGGGGTGCGAGGTGGTGCGGACCGACCACGGCGAGCAGTTGACGGGCAACTGCATCGCCCAGCGCGCGGGCCACCACCAGCTGTCGGACAGCCCGCTCGCGAACTACGCGGTGGGCGGCGACAGCCGCTTCACCGGCGTGGCGGGGGTGCTGGGGGTGCTCGCCACGGCGGTGGCCGCGGGCGGGCTGTTCTGGCTCCTCCGCCGGCGACCCGGCGACCGCGAGAAGACGGGCCCGTGAGCGCCGGCCACGCCCAGCACCTGCTCCACCACCCCGGCGACTCACCCGTGCACCGGCTGCCGGCGCAGGTGAAGATCGTCGCGGCGCTGCTCACCGTGCTGTGCGTGGTGGCCACGCCGCGGACGCAGTTCTGGGCGTTCGGCCTCTACCTCGTCCTGGTCGTCGCCGTCGGGCGGATCGCGCGGGTGCCGGCCGGCCACTTCGCCAGGCGTGCGTTCATCGAGGTCCCGTTCGTCCTGGTCGCGGTCCTGATGCCGGTCCTCGGCGGCGCGGCGGGCGCGCTCGCCGGGTGGAACATCCTCGCCAAGGGCACCCTCGGCGTGCTCACCTCGCTCACCCTCGCCGCGACCACCACACCGCGCGACCTGATCGTCGGCCTGCAGCGCCTGCGCACCCCGGCCGTCCTCACCACGATCGCGACCCTCATGCTCCGCTACCTGGACGTCATCGCCGCCGAGGCGCGGCGGATGCGGCTCGCCCGGATCTCCCGCGGCCACGACCCGCGCTTCCTCTGGCAGGTCGGCGCGACCGCACGCGGCATCGGCGCCCTGTTCATCCGCAGCTACGAGCGCGGCGAGCGGGTGCACCTCGCGATGCTGTCCCGCGGCTGGACGGGTGCCATGCCCGACCGCGGGGTCGCCGCCCGCCCCGCCACCTGGCTCACCGGCCTCGTCCCGGTGCTGGTCACCGCCGCCGTCCTGGCCACGGCAGTATTGGCGCGGTGACCCCCGCGCTCGAGGTGAAGGGCCTCGCCTTCGCCTACCCCGACGGCCACCAGGCCCTGTACGGCATCGACCTGCGGGTCGAGCCGGGGGAGCGGGTCGCCGTGCTCGGGCCCAACGGTGCCGGCAAGACCACGCTCGTCCTGCACCTCAACGGCGTGCTCACCGCCGGCGCCGGGCACATCGAGGTCGCCGGCCTGCCCGTGAACAAGGCCAACCTGCACGAGATCCGCCGCCGCGTCGGCATCGTCTTCCAGGACCCCGACGACCAGCTGTTCATGCAGACCGTCCGCGAGGACGTGGCGTTCGGCCCGGCGAACTTCGGGCTGCGCGGCGAGGAGCTGGACCGGCGCGTGCGGCGGGCGCTCGATGCCGTCGGCATGGCCGAGCACGCCGACCGGTCCCCGCTGCACCTGTCCGGCGGGCAGCGCCGGCGCGTCGCGCTCGCGACGGTCCTGGCCTGCGACCCCGAGATCCTCGTGCTGGACGAGCCGTCCGCGAACCTGGAGCCGGTCGCGCGCCGCGAGCTGGCCGAGGTGCTGCTGTCGCTGCACCGCACCATGCTGATGGTCACCCACGACCTGCCCTACGCCCTGCAACTCTGTCCGCGCAGCGTCCTGGTCGACGACGGGGTGGTGGTCGCGGACGGCCCGACCCGCGAGCTGCTGGCCGACGAGGCGCTGCTCGCGGCACACCGCCTGGAACTTCCCTACGGGTTTCGCCTCGACAGCGTGTGACGGGCTCCGGCCGCTGTTCGACGGCTCGCTCCGGCCGCTTTCGCCCGCGACCTGCCAGGTGGCAGCGGTGCGCGGAGCTACCGCGCGGAGGCCACCTCGGCGTACCCCCGTTGTTCCGGCGGCCGTCCCAGCAGGCAGGATCGGGGCCATGAGCACACTTTCGCCGCTTCACGACGTGCACACCGGGCTCGGCGCGTCGTTCACCGACTTCGCCGGCTGGTCGATGCCGCTGCGTTACGGCAGCGAGCTGGCCGAGCACAAGGCGGTGCGGGAGGCCGCGGGCCTGTTCGACCTGTCGCACATGGGCGAGATCGAGCTGACCGGCCCCGAGGCGGCGCGGTCGCTGGACTACGCGCTCGTCGGCAAGCTGTCCGCGGTGAAGCCGGGCCGCGCCAGGTACACGATGATCTGCGACGGCGCCGGTGGCGTGCTCGACGACCTGGTCGTCTACCGGATCGGCGAGGACCACTTCATGGTGGTGGCGAACGCGGCCAACTCGGCGGTGGTGTTCGCCGAGCTGGCGGCGCGGGCCGAGGGCTTCGCGGTGGAGGTGGTGGACCGGTCGACCGCGTGCGCGCTGATCGCGGTGCAGGGCCCGCGCGCGGTGGACGTCATCGGGGCCGTGTCCGACGCGGACCTGCCGTCCCTGCCGTACTACGGCTGCGTCCCGACGGTCGTCGGCGGTCACGACGTGCTGCTGGCCCGCACCGGCTACACGGGCGAGGACGGCTTCGAGGTCTACGCGCAGTCCCCGCACGCGGTGGACGTGTGGACCGTGCTCACCGAGGCGGGTGGGGAGTTCCTGGTCCCCGCGGGCCTCGCCTGCCGCGACACCCTCCGGCTGGAGGCGGGCATGCCCCTGTACGGCAACGAGCTGACCGCCGACATGACCCCGTTCGACGCGGGGCTCGGTCGGGTGGTGAAGTTCGACAAGCCGGCCGACTTCGTGGGCCGCGCCGCCCTGGAACGCCGCCGCGACCAGTCCGACGCGGCCGAGCAGGTGCTCGTGGGCCTGGTGGGTGACGGTCGCCGCGCCGCCCGCCACGGCTACCCGGTCCTGGACGGCGACACCCAGGTGGGCACGGTGACGAGCGGTGCCCTGTCACCCACCCTGGGCCACCCCATCGCCATGGCGTACGTCCCACCGGCCCTGACCGAGCCGGGCACCAAGCTCACGGTGGACATCCGAGGCAAGGCCATGCCGGTATCGGTGACGAAGCTACCGTTCTACAAGCGCCCCTAACCCCGCGTGTCCAACCCTCCCGACACGCGTGTCCAACACTCGCGACACGCGTGTCCAACCCTCGCGACACGCGTGTCCAACACTCGCGACACGCGTGTCCAACACTCGCGACACGTGTGTCCAACGCTCGCGGCAGGTGAGTTCAACGCTCGCGACAGGTGAGTTCAACGAACTCGGACGGCCGGTTTCGTTGAACTCACGGGTTCTGCGCGTTGGACACGCGGTGCTTGGGCGTTGGACACGCGGTTAGGAGGCGGCGGCCGAGTTTTGGGCTTCGGCTACTGCCTTGGCCAGCTCGTCGCGGTTCATCTTCGAGCGGCCCTTGATCTCCAGCTCCTTGGCCAGCTTGTCCAGTTCGGCCTTGCTCAGGTCGTCGAGGGCCGGTGACGGGGAGGGGGCCGAGCCGCGGCCCTTCTTGCGGCTCTCCACGCTGCGCGACAGCGCCTCGAACAGGTCGACCACCTTCGTCGGCTCGGAGGGCTCCTCCGCGGCGACGATCTCGTGGCCCTCGCGCTTGCTCTCGATCAGCTTCTCGACATGCTCGGTGTAGGTGTCGTGGTACTCCTCGGGGCGCCACTCGTCGGTCATGGACTCGATCAGGCTGACCGCCATGTCCAGTTCCTTGCCCCGGGCGGTGGTGACCTCGGGCAGGGACTTCAGCTCCTGCGCCGGGTCCCGGATGTCCTCGGGGAACAGCAGCGTGTTCAGCACGAGCAGCCCGTCCCCGGCGCGCACCGCGGTCAGGTACTCCTTGCCGCGCATCACGAACGACGCGATGCCCGCCCGGTTGGTCTTCTCCATGGCCTGGAGCAGCAGGCTGTAGGACCGCCCGTACTCCTCCTTGGCCGGCGCCAGCCAGTACGTCCGCTGGAAGTGGATCGGGTCGATCTCCTCCAGGTCGACGAAGGAGTTGATGTCGATGGTCCGCGACCGCCCCGGCGCGATGGCGTCCAGCTCGTCCGGCTCGATGATCACGTACTCCCCGCCGCCCAGGTCCGCGCCCTTGACGATGTCGGAGTACGCCACCTCCTTGCCGGTGCGCTCGTTCACGCGCTTGTACCGGATCCGGTCGGACGTGCCCCGTTCGAACTGGCGGAAGCTGATGGTGTGATCCTCGGTCGCGCTGTACAGCTCGACGGGAATCGTCACCAACCCGAAGTTGATGGCCCCGCTCCAGATAGGTCGCGCCACGGTACTGCCCTCCCATGTGTCCCGGTGGTCATCATGGCCCCTTCCAGCGACAACGCACCAGTCCACCTCGATCGAAAGGCGCACGTTTGCCTCCCGGAACACCCGGGTACCACATGCGCGAAGAGGTCAAGCGAGAGCGTGATGGAGGAGCCCTGCCATGGTGGACGTTTCCCGGCTGCCCGGTCCGATCGCCGAGACGTGGGACTGGCAGCGGCTGGCCGCCTGCCGCGGCCAGAACAGCGACATGTTCTTCCACCCGCGCGCCGAGCGTGGCCAGGCACGGGAAGAACGAGTCGCGCGGGCGAAGGAGATCTGCCGCCAGTGCCCCGTGATCGTGCAGTGCCGCCACCACGCGTTGACCGTCTACGAGCCCTACGGCATCTGGGGCGGCCTCGACGAGACCGAGCGCCGCGCCGCGTACGCGCACCGCAAGAAACTGCAGGTCAGCGAGTCAGCCTGACAACCGCACCGATTACTTGCGACCCGGTGAGCAACACCGGGTCGTTGTGGTCGGCGCCCCGTATCTCCACCACCGTGACCGGACCGGCGGCGGCGTCGGCGACCGCACGGCTCTGCGCGGGCGGCACGACCGAGTCGGCCGAGCCGTAGACGACGACGGTCGGCACCCGGACCCGCCGCACGTTCTCGACCACCGGGAACCGGTCCCGCAGCAGCAGCCGCACGGGCAGGAACGGGTAGTGCTCGGCCGCGGTGTCGGCCAGCTCGGTGAACGGCGACCGCAGCACGAGCCCCGCCGGCGGGTACCGGACCGCCAGCTCGGTGACCACCGCACTGCCGAGGCTGTCGCCGAAGTAGACCAGCCGGTCCGGCGGCACGCGCAGGTCGTCGACGAGGTACGAGCGCGCGGCCCGCACGTCGAGCGCGAGTCCCGCCTCGGTCGGCTCGCCCTCGCTGTCGCCGTACCCGCGGTAGTCGAACAGCAGCACGGCGAAACCCGCGTCCCGCAGCGCGGCCGCCAGCGCCACGCGGTGCGTCCGGTTGCCGCCGTTCCCGTTGGCGACCAGCACGGTGAAGCCCCCGTCGCCCGGCACGTACCAGGCGCCGAGGGTGAGCCCGTCCGCGGTGCTCAGCCGCACGTCCCGCGCCCCGGGCAGCACATCCGCGGCCGGCGGGACCGGGCCACCGGTGGGCAGGTAGATGAGCCGCCGCTGGAAGAGGTAGGCGAGCGTCAGCACGAGGAGCACACCGACGACGATCGTCGTGGCTCCGTAGACCAGCCATCGAGGCACCCGCCCAGTGTTCCCCAGGCTTCGGTGATTAGGGTTTTATGGGTGCTGACCATGCAGGACGCGTTGCTCGCCTTGACCAAGTACTGGACCGACCGGGGTTGCATGATCGTGCAGCCCGTCAACACGGAAGTCGGCGCCGGCACCCTCAACCCGGCGACCATCCTGCGCGTGCTCGGTCCCGAGCCGTGGCGGGTGGCCTACGTCGAGCCGAGCGTGCGGCCCGACGACGCCCGGTACGGCGAGAACCCCAACCGGCTGCAGACGCACACCCAGTTCCAGGTGATCCTGAAGCCCGACCCGGGCGACCCGCAGGAGCAGTACCTGAACAGCCTGGAGGCACTGGGCATCGACATCCACGCCCACGACATCCGCTTCGTCGAGGACAACTGGGCGAACCCGGCGACCGGTTCGTGGGGGCTGGGCTGGGAGGTGTGGCTGGACGGGTTGGAGATCACCCAGTTCACCTACTTCCAGCAGGCCGGCGGCATGAGCCTCGACCCGGTGTCCGTGGAGATCACCTACGGCGTCGAGCGGATCATCATGGCACTGCAGAACGTCAGCCACTTCAAGGACATCCAGTACGCGCCGGGCATCACCTACGGCGAGGCGTTCGGCCAGGCCGAGTACGAGATGAGCCGCTTCTACCTCGACGACGCGGACATCGACACGCAGAAGCGCCTGTTCGAGGACTACGCGGGCGAGGCGCGCCGCATGCTGGACGCCCGCCTGCCGGTCCCCGCCCACCTGCACGTCCTGAAGTGCTCGCACACGTTCAACGTCCTCGACGCGCGTGGCGCGGTGTCGACGACCGAGCGCGCGAAGGCGTTCGCCCGGATGCGTGGTCTCGCCCGCGAGGTGTCCGCCCTCTGGGCCGACCGCCGGGCGGAGCTGGACCACCCGCTCGGCCTGTCGGAGCTCCCGCCGGTGGCCGAGCCCCCCACGACGTTCGCCACGGTGACCGCCCCGGCGCCCCTCCTGTTCGAGATCGGCACGGAGGAGCTGCCGCCGCACGAAGTCACCCGCAGCGCGGGCGCGGTGCGTGACGCGGTGCGGTCGAAGCTGTCGGCGACCCGCCTGTCCCACGGCGACGTCGAGGTCCACGCGACCCCGCGCCGCATCATCGTGCTGATCGACGAGGTGGCCCCCGCGGAGCCCGATGCCGAGCGTTTCGTCCGCGGCCCCAGGGCATCGGCGGCCTTCGACGCCGACGGCAACCCGACCAAGGCGGCCGCGGGCTTCGCCCGGGGCCAGCAGGTCGACCCGGCGGCGTTGGAGCGCGTCGACATCGACGGCGTCGAGTACGTGGGCGTCACCAGGACGGACCGCGGCCGCGGCGCGGTGGAGGTGCTGAGCGGTCTGCTGGGTGAGGTCGTCGCCGAACTGCGCGCCGACAAGAACATGCGCTGGAACGACCGGAAGCTGTCGTTCACCAGGCCGGTCCGCTGGCTGGTGGCGTTGCTGGGCACGGAGGTCGTCCCGGTGACGGCGTCGACGCTGGCGGCGGGGCGCACCACCAGGGTGCACCGCACGGCCGAACAGCCGCAGGTGCGGGTCCCCACCGCGGCGAACTACCTGAACTTCCTGGCGGGCCACGGAATCACGGCCTCGGTGGACGCCCGCCGCGAGGCGATCGTCCACACCGCGGGGGAACTGGCGGCGTCGGTGCACGGCACGATCGACGTCGACGCGGAGGCGGCGCTGATCGACGAGATCGCCAACCTTGTCGAGGAACCGAACGCGATCCTGGGCAGCTTCGAGAAGACGTACCTGGAGCTGCCGCAGGAGATCCTGACCACCGTGATGCGCAAGCACCAGCGCTATCTCCCGGTGCGCACACCGGAAGGCGCACTGCTGCCCCACTTCGTCGCGGTGGCCAACGGCAGGTGCGACACGGACGCGGTCCGCGCCGGCAACGAGGCGGTCCTCCGCGCGCGCTACGAGGACGCGAGCTTCTTCTGGCGCGCGGACCTGAAGGTGGCCCCGGAAACCATGAAGGCAGGGCTGGCCCGCCTCGCCTTCGAGGAAGAACTGGGCTCGATGGCCGACCGGGCGGCCAGGATCGCGGCGGTGGCAGGGGAGCTGGGCAGCGCACTGTCCTCTTCGGATGTCGCGACACTCGAACGCGCCGCGGCACTGGCGAAGTTCGACCTGGCCTCCCAGATGGTCATCGAACTGACCAGCCTGGCCGGCGTGATGGCCCGCGAGTACGCGGCCCGCTCGGGTGAACCACAGGCAGTGGCCGAGGCCCTGTTCGACATGGAGCGCCCGAGGTCCGCGGGGGACAGGCCACCGGCGACCGCGCCAGGCGCGGTACTGGCACTGGCGGACAGGTTCGACATGCTGGTGGGCCTGTTCGCGGTGGGTGCCGCCCCCACCGGCAGTTCGGACCCGTTCGGCCTACGTAGGGCAGCGGCCGGAGTAATCACAATCCTGCGCGCACATCCGACCCTGTCAGACATCACGATAACGAGGGCATTGACAGCAGCGGCGAAACAGGTCCGCGCACAGGGCATTGAAGTGCCGGACAAAACACTGGAAGAAGTAGCGGACTTCATCACCCGCCGTTACGAACAACAGTTGCTGGACGCCGGCCACGACCACCGCCACGTAGCGGCGGTCCTGCCATTGACGGACGCGCCGGCCGCCGCGGAATCCACCCTCCGCGAGATAGAACAACACATAGGCGACAAGGACTTCGCGGCGCTGGTGGCCGCCCTGCAACGAGTCCGCCGAATAGTCCCGGCAGGAACGAAGCCGACATACGACGCCACAAAACTAACCGAACCAGCCGAAACAGCACTGCATCAGACCCTGACAGGGGTAACGGGAGCCCTGCGAAACACGTCCCTGGCGGATTTCGTACTGGCGGCCACCCCTCTGACCACCCCCATCAACACCTTCTTCGACGACATCCTGGTAATGGCCGAGGACGAGGAAATCCGAGCGGCCCGCCTGGGCCTCCTGGCCACAATCAGGGACCTGGCCGCCCCCGTCCTGGACTGGCAGGCCCTGGGCACCAGCTTCACCACGGAGTAGCGGAGAAAGCCCCGATCCGGCGCCCAGAGCGACGCCGGATCGGGCGAAGCTGGGCCGTGAAGGATCAAAGGCGACCTGCCCAAGCAAAACACCAGGTCAAGGCCGATGACAGCAGCGGACCAACGCCCACTGCGGACCAAACTCGGAACCCTCCGGCCGCCCGAAGATCGCGACCAAGACAGCAAAAAAAGGCGGACCCGGACGATCCGCCCCGCTGAATAGGCCTACCGAGCCAAGAACAGAAAAGTAGCAGAGCCCTGCTGGCCAACCCCCAATGACAAACGGCGCACAAGCGACCCCACTCAGCGCGCCAACTCCCCGACCCCAGAAAGCGCAAAAGCCAATCTGCTCAACGCGCCCCACTTGCCAGATCTAGACCACAACGGCGAAAAAGCTGACTTGCCAGACAAGTCCCGTTGCCAACTCCCTAACCGTACCCCCGGCCCCCCACCCCCAGATCCCCACTCAGAATTCAGAGAAGAACAACCTCACGAGACCCCTCAGACCCCTTGACAATCAACTGCTCCCGCTGCTCCCGAACCGCACGATAAACAAAATCCCCATACCCAACCAACCGCCGAAGCGCCTCGGTCAGCGTAACCCCCTCCCGCTCAATGACATTCTCAAGAGCACGAACAGTATCCGGCGAAACAGCAACATTGATCCTCTTGGGTTCTGCCTTTGCGGAAGTTGGCTGCCCACCGGACTCGGTCCGTGCGCCCTTAGCCGACATGGTCACATCCAGTTGCGTGAGGTTCGGGCATTCGGGTTAAGTGTATGTGTGGTGTGGGCGCGGATGCAACACAGCAGCTACACGTAATCGACACTCACCGAGTGTTGTCATCCTGTACTCGGAAGGTTACGCTCAGGGCAGGACAGCCTTGCTGACCTGCACGGACAGCCCGTAGCGGCACCCGGCGCGCGACGAGGCGCCGGAGGTCGGAGAGGGGCGAACGAATGCCAGACACCAGCTCCGCCCGCCGGCACGCGGAGCGACCCCCGCTACGCGTGAGCGGGCTCGAACCCGTTGACGGGACCTGGTTCGAAACCGGCGACGAACCGCCCGTCGATCTACCTCTGATCGTGCTCATCCCGGTGTGCCGGATCACTGATCACGATCAAAACGATTCGGATTGACGTTCGCGCCGGCGCCGAAGAACGCGCCGACGATGGTCGCGGCCGCGCCGAGCAGGATCGGCAGCATGATGCGTGCCAGCTCGGTCGCGAACGAGGTCGAGATCGCGCCGACCCACAGGCCGATGACCAGTGCGAACACGGTGAGCAGGATCAACGCGCCCACGCCGAACAGCACCCACTTCTGCATCCGCAGGTAGTGCCGTCGCGCCGCGCTCCTGGCCTCGATCTCGGCCTGGCGCTCACGAAGCTCCAGTTCCCTGCCCCGCGCGATCAGCTCCCTGTTGCCGGGTGGTGAGCGGTCCACCCAGGTGCCGTCGTCGGTCACCTCGCCGCCGGCCGGGTGGCGTCGCCGCCCTGGCCGGCGCATCACTGCTCGTCCGGCAGCGGGATCGTGGCGATCAGCGGTTCGTCCACCGGCTGCCGTTTGCAGTTGTCGTACCAGGTGTCATCCCGCGACTCCTTGTCCGAGCCGCGTCGCTGCTCGTCGTCGCGGGGCGTCCTGGTGTCCCTCATGACTGACGTTCCTCCGTGGGGGCCGGAGTGCGGCGTTCGCATTGCGAACATCACTCTAAAGAGCAGGGTAGCTCCTGTGTGCCACATAAACAATGTCTATTCCGTGGCAAGACGCTGTTGCAAATGTGTATGCACCGTGGGAGACTTGGTGAAGTGTGCTGACAAGGTGGGAAGTGATGGTCATGCCGGGTAACCGCACGGACGTCGAGGAAGTTCTGAACGACCGCCTCATCACCGAGCCGAGGCGCATCAATGTCGCTATCTCGCCGGATACGGTCCGTGCGCTCGAGCTGGTCATCGAGAACGAGGGCGTGACCCTCACCGAGGCGCTGCGCCGCCTGATCGGCTACGGAGACTTCGTCTACCGATCGGTGCGCGAACGCGGCGAGCAACTACTGCTGAACGGTCCGGACGGCACCAGGGAAGTGCTGCTCCTCTGACCCGAGGACCGGGGATCTCCCACGTCCTGGAAGACGCTTTCGCTCAGCGCCCCGAACGCGCCTTCCAGGACACCCCCGACCAAGCGGACCGATGCGCTCCGCTCACCCGGCACGCTGCCCCGCCGGACCCCCGGGGCGGTGGGCCACCCCCGGCCAATGCCCCGAAGGCGCCCTCGAGATGCCCCTCGTCCCGAGGGCGCCGTTCAGGGCATTGGCCGCCGCGCGTGTGGGGTGTGGGAGATTCAAGGCGCCCCGGTACCCGCCGGGTGGGCTGCCCTGGAGGCATCCCTCAAGACGCTCACCCGAACCCAGCGAGGATCACGTTGCGTCTCGCCGCCGGGTGGGTGGCCCGATTCGCGGACCCGGCACGCGGTCTTGCGGGGTTCACCCCGGGTCTGGTGAGGCTTCTTCCTGCCTGGTTTAGGGCGCTCGCCGAATCCGGTGATGATCACGGTGGGCCGCGCCACCGCAGCCGTGGTCCGTTTCGCGGACCGAGTGCGCGGTCTTGCGGGGTTCACCTCGCGTCTGGCGAGGCGTCTTCCTGCCTCGAAAGGCACCGCACCCTCGTGAACGCCATTGGCGCTGCACGCGTGCGGTGCCTCCCGTGATGGTGGTGGTGCGCGGTCAGCCGGGGTCGCCGATGATCTTCGGGGTGCGGCGGCGCGGCTCTCGGCCCTTCGGTTGGCTGGGTGCCTCCCGCGGCTCGATCGTGGGGATCGGCCGTCGTTCGGTGGTGCCCTTCGTCAGCTCGACCGGGGCGCCGTGGTGCTGGACCGTCAGCGAGGGGCCGTCGAGCAGGGTGTAGCTCGCGCTCGACTGGTCGATCTCGACGGCGAACCGGCTCTCCCGATAGGTCAGCCGGAACGCGATGCGGGTCAGGGCCGACGGCAGCCGCGGGGCGAAGGTCAGGGAGTCGCTGTGGTCGCGCATCCCGCCGAAACCGGCGACCGCCACCATCCAGGCTCCCGCCAGTGACGCGATGTGCAGGCCGTTGCGCACGTTGGCGTGCAGGTCGTGCAGGTCGGTGAGGGCGGCCTCGGCGAAGTAGTCGTACGCCAGGTCCAGGTACCCGACCTCCGCCGCCATCACCGCCTGCACGCACGCCGACAGCGACGAGTCCCGCACGGTCAGCGGCTCGTAGTAGTCGACGTTGCGCACCTTCTGCTCCGGTGTGAAGGCATCCCCGCGCAGGTACATGGCCATCACGAGGTCCGCCTGCTTCACGACCTGCTTGCGGTACAGGTCGAAGTACGGGTAGTGCAGCAGCAGCGGGTAGTCCTCCTGCGGCGTGTTCTCGAAGTCCCACGGCGCGTGCTGGGTGAACCGCTCGGACTGCGGGTGCACGCCGAGCATCTCGTCGTACGGGACCACCATCTTCGCCGCGGCCTCCTGCCACGCCGCGATCTCCTCGTCGGTCACCCCCAGGGCGAAGGCCACGTCGGGCTGGCGCGAACACACGGCGGCCGCCTCGCGCAGGTTCCGCTGCGCCATCAGGTTCGTGTACACGTTGTTGTCCACGACCGCCGTGTACTCGTCCGGTCCGGTCACCCCGTCGATGCGGAAACCGCCGTGCACGTCGTGGTGGCCGAGCGAGCGCCACAGCCGCGCGGTCTCCACCAGGATCTCCGTCGCGTGGTCGCGCTCGAAGTCCTCGTCGCCCGTCGCGTCCAGGTAGCGGGCGACGGCGTCGGACACGTCCGCGGACACGTGGAACGCCCCCGTGCCGGCCGGCCAGTACGCCGAGCACTCGGCGCCGTCGATCGACCGCCAGGGGAACGCCGCCCCCCGCAACCCGAGCGCCTCCGCGCGCTCGCGGGCCTTGGGGAGGCTCGCGTGTCGCCAGCGCAGCGCGTCGCGGGCGGCCTCCGGGACGGTGTAGGTGAGCACCGGCAGCACGAACGTCTCGCTGTCCCAGAAGGAATGCCCGTCGTAGCCGGGCCCGGTGAGGCCCTTTGCCGGGATCGCCCGGCTCTCGCCGCGGGCGCCGGCCTGCAGGATGTGGAACAGGCCGAACCGCACCGCCTGCTGCAGCTCGTCGTCGCCCTCGATCTCGACGTCGGCGGTGGCCCAGAAGTCGTCGAGGTAGGCGCGTTGCTCCGCGAGCAGACCGTGCCAGCCGGTCTGCTTGGCGCCGGCCATGGCGGCGGAGACCTGTGACCGCAGCGCGGGCGCGGACCGGCGGGAGGACCAGCCGTAGCCGATGTACTTGGTGAGCACCAGGCGCGCCCCGCTCGGCACGTCCACCGCCGCGGTGAGCCGGGCGAGGTCGTCCTCGACGTGCATCTCGCACTGCAGGCCGTCGACCGTCTCGATCTCGTGGTTCATCGCGGCTGCGACCCGCAGCTTGGACCGGCGGGTCTGGTGGATGAGCACCGCGTACAGGTCGCCGGCCGAGACGTCCTCGGACACCAGCGGCGCCTCCAGCGCGGCGCCGACCCGCGGGTCCTTGGACGCGGAGTCGATCGGCTCGTTGGCGAGCAGGTCGGACTGCACCACCAGCTGGATGTCGCCGTCGAGCGGCTCGACCTCGTAGCGGATCGCGGCGACCGCGCGCTGGGTGAACGACACGAGCCGCTCGGTCCGCACCCGCACGCGCCGCCCCGTCGGCGACTCCCACACCGTGTCGCGGCGCAGCGTGCCGGAGCGGAAGTCGAGCACGCGGTGGTGCTCGACCGCCCGGCCGTACCGCATGTCCAGCGGTTCGTCCTGGACCAGCAGCCGGATGATCTTGCCGTCGGTCACGTTGACGACGGTCTGGCCGTCCTCCGGGTAGCCGTAGCCGGCCTCGGCGTAGGGGAGCGGGTGGCGCTCGTAGAGGCCGTTGAGGTAGGTGCCCGGCACGCCGCGGGGCTCACCCTCCTCGAGCGTGCCGCGCATGCCGATGTGCCCGTTGGACAGTGCGAAGATCGACTCGGTGCGGTCGAGCGCCGAGAGGTCGAGCGTGTCCCACCGCAGAGCCCACGGCGAGGTCTGGAACCCGTGCGTCACGCCTCGTCCTCCAGCAGTTCGGCCAGGTCGGTGACCACGACGTCCGCGCCGTGCGCCCGCAGCTCCGCCGCCTGGCCCACCCGGTCGACGCCGACCACGTAGCCGAAGTGCCCGGCCTTGCCGGCCTGCACTCCGGACAGGGCGTCCTCGAACACCGCGGCGTTGACGGGTGGCGTGTTCAGTGCCTCGGCGCCGGCGAGGAAGGAGTCCGGCGCCGGCTTGCCGCGGAGCTTCCGGTCGGTGATGACCACGCCGTCGATGCGGGCCTCGATGTCCTTCGTCAGGTCCGCGGCGTCGAGCACGGTCGTGGCGTTGGCCGAGGAGGTGACGACCGCGATGCGCAGCCCGGCCTTCCTGGCCGCCTCGACGTAGCGCCGGGAGCCCGGGTACGGCTGGACCCCCTGCTCGGCGATGATCTCCTGGACGCGCACGTTCTTCCGGTTGCCGACGCCCTGGACGGAGTCGTAGGAAGGGGCCGCGTCCGGCGGCCCCTCGGGTAGGTCGATGGCACGCGAGCGCAGGAACGCCCGGACGCCGTCGAAGCGGGGCCGACCGTCGACGTAGTTGTTGTAGTCGGCGTCGGTGAAGGGTTGCTGGCCGTGGTCGGCGAGCAACGGGTCGAACGTTTCCTTCCACGCGGCACGGTGGAGCGCGGCGGTACCGGTGAGGACACCGTCGAGGTCGAACAGCAGCGCGGTGATGTGATCTGGCAGCCCGAGCACGTGATGCACGGTACCGAAGCCGGAGATCAACTGCTGGACACAGTGAACGTGAGGCGTGGCAGTTTTCTGCCGGCCCGGATCGGGGACCGCGCCTCGCCCGTCCGCACGGCGCCCATGGTCAGGTAGAACGCCTCGGCGAACGGGTCGGAGTCGATGGTGAACGCCGTGAGCCCGACGTCACGCGCCGTGGACACCGCGTGTGCGAACAGTCGCCGTCCGACGCCGCCCCGGATGTGGCAGGGGGCGACGAACATGAGGCTCAGCTCGCCGACCGGCGGGTCCCCCTCCAGCGCGTAGAACCCGAGCACGACGCCGTCGTCCCGCTCGGCCACCGTGACCCGCCGGCGGCCCACCTCGTCCGGTCCGACCGCCAGCTGGACGCGGCTGCCGGCCAGGAAGTCCTCGTCGTAACCCCAGTAGGCCTTCGAACGGACGGCGAGATCGCTGATGGCGCCGGCCTCGTCGGGGCGTGCGGCTCTGATGTGCATGCGGCAGGACTACTCGATCTCGAGGTGCGCCCTCAACATCTTTTGGAACCGGTCGTCGAACTCCTCGTAGCGGATGCGCAGGCGCTGTCCCGGCCAGTCGGCCGGCAGGAGCTCCTCGGGCAGGAGCGGGTCGGCGAGGAAGTGGCGGAGGACCGCGGCCGCCAGGATGAAGGTCGACGGGAGGTCCGCGGCCACGTCGAGTGCCGCCACCAGCTCACGTGCCCGCGCCGCCCAGCCCGGCAGGTCCCACAGCGACTCGGCGAGCCCCGGCGTCTCCGGTCGTCCCGTGAGGAACGTGCACTGCTCGGTCACCAGCGCGGGCCGCTCCCGGACCAGGTTCGTCGGCCGCAGCCACGTGCCCTCCCGCAGCTCGGCCAGCCGCAGCTCGGTCATCGCGGTGCGGAACGCGGTGCGCTCGGCGGGGGAGCGGCGCGCGGCCGTCACCACGGCGATCTCCCAGTCGCCGCCCCACGGTCGCGTCGACGGCGAGCGGCTGTGGTCCTGCCTTGCCTGGCGGTCGCGCAGCCGGCGGGTCAACTGGTAGTCGCCGTTGACCTGCGTCAGGTCGCCGGCCGAGACCATCCGGGACAGTGCCACCCGGATGGTTCCCTCGGCGATGCCGAACAGCTCGCCGACGCGCACGAGCGTCCGCGCGGGCAACCGTGGCGGGTGCACGCCCAGCAGCGTGCTGAGCACCGCCGAGCGGGCAGTGAGGGGCCGCAGTCCCGAAACCATGTTCCTTACGTCCTGGTGTCGCGTGTTCAAGAAATGTAATATCCATCGCATGCCGACTACTCATGTGGTCACCAACCAGGTTCCTCCGCTCGCCGGGCACGACGTGGCCGCCGACGCCGCCCTCCTCGACGGCCTGCACCGGCACGGCGCCGGCTGGGCCGAGGCGGAGCTGCACGAACTGGGCCAGCTCGCCGGGTCCGAGCAGGCCCAGGAGTGGGGCCGGCTCGCCAACGCCCACCCGCCGGTCCTGCGCACGCACGACCGCTACGGCAACCGGATCGACGAGGTCGAGTACCACCCGTACTACCACGAGCTGATGGCGGTAGCGATCCAGCGGGGCATGCACGCCGCGCCGTGGCGGGACTCCCGCCCGGGTGCGCACACCGCCCGCGCGGCCCGCTTCTACACGTGGTCGCAGGTCGAGTCCGGTCACGGCTGCCCGATCTCCATGACCTACGCGGTGATCCCGGCCCTGCGGCACAACCCCGCCCTCGCGCGGCGGTACGAGCCGCTGCTCTCGGCGCGGTCGTACGACCCGGGCCTGCGGGTGCCGGACACCAAGCGCGGCCTGACCGCGGGCATGTCGATGACGGAGAAGCAGGGCGGCTCGGACGTCCGCGCCAACGCGACGCGCGCGGTGCCGCAGTCCGACGGCAGCTACCTGCTGACGGGGCACAAGTGGTTCACGTCCGCGCCCATGTGCGACCTGTTCCTGGTGCTGGCCCAGGCGCCCGGCGGCCTGTCGTGCTTCCTGCTCCCGCGGGTGCTGCCCGACGGCACCCGCAACCGCATGCACCTGCAGCGCCTGAAGGACAAGCTGGGCAACAGGTCCAACGCGTCGTCGGAGGTCGAGTACGACGAGGCGGTCGCGTGGCTCGTCGGCGAGGAGGGCCAGGGCGTCCGCACGATCATCCAGATGGTCAACATGACCCGGCTGGACTGCGTGATCGGCGCGGCGGCCGGGATGCGGCTGGGAGTCGTCCAGGCCGTGCACCACGCGACGCACCGCCAGGCGTTCGGCGACTACCTGGTCGACCAGCCGCTGATGGGCAACGTGCTGGCCGACCTGGCCGTCGAGTCCGAGGCCGCGACCACGCTGGCGATGCGGCTCGCGGGCGCCACCGACGCGGCCCTCGCCGGCGACGAGTCCGAGGCCGCGTTCCGCCGGCTGGGGCTCGCGGTGAGCAAGTACTGGGTGTGCAAGCGGGCGTCCGCGCACGCCAACGAGGCGCTGGAGTGCCTGGGCGGCAACGGTTACGTCGAGGAGTCGGGCCTGCCGCGGCTCTACCGCGACGCGCCGCTGAACTCGATCTGGGAGGGCTCCGGCAACGTGGCCGCGCTGGATGTGTTGCGTGCCATGGCAGGCGGCGGCGCCGAGGCGTTCTTCGCCGAGGTCTCCCAGGCCGCGGGGGCCGACGCCCGGTTGGACGCGGCGCTGGCCGACCTGCGCAAGCGCTTGGCCGACGGTCCGGACCAGGCCTCGGCGCGGCGGCTCGTGGAGCGGATGGCCCTGGTGCTGCAAGGTTCCCTGCTGGTCCGGAGCGGACACCCGGCGGTCGCGGACGCGTTCTGCGCGTCCCGGCTGGGCGGCGACTGGGGTGTCGCGTTCGGCACCCTACCGTCGGGCGTGGACACGTCCGCGATCGTCGCGCGGGTAGGGGTCAAGTGACTCGAGAAGGTCCCTGAAGCGGTTGGTCGCCTCGTCGTGGTAGCGGACGGGGAGCGCCACCGACCGGGCCGGTTCTGGCCTACCGTGGGCGGGTGCGTGCGTGGCGAGTCGAACGCCCGGGCCCGGCGGCCACCGGACCGCTGACGCGACGGGACGTCCCCGAGCCCGTGCCCGGTCCGGACGAGCTGCTGGTCCGGGTGCGGGCGTGCGGCGTGTGCCGGACGGACCTCCACGTGGCGGAGGGCGACCTGCCGGTGCACCGCCCCGGCGTGGTGCCCGGCCACGAGGTGGTCGGCGAGGTCGAGCGGGCCGCCGGCGGGTTCGCCGTGGGGGACCTGGTCGGCATCGCGTGGCTGCGGCACACCTGCGGGACGTGCCGGTTCTGCCTGCGTGGCCGGGAGAACCTGTGCCCGTACTCCCGCTACACGGGCTGGGACGCCGACGGCGGCTACGCGGAGTACGCCGTGGTGCCGGCCGCGTACGCGTTGCCGCTGCCCGCCGGCTACACCGACAGCGAGCTGGCGCCGCTGCTGTGCGCGGGCATCATCGGCTACCACGCGCTGCTGCGTGCCGAGCTGCCGGCCGGCGGCCGGCTGGGGCTCTACGGGTTCGGCGGGAGCGCCCACCTCGCGGCCCAGGTGGCGCTGGCCCGGGGCGCGACGGTGCACGTGGTGACCCGCAGCCCCGCCGCGCGGGCGCTGGCGCTGTCCCTCGGCGCGGCGTCGGCCTCGGCTGACCAACCGCCGGAACCCCTCGACTCGGCGATCATCTTCGCTCCGGCCGGCACGCTGGTGCCGCGGGCGCTCGCCGCCCTCGATCGGGGCGGCACGCTGGCACTGGCCGGCATCCACCTGACGGACGTGCCGCCGCTGAACTACCAGGCGCACCTGTTCCAGGACCGGCAGCTGCGCGGCGTCACGTCGAACACCCGGGCGCAGGCACGGGAGTTCCTGTCGTTCGCCGAGGAGCACCGGCTGCGGGTGTCCACCACGGACTACCCGCTGGCCGACGCCGACCACGCGCTGCTCGACCTGGCCGAGGGCCGGGTCACCGGCGCGGCGGTGCTGGTCCCGGAGACGTTCCGGGCACCAGGACGCTGAGCTGGGTCAGGGCTTGCGAACGCGGGCCGCCACCCACGCCGGCGGGCGCCTCGCCAGCGGGGTCATCGGTTCGTCGGGTCGTCGGTTCGTCGGGATCGTCGGATCAGCAGCAGCCTGCCGAGCAGCAGTCGGAGCCGCAGCAGTCGTCGGTCATGAGGGGTCACCTCCTCCCGGTGCGCACCATGACGTGCCGGGCGCGGGGTCCTGGCACGGGCCGTCGGGCACGGTGGCGACCATGCGGGCGAGCTCGGCTCGCAGGGCGGCCAGGCGGGCGACCTCGGCGTCGATCTCGGCGATGCGACCGCGCAGCAGCGCCGCGGCCGGCTCGCACGGGCACTCGCCGGTGTCGCGCACCGAGAGCAGCTCGCCAATCTCCTTCAGACGCAGGCCCAGGCGCTGGCAGCCCTGGATGAACCGCAGCCGGTCGACCGCGGACGGCGGGAAGGCCCGGTAGCCCCCGGACGTCCTCGGCGGCGGGGCCAGCAACCCGCTGCGCTCGTAGTACCGCACGGTGTCGGGCGCGACCCCCGCCGCCACGGCAAGCTCAGCCACACGCATGTCCCGACGGTAAACCTTGGACCCCGCTCCAAGGTCAAGCCGCGTGCCGACTAGCCGGACCGGTGTCGGATACGGCATCGTCAACGCCGCGTCGTCAACAGCCGCTGGGAGTGATCGTTCATGCCGGGTACCGAGGTCGATGTGGTCGTGATCGGGATGGGTCCCGGCGGTGAGGACGTCGGTGCCCGGCTCGCCCGCGCCGGGCTCCAGGTCGTCGGTGTGGACGGGCGGTTGGTCGGCGGCGAGTGCCCGTACTACGCCTGCGTGCCGACCAAGGCGATGATCCGCGCCAGCGACGCGCTCCAGGAGTCCCGCCGCGTCCCCGTCCTCGCGGGTGCCGCCGACGTCACGCCCGACTGGGCCATCGTCGCCAACCGCATCCGGGCGGAGATCACCGCCGACTGGAACGACCAGGCCGCGGTCGACCGGTTCGAGGACGCGGGTGGCAGGTTCGTTCGCGGGTGGGGGCGGCTCACCGGGTCGCGGGAGGTCACCGTCGCCAAGCCGGACGGCACCGAGGAGGTCTTCACCACGCGGCGCGGCGTCGTGCTCAACACCGGCACCGAACCCGCCGTGCCGTCGGTCGACGGGCTGGCCGAGACGCCCTACTGGACCAACCGCGACGCCGTCGCGGTCGAGGAGGTGCCCGGCTCGCTGGTCGTGCTCGGCGGCGGCCCCGTCGGGTGCGAGCTGGCGCAGATGTTCTCCCGCTTCGGCGCCGCCGTCACGGTCGTCCAGCACGCCGACCGGCTCGTGCCCGCCGACGAGCCGGAGGCCGGCGAGCTGCTCGGCAAGGCGTTCGAGGACGAGGGCATCACCGTGCGCACCGGCCTGGGCGCCGCGCGGGTCAGCTACGAGACCGGCCAGTTCAACGTCAAGCTCGACAACGGCGAGGTGGTCGCCGCCGACCGCATGCTCGTCGCCGCCGGCCGGCGCACCGACATGAAGGCGCTGGGCATCGGCTCGGTCGGCCTCGACGACACCGCGCGCGGCGTCACCGTCGACGAGCGGATGCGGGCCACGGACGGCCTGTGGGCGATCGGCGACATCACCGGGCGCGGCGCGTTCACCCACATGTCGATGTACCAGGCGCGGATCGCGGCGGCCGACATCCTCGGGGCGGAGGACGCGGAGGTCGCCGACTACCGCGCCACCCCGCGCGTCACGTTCACCGACCCGGAGATCGGCTCGGTCGGCCTGTCCGAGGCGGCCGCCCGCGCCCAGGGCCTCAACGTCCGGACCGGCCTCGCACGGCTCCAGGACACGACGCGCGGCTTCATCCACAAGGTCGGTAACCAGGGCTTCATCAAGGTCGTCGAGGACGCGGACCGCGGCATCCTGGTCGGCGCCACCTCCGTCGGCCCGAACGGCGGCGAGGTGCTGGGCGCCCTGGTGGTGGCGGTCCACGCCGAGGTCCCGACGAAGCTCCTCCGCCAGATGATCTACGCCTACCCCACCTTCCACCGCGGCATAGAAGCCGCCCTGACCGCCCTGGACACCTAACCCCGCGAGTCCAACCGAAAAGAGCCGCGTGTCCAACCGGCGCGACCCGCGAGTTCAACGAAACCTGTCGGCGACCCGCCGACGGTTCGGTTGAACTCAGGCGTCGTGAGTGTTGGACACGCGGGGCGTGGGCGTTGGACACGCGGGGGTCAGGGGACGGGGGTGGGGCGGGGGGTGGTGCTGTGGATCTCCTGTGTGGTGCCGGTTTCGGTGGCGCGGAGGAGGGACTCCATGATGTCCAGCACGTGGTAGGCGAGGGTGCCGTTGGCGCGGTGTTCGGTGTTCGTCGCCAGGGCCTCGGCCAGGTCGGCGACACCCGTGCCGCGGCCCGCGTTCCGGTGCCCCGCCGACGGTTCGACCGGCGTCCAGCCGGCGTCCTGGCGGTCCGCCGACGCCGCGGTGAACACGCGGACCTCGCCGGCGAAGTTGTTCGGGTCCGGCACGGACAGCGAGCCGGCGGTGCCGTAGACCTCGATCGGGTGGAGGTTCGCCGCCCACACGTCGAAGCTCATCAGCAACGTCGTCAACGCGCCGTTCTCGTGCTCCAGCGTGCCGGTCACGTGCGTCGGTATCGCCACCGGGAACGCCGTGCCCGCGCGTGGTCCCTGGCCGATCACCCGTTCGGGGCGCGGCGTCGACGCCAGCCCGGTCACCCGGCGCACCGGGCCCAGCAGGGTCACCAGCGCCGTCAGGTAGTACGGCCCCATGTCGAACAGCGGGCCGCCACCCGGCTGGTAGTAGAACTCCGGCGCCGGGTGCCAGCGCTCGTGCCCCGGCGTGACCATGAACGCCGTCGCCGCGACGGGCCGGCCGATCAGGCCGTCGTCGATGCACCGGCGCGCGGTCTGCGTGCCCGTGCCCAGCACGGTGTCCGGCGCGCACCCGACCCGCACCCCCGCCGCCGACGCGGCCGCGAGCACCTCGCCACCCTCCCCAGTGGACAATGCGAGTGGTTTCTCGTTGTACACGTGCTTCCCGGCCGCGATCGCGGACAGCGCGACCTCCGCGTGCGCCCGTGGGATGGTCAGGTTCAGCACCAGGTCCACGACCTCGGCCGCGTACAGCTGCGCCGGCGTCATCATCCGGCCGCCCGGCACCTGGCGCGCCGGGTCGAGGTCGGCCGCCGCGACCAGCGAGACGCCGGACAGCCCCGGCAGCGTGGCGAGGTACTGCCCGCTGATGTTGCCGATCCCGACGAGCCCGACCCTCAGCGCGTTGCCCACCGCAGCCCTCTCCTGATCATCTCGTCCACCGCCGGCAGCTCCAGGTCCGCCATGCGGTGCCCGATGGTCGTCACGAACACCCGCCCGGCGCCGTGCCGGCGCACCCAGGTCACCGGCATCGTCGGCGTGCCGATCTCCGGCCGGTCGGGGTCGGGCAGGAACGCCGTGGTCGCCAGGACCTCGTTGCCGGGGTCGGCGTGCACGTAGTACTGCTCGCTGTGGACCTCGAACGTCCCCAGCCCGGACACGACCGGGTGGTCGGCGGTCACCGTCACCGGGTACCGCACGAAGTCCTTGTGGTGGTGGATGAACTGGCCGCCGGTCAGCAGGTGGTACTCCGGCTGGTCGCGGAACGCGTCCACGATGCCGCCGTGCCAGCCGGCGAACCCGGTGCCGGCACGCACCGCCGCCCGCAGCCCGTCGAGCTGTGGGGTGGTGATCTGGCCCATGGTCCAGCACTGGACAATCAGGTCCACTTCGGACAAGTCGTCGAGATAGGCGTCCAGGGAGTCCGAAGTGGAGACGTCGAAACTTTCGCCGGACAGGAAATTCGCATACCGATCGGTCGTCGTCACCGGGTCGTGGCCTTCCCAGCCGCCACGTACGAGCAACGCGTGCTTCGTCGTCACCTGATCAGGATTCCACAGATCCGATCGGGTGCGCTCCTGTTTTCACGGCGCGGCCGCGGCCGGCGGCTCGAACATCCGCGTCACGAAGTCCGCGCCGAACTGCCACGCGCCGGGGATGAGCAGCAGACCGACGATCGCGAACACCGGGAACACCAGCAGGCGCTCGACCCGCTTGCCCGTCGTCAGCCGCAACGGCTTGGGCGGGCGCAGTTCGTACCACGTCTCGCCCGCGATCGGGACCGGGAACAGGAACGGGCAGCCGGACTCGGTGAGCGCGTCGCCCAGGCAGTGCGTGAAACAGCCGACCGCCACGGCGATCCCCATGATCCCCGACATGTGCCCCAGCTCGGCGAGTGGATCCGGACCGGCCACCCGCAACCACCACACCACGCCCGCCGCCGACACGACCAGCATCCAGTCGCCGAGCGCGTCCTCCGCGAGCAGCAGGCCCAGCACCGCGACCGCCGCCACCGCGTACGGGCCGCCCGCCTTCGTGCCGGTGCTCGCGGCGAACCCGAGGCCGACCGCGAACAGGACCGTGTGCGAGAGGTGTCGGTGGGTGCCGCGCCGCCGCTCGTCCCGCGGGCCCTTCGTGACCTGGTAGATCCCCGCCGAGACGTGCCGCAGCAGCCAGGACAGCGCGCGGGAGAACGGGCCGAGCAGCGT
>NZ_JBJMIE010000764.1:0-23751 GCF_045807065.1 Actinophytocola sp. | reverse complement strand
TCGACCTGGCCGAAGTGCTGGTAGCCCTCGGCCGGGGAGGCGTTGGGGCGCGGCGGCGCGTGTACGAACACGGCCACCGGGCCGAACGTCGGGTCCAGCGTGTTCGGCCCGTAGGCACCCGCGTTGGCCGGCCCGGACACGAACTCCCAGAACGGGGTGAAGTCGCCGACGGCCGCGCGGGCCGGGTCGTAGTAGTGCGCCGCGGTGTAGTGCACGTCGGCGGTGAGCAGCACGATCCCGGTGACGCCGGTGCGGTGCGCGGTGCGCAGGATCTCGGCGAACTCCAGTTCCCGGCCGAGCGGCGCACCCGGCGCCCCCTGCGCGACGCCCTCGTACGTGCCGGGCGCGTCCGGGACGATCAGGCCGAGCGGCAGGTCGTTGGCGATCACCTTCCAGGTCGCCCGGGAGCGGGCCAGCTCGCGGATGAGCCAGCCGCGCTGCTCGGCGCCGAGCAGGCCGCGCCGCGGGTCGGTGTAGACGTTGCCGTCGTTGGGGTCCTTGTAGGTGCGCATGTCCAGCACGAACACGTCGACGTGCCGGCCATAGGAGAAGCCGCGGTACACCCGCCCGTCGACCGCGCGGCGCCGGTCGATCGGCTGCCACTCGTGGAACGCCCGGAACGCGCGGGCGGCGAGCACGTCGACCCGCTTCTCCGTGTACTGCGGCAGGTCCAGGATCTCGCCGGGGTACCAGTTGTTGAGGACCTCGTGGTCGTCCCACTGCACGTAGGCGGGCACCCGCGCGGCGAACGCGCGGACGTTGTCGTCCAGGAGGTTGTAGGCGAACTGGCCGCGGTACTCGTCCAGCGTCTCGGCGACCTTCGACTTCTCCGGCGTGACGACGTTGCGCCAGACGCGACCGTCGGGCAGCGTCACCGACTCCTCGATGACGCCGTCGGCGTACACCGTGTCGCCGCTGTGCAGGAAGAAGTCCGGGTCGCGCCGCAGCATCGACCGGTAGGCGGTCATGCCGCCGATGTCCGGGTTGATGCCCCAGCCCTGCCCGGCCACGTCGCCGGACCACGTGAACCGGACGCTCTCCCGGCCCACCGGCGCGGTGCGGAACGTGCCGGTGAGCGGCGCGCTGCGGGCGCGTCCGTCCAGGTCCTCCGCGGTGACGCGGTAGTGCACCGTCCGGCCGGGCGCGAGGTCGGTGACCCGCAGCCTGCCGGTGCCGCCGGTCCCGGGGGTGAGCAGCGGGCCGGGGATCCGCCGGGCTCGCCGGAAGCTCTCGTCGTAGGAGACCTCGACGAGCATGCGGGCCGGGCGGTCGGCCCTGGTCCACACGATGGCGCCGTCGGTGGTCACGTCCCCGGTCTGCACGCCGTGCGTGAGGACCGGCCGCTGCCCGGTCGCCAGTGCGACCCCGGGCACGGCGACCCCTGCCGCGAGGACCCCCGCGCCGACCGCACCCGCCCGCAACACCGTCCGCCTGTTGACCCGCTCGTTCGTCATGGCCGCTTTCTAGTCGCCCATGGCGAACGGCGCGTCAACCGAAGGTGAACGAATAGGCCCGCACGCCCCCGCTCACGGTCGCGACCAGCGTTCCGGCCCGCACGTCCCCGGTGGACAGCAGCCGGTAGGACCGGGGCGTACCGGACACCTCGATGACCGTGTCGCCGACGGTGACCGTGCCGGTGCCGGACAGCACCATGCGGGCCTCCTTCGCCCGGTAGCTCAGCCGGATGCGTGCCGAACGCCCGCTCGGGGTGACGTTCTGGGTGGCCAGTGTCCAGTCACCGTCGAGCGCGAAGCTGTCCCCCGGCTGGCGGGCGGGGAACCGGAACGTGCCGGTGCGGTACTTCTCACCGCCGGCGAAGTTCACCTTCTTCGTGGTGCCCAGGTAGGTCTCGCGGGTGATGGCCGCGGTGTCCGGCGTGTCGTCGGCGGTGTCCGTCGGCGGCGGCAGCGCCGCCGAGGGGTTGGCGGCCCGCAGCAGCTCGCGCATCAGCTTTTCCGTTGTGCCGTAGTCACCTTCGCCGAACCTGATGTGCCGCACGGTGCCGGTGGCGTCGATGAGGTAGTGCGCCGGCCAGTACCGGTTGCGGTAGTTGGTCCACGTGGCGAGGGAGTTGTCGAGCGCGACCGGGTAGCGGATGCCGAACCGCCCGATCGCGTCGGCGACGTTGCCGGGGTCCTTCTCGAACGCGTACTCGGGCGCGTGGATGCCGATCACCTGGAGGCCGGCGTCCCGGTAGGCGGCGTCCCACGCCGTCACGTGCGGGAGCGAGCGCTGGCAGTTGATGCACGAGTACGCCCAGAAGTCGAGCAGGACCACCTTGCCGCGCAACGACTTCAGGTCGACCGGTGCGCCGTTCAGCCACTGCCGCACGCCGCGGATGTCCGGTGCGGTGCCGCAGCGCTCGAGGGTCGTCGCGCTCGCCGAGCACCTGTCCAGGTCCTTGTTCTGCTCGTTCACCAGGCCGCCGAGGTTCAGCGCCTGCCGCACCTGCTCGTTGCCGTTGATCCGCTCCTGCAGACCCGCGGTGTAGTCCGGCACCGTGCGCTGCAACAGCTGGGGCAGGTCGAACACCAACCCGACCGCCAGTGCGAGCATCACGACGCCGGCCGTGACGCGAACTCCGCGCTGCCGCTTGCGAAAAGACCGCACCCGCTGCGCGACCCCGCGCCCGGCGAGCGCGAACACCAGCAGTGGCACGGCGGCGCCGAACGCGAACGTCACGGTCAGCACGACGGTGTCCACACCGACCTGTCCGGTCGAGCCGGCGACGGTGATGGCCGCGAGAATGGGTCCCGCGCAGGGAACGTAGACGGCACCGAGCGCCAACCCCAGCGGGAACCCGCTCTTCGCCGCGTCCGGACGGCGTTGCGGGATCCAGGTGAACGGTTTTTCCAGCAGGTGCTCGAACCTCGGCACGATCAGGCCGACCCCGATGAGCGCGAGCACCACGAGACCGGCCCAGCGCAGCACGTCCTGCGGCAGCCCGAGCACCGACAGCAGCAGCGACCCGAACAGCGTGACGAGCGTGAAGCTCACGACGAGCCCCGCGATCACGAGGAACGGCCGGGACCGCGTCTGTCCTTTGTCGACGGACGAGAAGAACAGCACCGGTAGCACCGGCAGTATGCACGGCGAGATCCCGGTGACGAGACCGCCGATGAGTCCGATCAGAGCGAGAGTGAGCACGGGTGCCTCCCCGGGTCGTGGTACCTCCCGGGTTCGGCGCGGGTCCGGGTTCGGATTGCTCGGTAACGTTTGGGTCACGGACCCATCCGGTCCCGGGGAGGTCCCCGAAGTACCGGCGTTCGCAGGACAACCCCAGGGAGACCACTGATGAAGCGCACCATTCGTCGCGGCACGCTCGCCACCGGCATCGCGTTGATCGCCTTCCTCGGCGCCGCGTGCGGCAGCTCGGAGGAGCCGTCGACGTCCGCGCCCGAGTCGACGAAGTCCACGACGTCCACGTCCGAGTCGACCGGCATGGCCGACCCGGCCGCCGACCTGGTCGGTTCCGGCTGCGCCGGCTACGCGCAGCAGGTGCCGAGCGGACCCGGTTCGGTGGCGGGGATGGCCGCCGACCCGGTCGCCGTGGCGGCCAGCAACAACCCGCTGCTCACGACGCTCGTGTCGGCGGTGTCGGGAAAACTCAACCCCAACGTCAACCTCGTGGATACACTCAACGGCAGCGAGTTCACCGTGTTCGCCCCGGTCGACGACGCGTTCGCGAAGATCGACGCCGGCACCGTCGACAAGCTGAAGACGGACTCTGACCTGCTCACCAGGATCCTGACCTACCACGTGGTGCCCGGTCAGGTCGCGCCCGACGCCATCGACGGCGAGCAGACCACTGTGGAGGGTGGCAAGGTCACCGTCTCCGGCTCCGGTGACAACCTGAAGGTCAACGGCGCCAACGTGATCTGCGGTGGCGTGCACACCGCCAACGCGACCGTCTACCTGATCGACTCGGTCCTGATGCCGACCATGTGAGCCACCTGACCGGACGGACCCGCCCTACCTCCCCTCAGGGCGGGTCCGTCCACTCCGGACCAGGGCCGCCGAACGACTGTGCCCGGGCCCTCCCCCACTCGGGAAGGACCCGGGCACGCCAGGAACTCAACCGAGCGGAACCCGCTTGAGGTCGCGGTCGCTCTCCTCGACCCCCAGGACCCGGGTGGCCGAGAGCCGCGGCGCCACCGTCGTCTCGGTGAGGGCCGTCGCGCCCGGGGCCAGGGACACGGGCAGGCCCAGCCGGCTGTGGTCCAGGTCGAGCTGGACCGTCGCGCCCGTGCTGGTCGGCACCGTGGACCGGGCGTCGGACACCGTCAGGACCAGGCCCAGCACGCGGCCGGCCGGCAGCACGGCGTCGTGGGCCATCAGGTCGAAGTTCACCGTGTACCAGCGGTCCGGCCGCAGCGGTGTCGGGTTGGACAGCGAGTCGCGGTGCGCCGCGTCGACCCAGCCGCGCGTCAGGACGGCGGCGTCGGCGGTGACCAGGTCCTTGGCGGTGTCCCGATAGCAGGAGTCGTCGGTACTCGTCGACGCGCCGTAGCAGGACTCCGTGCTCAGGGTGCGGATGCCTTCACCGCCGCCCTGGTAGTTGACGCGGGTCGCGGTGCCGTAGTCGACGAGCCGGGCGGACAGCTCGGTGTTCGGCCTGTCGACCTTGACCCGCAGCGAGATTGTCGTGGTGCCGCTGATCCGCAGGTCCCTCGGCAACGGCGCGGACAGGAACACCGCCCGGCCGTTCACCGCGGTGTTCGGGTTCGCGATCGCGTCCCGCTCACCGAGCGCCGGGTTGTCCACGATGGTCCGGACGGCGTTCCGGGTGGGAGCGAGGCCCAGGGTGCCGGTGGTGCCGTCGCCGGCACCGAGCGACACCGGCAGCGTGAAGGCGCCGCGGGCCGGCCAGCTCGGCTCGTTCACCCAGACGTCCGGCGCGCGCTCGATGGTGGCAGTCGGCTCGTGCATGATGCCGTTCGGCAGGTCCTGCAGCCAGTAGTCGAACCAGCGGTGCAGGGTTTCCACCCACTCCGCGCGGCGGAAGTCGAACGGGTCGACGTGGCCCTCCTGGCTCAGCCAGATCTTGCGCTGGACGTGGTTGCGACCCAGGGCGTCCCACCACTGGGCGAAGTGCTTCGGCTCGACGTTCTGGTCGTTGACGCCGTGCACCACGAACACGCTCGCCTTCACCCTGCGGGCGTCCGGCACGAAGTTCCGCTCGGCCCAGAAGGCGTTGTAGCTGCCGGTGACGTTGTCCTCGCCGGCGCGGATCGCGTCCCGGACCGGCTGGCACACCTCCGCCGGGCGGCCGTTCACGTAGCCGGACAGCCAGTCCGCGCCGCCGTCGACGGTGTAGAGGGCGCCGTTGTCGCGGTAGTAGTCATACCAGCTGGAGATGGCCGAGATCGGCACGATCGTCTTCAGGCCCTCGACACCGGTGGCCGCGACGCCGTTGGCCACGCTGCCGTCCCACGACTTGCCGATCATGCCGACCTTGCCGCTGGTCCAGGTGGCGCGGGCCGGGGTGCCGTCCGCGTAGGCGGCCTTGGCCCGCCCGCCCAGCCAGTCGATGACGGCCCGGACGCCCTCGATCTCCTCCCGGCCGCCGACGTCGCCGCAGCCGGTCGACCGGCTGGTGCCGTTGAAGTCGACGGCGGCGAACGCGTAGCCGCGCGGCACGAAGTAGTTGTCGTAGAAGAGCGGGAACTTCGTCACCGTGCCGTCGGCGGCGTACTGCTTGACCTCGCTCTCGTTACCCCGGCCGCAGCACTGGTAGTACGGTGAGGCGTCCATGATCACCGGTACCCTGCCGGCCGCCGCCTCCCTCGGCCGCACGAGGTCGACGGCCACCTTGTCGGGCACGCCGTCGCCGTCGTTGTCGAGCCGGGTGGTGACCCAGACGCTCTCCCGGATGGCGTTGGCGTAGTCGTAGACGGGCACCGTCCGCGTGCCCTGGATGTGCGGTGGGCGGGGCGCGGCGGCCGCGGTCGCCGGCGTGATCGCCAACCCGGCGAGCGCGGTCACCACCAGGACCGAAGCAACCTGGCGCAGGGTGGAAAAGGCCATGTCGGCAAGCTACCGGCCGGCCGTGACCGGTGGAAGCGTCCCCGTTTGCCAGCTGACCGGCGGCCGGTTGGCGGAATGCGCCGTGTCTGAACGGCCGAATGGTTCGCATTGCTCCGATGCACCGAAACACGCAAATTAATCCTGCGCACGATCACCACCAATTTCGGCCGCCGGCGCCGCCGAAAAGATCACGCGTTACTCGAAGTACGATTTCGTTGACGTCACCAAAGCCGTGCGGTAGGTTTGGCTATCGCGACACTTTGGACAATCAGCTGGGGGCGCAGCCAGTTGACGGTTGCTCGCAAAAGTCGGGGTATCGAGCGCGTTCTTCTGCGCGGAGAACGATTTCATGGGGGCTCGAAAACAATGAAGGTACCTCGACCGGGTGCCGTCGCGATCGGCGCGGCGGCGACCGCACTCCTCCTGAGCGCCACGACGGCGACCGCCACCCCCGACCGGAACGACCCGGCGATCCTCTCCAGCACCGGGGTCACGCTCACCGGGGACTGGAACGGCGACGGCATCGACACACCCGGGCTCTACGTCGGCGGCGGCGCCTGGCGCCTGCGGAACTCGAACACCTCCGGCTCCCCGGAGATCTCGTTCCAGTTCGGCGATCCCGACGAGCAGGGCTTCCCCGTGGTCGGCGACTGGAACGGCGACGGCGTCGACACCGTCGGCCTCGTCCGCGGCGACACCTGGTTCCTGTCCAACTTCCTCGGCTTCCCCGTCGCCGACGTGGTCTTCCGGTACGGCGACCCGGGCGAGCAGGGCTTCCCGGTGACCGGCGACTGGAACGGTGACGGCGTCGACACCCCGGGCCTGGTCCGGGACAACCAGTGGTTCCTGCGCGACTCCAACACCACGGGTGGCGCGGACGCGCGCTTCACCTACGGCGACCAGAACGAGGTCGGCATTCCGGTGGCCGGCGACTGGGACGGCAACGGCTCCGACACGCCGGGCCTGGTCCGCGACGGCGTATGGCTCCTGCGGGACGCCAATTCCGGCGGCCTCGCGAACGTGACCTTCAGCTACGGCAACCCGTGGCCGGCCCACTGGCCCGTCACCGGTGACTGGGACGGCAACAGGACCAACACCCCGGGTGTCGTCGATTTCACGCAGGACCCCGCTCTGTGGAACCTGCGCAACTCGAACACGACCGGCTTCGGCGAGATCACCTTCACCTACTTCTGACCGCCGACGGGTCGTTGAGCAAAAGAGCTGGACGCCTTCCGGGTTTTTCCGAGACGCGGAAGGCGTTCTGTCGGGGACCGGCGCGGCCAGCCGCGGCGAAATCACTGGAAATCCCAAAACAAACGCAAGGGGGAAAGGGAGACAATGAGAATCACCCGACTGGGGGCCATGGCGCTCGGGGCGGTGGGAGCCGTGTTGCTCTTCGGCACCACGCAGGCCACCGCCGCGCCCGACCGCAAGGACATCGGGATCCAGTCGTACAGCAACGGGGTCGCGCTGTCCGGAGACTGGAACGGCGACGGCGTGGACACGCCCGGCATCTTCGACTTGGGCACGGGCATGTGGTTGCTGCGGAACTCGAACAGCGCCGGCAACCCGGACCTGCAGTTCACCTTCGGCGACCCGGGCGAGCAGGGCTTCCCGGTGGTCGGTGACTGGAACGGGGACGGCATCGACACCATCGGCCTGGTCCGGGGTGGCACCTGGTTCCTGCGGAACAGCAACACCCGCGGGGTAGCGGACGTGGTCCTCAACTACGGCGACACCGACGAGTGGGGCTTCCCGGTGGTGGGCGACTGGAACGAGGACGGCATCGACACGCCGGCCCTCGTCCGCGACAACATCTGGCTGCTGCGGAACTCCAACTCCTCGGGCGCGGCGGACGTGCCCCTCACGTACGGCGAGCAGGGCGAGACCGGGTTCCCGGTGGTGGGCGACTGGAACGGGAACGGGACCGACACCCCGGGCCTGGTCCGCGACGGCGCCTGGTTCCTGCGGAACTCGAACACGACCGGTCCGGCGGACCTCGCCTTCGTCTACGGCAACCCGATCCCGGACCACTGGCCGATCACGGGTGACTGGGACGGCAACGACACCGACACCCCGGGTGTCGTGCAGTTCGGCGAGCAGACCCAGTGGCACCTGCGGAACTCGAACTCGACGGGCATCGCCGACGTGAGCTTCCAGTACCTGTGACGCGCTGACGGGTCACACCACGCCAGAGCTGGGCGCCTCCCCGACGTCGGGGAGGCGCCCTTCTCGTTCAGCGGACCGTGTACACGCCGGTCGTCGCCGCGTGGTAGCCCTTCGCGCCGACCGCCCGCGCCAGCGGGCTGCGGAAGTCCTCCCCCGCCGCGAGCGCCGACAGCACGTGCGCGAAGTCGTACCGCGGTGTCCAGCCGAGCACCTCGCGCGCCCGGTCGTTGACGTACACCCGGTCGATCGCGTCGAACATGCGCCAGCCGCGCCGCGCGTACTCCGCGGGCTGTGCCGGGAAGAGCCTGGCGACCACGTCCGGCGCGCGGCCGCGCAGCTCGGCGAGGTCGGCCCTCGTGAACGGGGTGGTCGCGCTCACGATGAACCGGTCGAAGCCGATCGCCGGGGCCTTCGCCATCGCCAGCAGGTGCGCGTCGACCACGTCCTGGAGGTCCACCCGCCGGTACAGGTACTCGTTGGCCTTCAGGTTCGCGTCCGCGTAGGCCTCGCGGACCTCGTCGCGGTCGTCCGGCTCCGGGAAGAACCGGGACGTCCGCAGGACCACCACCGGCAGGCCGTGGTCGGCGTGCACCAGCTCGCAGAGGTTCTCCGCCGCCGTCTTCGTGACCCCGTAGATGTTGCGCGGCACCGGCACGACGTCCTCGGTGATCCAGGTCGCGCCGGTGCCGGCGGTCAACGCCCGGCCGAACGCGCTGGTCGTGCTGGTGAACACGAAGCGCTCCACCCCGGCCGCGACCGACTCCTCCAACAGCGCCAGCGTGCCCGTGACGTTGGTGTCGACGAACGCCTGCCGGTCGTGCGAGCCGACGTGCGGCTTGTGCAGGGTCGCCGGGTGCAGCACCGCGGTGACCCGCGCAGGCACGACCGCACCACCTCCCGGTCGGCCACCGAACCGACCACCGTGGTGAACGGCGACGCCAGGACGTCCAGCCCGACGACGTCGTGCCCGCGTGCCGACAGGACCCGGACCAGCGCCTCACCGAGGTGTCCCGCGCTGCCCGTGACAAGGATCCGTTCCACGCCACCCACCCTAGGCGGCATCGGCAAGCGGTTTGTTGACCACCGAGAGAGAGCGGGAGTTGACTGCAGGTGACACGGAGTCGATGTCTCGCTCCGCGCTGCTCAGCGAGAAAGGGAGGTCACTGTGCGGTTCAAGGGGTTCCTGCTGGCCCTGGTGCTGGTCTTCGGCACGCTCTTCACCCCGCCCGCCGCCGCGGAACGCACCGGCGCGTGGGTGGTCTCGACCACTCGGCTCGACGACCGGCTGGTCGAGCTGACGGTCCACTCCCCGGCCGTCGGCCACGACGTCGGCGTGCGCCTGCTGCTGCCACCCGACTACGACCGCTACCCGGCGCGGCGGTGGCCGACGCTCTACCTGCTCCACGGTTGCTGCGACGGCGACACCGGTTTCCGCAGCTGGACGGACAAGACGGACGTGGCGGAGTTGTCCGCCCACACGGACGTCCTGATCGTGATGCCCGAGGCGGGGCCGGCCGGGTTCTACTCCGACTGGCAGGACGGGCCGCGGTGGGAGACGTTCCACCTCACCGAGCTGCGCCGGATCGTCGAGCGCGACTACCGGTCCGGGCCGCGGCGCGCGGTGGCCGGGCTGTCGATGGGCGGCTTCGGCGCCCTGTCCTACGCGGGCCGGCACCCCGGGTTCTTCCGCGCCGCCGCGTCGTTCAGCGGGGTCGCGGACCCGACCTACCAGGGGCAGCGGAGCTACCAGGTGGTGCTCGACATCGTGGCGGGCACGGGCGCCGATCCGCTGGCCCTGTGGGGCGACCCGGTCGCGGACGCGAAGGTCTGGGCCGCGCACGACCCGTTCGACCTGGCGCCGCGCCTGCGCGGCCTGAAGGTGTTCATCTCGGGCGGGAACGGGCAGCCGGGGCCGCTCGACGCACCGGACTCCGGTCTCGACAGCCTGGAACAGCTGCTCGGTGAGCAGTCGGTCGCGGTGGCGGACCAGCTGCGGCGGTTCGGTGTGGCGGTGCGCACCGACTTCTACGGCCCGGGACATCACGCGTGGCCCTACTGGGAGCGGGAGCTGCACCGGTCGTTCCCGATGTTGGTGCAGGCCATCTCACACTGAGCTTGCGCGCCGCTAGGCCGATCGCGCCCGCCCATCACGGGGCCGATCGGCCTAGATGTCTTACGCCGTAGGTACTGTCAGGTCTCCTCGAGCGCGTTCCGCAACGCCTTCAACGCGTAGTAGACGCGGGACTTGACCGTTCCCTGCGGCACCCCGAGCACCTTGGCCGCCTCCTCGATGGTGCGGTCGCGGAGGTAGGTCTCGGCGAGAGCCTCGCGGTGCTTGGGGCTCAACGCCTGTAGGGCGTCAGCGATCACCATGGCAGACAAGGAGTTCTCCGAATCGTCGGGGATGGTCATCGTCTCGAGCGGTGCGGCGTCGACCTCCCTGGGACGCACCTTCGAGCTGCGCCTTCCGTCGATGACCAGGTTGCGCGCGACCGTGTACAGCCACGCGCGTACGCCAATGGACTCGCGGTCTAGTCGATCCGCGTTGCGCCAGGCGCGGACCAGGGTCTCCTGCACTACGTCTTCAGCCCATTGCCGATCGTTGCCGGTCAGGTACAGTACGTGACCGAACAACGCTCCGCCGAACTCTCTGTACAGAGTTCTGATGAGCGCCTCATGTCTGTCCGAGACGTCGTCCGCGCCGGCGGCTTCCAATCTTGGACGCCGGCTCACGGGGACACATCTTTGCCCTATCGGGCGGCCGAAGTCGAGTGACCCAGGTCACACTTGTTTCCTGGTCGTGATTGAACCGTGATTTCTTGTTGTCCGTACTTGCTGGTGACCGCACCCTACAGGTGTCCGGACAGGAACTCCTTGTCAAGAAAGGGAAACCCATGAGCACCCGATGCGACCGGCAAGCGGTGGTCGCGGAGACCGCCCCTCTTGGTCCCCGCACCGCCGCCGGCGACGCTTAGTCCGAAATGGAGGGAGAACGCCTCGGTCGTATCGTGGCGGTGGCGCTGCCGTCGCTGCCCACCCCGGTCGCCCACGCGGTCGTCGGGGTGAGCACACCAGCAGTGCCCGGCCTCCCGCCGCTGCCCGGCAGCGCATCCCCCGCCGTGCCGCCGGATCGCGGCGTGGAGGCCTCCACCGCCGAAGCATTCCTTGTTGACAGACGGCCAACCGGGTCCTGGGCGGTCCCGGCCAGCCCCCGACAACCCCGACGGTACGCGAGCGAAGCGCGGGTCCGCGTGTCCGTTTCCCCCGACAACGACGTGGTCGACCATCTGACCGGCACGGAGAGCACCCGGCCGGACACCGCCTACGCGCCACCGGAGCCGGCGCACGCGGGGTCCACCACCACAACCGCACTGGGACCGGCGACCCCGACACCAGGGGTAACGCCCGTCGCGATGCGCCACCTCCGCTCGCGGTGAGAAGTCCCGAGCAACACACGAAACGAGGCAACGAACGATGGGTCGACACAAGAACCCGCAGTACAACCGGAAACGCCTGGTCGTCGCGGGTGTCGCTGCCGTGACGACGCTCGGTGTCGCCGTCGGCATCGGCATCTACGGCAATGCGTTCGCCGACCAACCGAACCCCGCGGCGGCGAGCCAGGAGTGTCTGCCGGCCCCGCCACCGGCCAGCGGCAGCGCGTCCGCCACCACCACGACGACGGAGTCGAACACGGCTCCGACGCAGACCGCGCCCACCGACACCGGCTCCGCGACGGCTTCCGACACCTCCGCCACGAACACCGACACGGCGACGAACACGGACACGGCGACCGCGGACCCGACGGACACCGGGACCTCGATCCCGGACACGACGGAGACGACGGACACCACCACCACGACGACGAAGAAGCACTGGGCCGCCGGCGACAAGATGCTGTCGCTGAACGGCCACCCGGGCAACGGCTCGAACGGCTGGGGCGGCGGCGGCCGGGGCAACGGCGGCGGCAAGAGCAGCCAGCCGAGCACGACCACGAGCGCGCCGGACGAGGGTGGCCCCGCTCCCTCGGAGACGGCCCCGACCGTGCCGCCGGGCGACGCCATGCAGAACTTCCCGGGTGGGCAGGCCTGCCAGGACCAGCTCGGCCCGTTCCCGCAGGACTTCGTCGACATCCGCAAGGTCCGCCCGTCCAACGTCGGGCAGAACCAGAGCACCCAGCGCGGCCGCGGCGCCTCGACCGGCACCTTCACCGTGAACTGCGGCCGCAACCAGAACGGCCACGGCAACTCGGCGAACATGATCGCCGCACCGGGCAACGTGAACGGCGCGCAGCACACGCACGACTACGTCGGCAACCTGACCACCGACGGCTTCTCGACCAACGAGAGCCTCGCCGCGGGTGGCACGACATGCACCAACGGTGACAAGTCGGCGTACTTCTGGCCGATCATCCGCATCCGCAACAAGGGTTCGAAGGCGGTCGACCCGCTGAACGCGCACAACATCGGCGACCCGATCCTGCCGGCCTCGGTGTCCATCCAGTTCCGCGGCAACGCGAAGGGCCCGGTCGTGGCGGCGCCGCAGTTCCTCCGGGTTCTCACCGGCAACGCCAAGTCGGTCACCCAGGCCGGCGCCAACCAGAACGCCAAGTGGACCTGCACCGGCTTCGAGAACCGGATCACCGCGAAGTACCCGCTGTGCCCGCGGGGCAGCCAGACAGTCCGGATCGCGGACTTCCCCGGCTGCAACGACGGGAACACCGACAGTGCGAACCACCGCACGCACATCGCGTTCGCGGACGCGGCCGGCAACTGCCCGGCGGGCTTCAAGGCCATCCCGCAGCTGCGGATCACCCTGAAGTACAACCTCCCGCGTGGGAAGCTGTTCGCTCTTGACGCGTTCCCCGATGAGAAGCACTCTCCCATCACCGACCACAATGACTTCGTGAACGTGATGGGAGACCAGCTGATGAACCAGGTTGTGAGCTGCATCAACTCCGGACGGCGATGCTAGGACTCGCGGCCGCAGGCCACGATGACGGCGTACGCGAGCTGTCGATCCTCTCGGCTCGGCTCGCGTACGCCCTCATGTGCCTGACCCTCACCTGGGGCGTGTTGGTCTCGACGGGCTGGTTCGACCGGCTCACGGGCCGGCACGCCCTGCGTGCGTCCCACCAGGTCTTCGCGACCATCACCCTCGCGTTCGCGTTCGTCCACGGCATCGGCTTCCTCGTGCTGGACGACCCGCTCCCGCTCGGGCACGTGATCATCCCGTTCACCGGTCCGCTGCGGGACACCTTCGGCACGCTGGCCTTCGAGGGGATGCTCGCGGCGTCGATCGCGGTGGGGCTGAAGCGGTGGACGACCTACTGGCGCTGGCTGTGGATCCACCGGCTGGCCTACCCCGCGTTCGTGCTCGGCGTGCTGCACGCGTTCTTCCAGGCCCTGGCCCGCGGCACGCTCTCGACGGTGTACCTCGGCGGGCTGACGCTGCTCATCCCGGCCGTGGCGGTGATCCTGCTGCGGGTCGTGCCGCCGAAGGCGCTCGAGGCGGCGGGACTCGCGGAGGGTGGGCCGTGAGCGCGGCCCGCGGAGCGTTCCGGTGGCCAGGATCTGGAGAGGCGGCGACGTGAGCAGCAGGTACCGGATAAGCGTGGACAACGACCGCTGCCGCCGGTACGGCATCTGTGCCGCGGAGGCGGCGCAGCTGTTCCGGCTGACCCCGAGCGGCAACCTGCGCTACATTCGCGCGGTGTCGCCGGACGCGCTGGCCGCGGCCAAGGCGGCGGTTCGCAGCTGCCCGACGCTCGCGATCGAGTTGGAGGAGAGATAAGCAATGGCGGAGCGGATCGTCGTCGTCGGCGCCGGCCCGGCCGGGCTGCGGGCGGCGGAACGGTTGCGGGAACGGGGGTTCGGCGGCGAGCTCATCGTCGTCGGTGAGGAACCGTACCGGCCCTACCACCGGCCTGGCCTGATCAAGCCGTTGTTGACCGGCAAGATGCGGCCGCGCGACCTGCGGCTGCCGGTGCTCGAGGAGCTGGACGCGACCTGGCGCTACAACACGCGCGCGTCGCACCTCGAGCCGGACGAGCACCTGCTGCACCTGCCGGGCGGTGAGGAGATCCGGTACGACGGCCTGATCATCGCGACCGGCGCGCAGGCCCGGCACCTGCCCGGCGCACCCCGGCACGACCCGCGCGTGCACGTCATGCGGACGGTCGCCGACGCGGTGGCCGTGCAGAAGAACCTGTCCCGCACCCGGCACCCGCTGGTGATCCTGGGTGGCGGCTTCGTGGCGTGCGAGCTGGCGTCGGCCGTGCGCAGCATGGGCCGCGACGTGACGATGATCGTGCGTGGCCCGTCGCTGCTGCGGCACGTGCCCGGTGGCGACTTCAGCCAGACGATCAGCGCCCTGCACGAGGCGAACGGCGTGCAGGTGCTGACGCAGGCGTGGGCACGCCGCTGGGCGCTCCAGCCCGACGGCATCGCGATGCACCTGAACACCGGTCAGGTCGTGTTCGCCGGCAGCGTCGTGCTGGCGGTGGGCAGTGTCCCGGCGGTCAACTGGCTGCGCGGCTCGGGCCTGATCCTGGACGACGGCATCATGTGCGGCCCGACCTGCCACGCGATCGGCGCGCAGGACATCGTGGTCGCCGGCGACGCCGCGCGCTGGCCGAACCTCCGCTTCGACACCGCGCCCCGCCGGGTCGAACACTGGCTCAACGCCGTGGAGATGGGCCGGGCGGCCGCCGAGAACCTACTCGCGGGTCAACAGGACGCGAAGCCGTACACGCCCCTGCCCCGCTTCTGGACCGAACAGCACGGCATGCGCATCCAGGGCGCCGGTACCCCCGCCCTGGCGAAGGACACGGTGCTGCTGACGGGTCCGGTGGAGGTGGGCCGCCGCGTGACGGGCTACGTGACCGGCGGCAACCTGGTGGGCCTGATCGGCTGGGACGCCCCCGTGGCGATGCTGAAGTTCACGAAGGAGTTGGAGGCGCAGACCACGAAGGCGATGCGCCTGCGCATGGCCCGCCGCTCCCCGCGCCCGGCCCCCAGCGACATGACGGCGCGTCTCCCCCTGGCCCGCCTGACCCCGACCTTCGACGAGCTGCCCCCGATCCGCCGCCCCTGACCGAGACGCACACATGCGGAAGCCCGGGCGCCCCAACGCCCGGGCTCTCGCATGTCCAACGCCCGCGAGTCACGCACTCACGGGGTGTCCCGCATCGCGGGCGTGGACCTGTCTTCGGGACCGGCTACGACGGCGCGGCCCACTCCACCGTCACGTGGTCCGGCTCGAAGGTCGTCGTGGCGCCGTGGTCGGCGGCGGTCTCCTTCAGGACGGTCGAGTCGTCCGGCGCCGTGCCGGTGATGTGGACGCGCCGCATCTCACCGGCCGCCGCGGTCACCGTGATGCGCACCGTGCTCGGGAACTGCGGGAGCACTTCGCAGAGCAGCGACTCGAGCGCCGGTGGCGCGGGCAGGCCGGCGTCGCCCTCGAGTTCGGGACTGGTCGGCAGTTCGGGATCCAACGCCGCGAGCACGTCGGCGATCGAGCGTTCGGCGTCGGAGTTGAAGACGTGCGAACGAATCTCCCGCAGCACCCGGTCCACGTCGGCCGTGACCGCCCGCAGTGCCGGCGCCGCCGACGGATTGCGCGCCGCCGCCGACTGCAGCGCGAGACTGATCCCGAACAGATCCCGCACCGTCGTAGCCCCGAGGTCCTGCGCGATGCGGTCCGCCTCCCGCAACCGCACCAACTGCTCGGCCGTCCGGTTCTCCCGCACCATTTGTTCGCGACTGGCCTCGACCCACCGCAGCAGCGCGACAGCGGCCCCCACCCCGGCAACCACGGCAAGCCCAGCGGCCGGCACGGCAACGAGATGCGCCGACGACCTCGGCGTACCGAGCCATGTCGTCACAAGGGTCACGAGAAGCAGCGACATCATGCCGCCCACGAGGACGTAGACGCGCCATCTCAGCGTGCTCAGCCTCATGGAACAAATGGTAGTTACCCCACGCGAGTACACAACCCGTTGCGCCGCAAGGGAAACAATTGTCAACCCCCTATTGTGGGAAACCAACTCACCACCTAGGGAATCTGCACGCATACCGCCGTCATGCCTGGACGTTGGTTTTTCCCCGGGTATTACTCCGGGTCTCACATGCTGACCTGCCCAGTCTTACCTGCCTCCCACCGCAGACGAAAGGCCCTTCGGCTCGAAGTCACATCTGTCGGACCCGCACGCGGCGGAATGGTCGGTCCTGTCCGCTGGACGACCCCGGTTCGCCGGCCTGGCGGGAGGGCGGCATGCCGGCGTGGGCGGACTCGATGTGGTCCGCGTGGACCAGTGTCCGGTCTCCCGGGTCGTCGGGGTTACCGTGTCCGAACTACCGCGTGCGTAACGTGCCCCGGAGCCGTCCGACACAGGTACCGACGACTCGGTGAAACCGGAAGGGCGGCGCGTGCCTGTACCCAAGTTTCTCCCGGCGCCACGCCTGTACCTACCGGGGTGGTCGAGCATGAGGGCGACCTACCGGTATCTGGAGGTCTTCTCGAGCGAGGTGCGGACGGCGGCGTTGTTGGAGAGCCGGTTCGCGAAATCCGTCCGGCGGCGTCATCCGCGGCTGCTGGAGTCCTGGTTCGCACAGGCCGACCGTGGTGATGCCTTCTCCCGCACGTTCCTCACCGACCGCGACATCGACCTCAGTCTGGTCCTGCTGACCGCGCTGTTCACCCTCGACTTCGCCGTCGCATGGCTCTTTTCGCCGCGTCATCCCCACTCGCTGGTGGTCGCCCTGGTGATCGTCCTCAGCGGGACGCTACTGCTCATGACGGTCCTGGGCACGCTTGCCTGCCGTGCCAGGGCGGGTGCGTCCTGGGCAGCGCTCGCCATCACCCTCCTCATCACGATGTCGGAGTGTCGGTGGGCCTACGGATCCTTCGACGTGAGTGGCTGTGTGCTGGCTGGTGTATTCGGGCTGCTGGCGTTTCTCCTGGCCTGGCTGTCCAGGGAGGATGGCACCGCCGGGACCATGGTCGGTGCCATCGGCTGCGCCGGGTCGGGCGCACTGGTCTCGACTGTGTTCGCGCCATTCATCACCGTGCGCCACCTCGTCGGACCGCGATATCCGCTGGCCGCGGTGATCGCAGCCTGGCTGACCGGTCTTGTGATCGTTCTGGTCCTCGGATATCTGCTTCTCGTTGTCGTCCTTCCGTCCATGCGTCTCAAGTCGCCCCGGTTCCAGTACGCCTTCCTGAGTCTTCTGCTCATCGGGGTCGCCGCCGTCCTGCAGGTGTCCGCGCCGTCGGGCGCCGACTGGCTCCGCGCGGGGAACACCGCCGGACTCGCTGGGTTCCTCGCCGGTGTCGGTGTCCTGTTCCTGCTCATGGTCCTCGGTGACCTCTTGCTGTTGGCCATCAAGAAAGAGTTCGCGGACAAACCGGATGTCCAGATCGCCACCACCATGCTGTACGGGTTGTTCGACCTGGAGTTCGGCCCACTGTGGCGTGTGGTCGAGGCGCCGTTCGCGATGGAGCGGCGGGATCTGCGCAAGTGGCTGCGCAACCGCCTCCGGTGCGGGACGCCGCCACGCCATCGCCTGGGCACCGGCCTGGACTGGGCGACACGGGACCACTCGACACTGCAACGGCTCGCGCAGCGGTTGGATCTGGCGATCGAGCTACTGCACACCTCGGTCGCCCCATCCCTCACTGTCTTCACGGCGCCGACCAATGCCTCGGTTCGTACCGAGCTCGACCGGATCCGTGCCGCGCTGATCCGCCTGCAGCGCGCCGTCCTCCTGCGCGAGGGCGCACCCGAGGACGTGGTCCGGCACCTGACCAACGACATCGATGCCGCGGTCACCCGGCGGTGGGCCGGGTTCGTCAAGGACGACGAACCCGAGTTCACCGGCACACGGATCAAGACGATCAGCAGGGCCGTGGCGAAGACCCTGGTCGCGGTCGCCCCGCTGGCGGTCGCCGTCGCCGTCCAGCTCACCCTGCCCGATCTCGGCTCCTTCGCGCAGGGCTCGCTCTACACGTTCGCCGTCAGCTGGCTGACCGCCAGCCTGATGCGTGCCGTCGACCCCAAAGTGGATGAGACGATGGCCTTGGCCGACAAGTTCACGCAGGTCATCCGGTCCCGGTCCTGAACACGACCCGCGGCTACCGGCAGAACCACCGCACCGGAACAGTGCCGGCGTCGTCCAGCGGGGACACGAAACCACCCGCCTGCGTGTCGTTGACGGCGGTCGCCGGACCCGGGTAGTAGCCCGGCGGCGCCGGTAGCGGCACCGGGACCAAGCCGAACCACAGCAACGGTTCCCCGGCCGTCCCGGTGCCCACCGCGACCCCGGTCCGGTTCACCGCCACCGCGTCGATCCCGCCCACGTACGCCCGCGACCGGTCGCCACCGAGCGACCAACCGGCCGCCACCGCCACGGACTGGCCCAGCGTGCCCACCGCCCAGCCGTCGCGCACGTCTCGGACGTCGCCCGCCGCGAGTGGGACGCGGGTGCCCGACGGTGACCACGCGTACGTCTGCCACCGCATCGTCCTGTCCGCCAGGGTTCCCGTCCGCACCACGACCGTGTCGTCCTCGTCGATCGACGGCTTGCCGTTCGGGGCGGCGCCCGGTGGCATCGGCAGCACCCGCGCCGGGCCGCTCGGTGGCCACACCACCAGGGCGGCCCCGTCGTAGCCGACGACCGTCCCGCGGTCGTTGACGTCCAGTGCGACCGACCGGGCCGCGGTCTCCGGCAGGTACTCGTACCGGCCGCCCGCGTACCGGACCGCGTGGGACCGCCCGTCCGTCCCGTACACGTCGCCCGCCGCGACGCCGGACGCGTTGACCGCCTTCAGCTTCGTCTCCAGGCCGAAGGCCTGCTCGTGCGCGACGAGGCGGCCGTCCTGCCACAGGAGCCCCTCGTCCGGGGCATAGCCGTCGCCCGCGAACCACTTCCCGTCGCCGGCTGTCACCTCGCCGCCGGCGGTGTCGGTGGGTAGCGGAAGCAGGTCCGGCACCCATTCACACCCGCTTCGCGCGGGTTCCATCGCGGCCGCGGGTGCGACCACGGCCATCGCCGCCATCATGAACAACACGGTCCCCAGACGTCGTGCAGTATCGATCACATGTTCGAATCTACTCGATCAAGCCGGCCTCTGCGACCGGTTTCCAGCAGAAATCGGCCCGGCCGCACACCACCGAAAACAGTCGTCAAAGCCCTTGTCCGCTGCGGATTCAGTCGCGAAGATGGCAGACATGAGCGAGAAGCGTGTACTGCGGAACTTCGTCGACGGCACGTACACCGACCCGGCGGACGGTCGTCACACCGACGTGGTCGACCCCAGCACCGGCGAGGTGTTCGCGTCCGCGCCGCTGTCCGGGCCGGCGGACGTCGACGCCGCGATGCGGGCGGCCGCCACGGCCTTCGAGCAGTGGCGCACGACCGAGCCCAAGCAACGCCAGCTCGCCATGCTGAAGTTCGCCGACGCCATCGAGGCGCGGGCCGAGGAGCTGGTCGACGCGGAGTGCCAGAACACCGGCAAACCCCGACAGCTGACCCTCGACGAGGAGCTGCCGCCGAGTGTCGACCACTTCCGCTTCTTCGCCGGCGCGTCCCGCGTGCTGGAGGGCAGGTCGGCCGGCGAGTACCTGGCCGGGCACACCAGCTACGTCCGCCGTGAGCCCATCGGGGTGTGCGCGCAGGTCACGCCGTGGAACTACCCGCTCATGATGGCCGTGTGGAAGATCGCGCCCGCGCTCGCCGCCGGCAACACGGTCGTGCTGAAGCCGTCGGACACCACTCCCCTCTCGACGCTGCTGCTGGCGGAGATCGCGGCCGAGTTCTTCCCCGCCGGCGTGTTCAACGTGCTGTGCGGCGACCGCGACACCGGTCGCGCGCTGGTCGCGCACCCGACACCGCAGCTCGTGTCGATCACCGGGTCGGTGCGCGCGGGTCGCGAGGTGGCGACCGCCGCGGCGGCGGACCTGAAGCGGGTACACCTCGAGCTGGGTGGCAAGGCGCCGGGCGTGGTCTTCGACGACGCCGACATCGCCGCGGCGGCCGAGGCGATCGCGGTCGGCGGCTACTTCAACGCCGGCCAGGACTGCACGGCGGCGACGCGGGTGCTGGCGGCGCCGGGCCTGCACGACGAGCTGGTCGCGGCACTGGCCGAGCAGGCACGCAACACCCGCACGGGCCCGCCCTCGGATCCGGACGTCCTCTACGGCCCGCTGAACAGCGCGAACCAGCTGGCCCGCGTGCGTGGCTTCCTGGACCGGATCCCCGACCACGCGTCGCTGGAGGTCGGCGGCACCCAGGTCGGCGACCGCGGCTACTTCTACGCCCCCACGGTGGTCTCCGGCCTCCAGCAGGACGACGAGCTGATCCAGGACGAGGTCTTCGGTCCGGTCATCACCGTGCAGCGCTTCGGCGACGAGGCCGAGGCCGTCGCGTGGGCGAACGGCGTCGAGTACGGCCTCGCGGCGTCGGTCTGGACCAGGGACCACAGCCGTGCGATGCGGATGACGGCCGCACTCGACTTCGGGTGCGTGTGGGTCAACACGCACATCCCGTTCATCTCGGAGATGCCGCACGGCGGGTTCAAGCACTCCGGCTACGGCAAGGACCTGTCGATGTACGGGCTGGAGGACTACACGCGCATCAAGCACGTGATGCACAACATCGGTTAGGGCCCGGCCGGAAGCGGCACGACCACGTCCCCGACAACCTCATCGTCGGGCGGCTTCTCCGGTTCCTTCTTCCGGGGTTCCGGCGGCCGGGCGCGCTGCTCGCGGAGCATCCGCTCCCGGATCGCCTTCGCCTGGAGCCGTTGTTTCAGCATGGGTGCTCTCCTTCCGTCAGCACCAACGGTAGAACGACGGCGCCGGGAGGGCTCCCGTATTTCTACTCCCTTGTCCCCCAGGGCGAGCCGTACTCGGTCAGCAGGGTCAGGAAGGGAACCGCGTCGAACGCCTCCGGGCCGAGCACGCCGGTGCCCGACCACGCACCCGACGCCAGCAACTCGAGCGCGACCACCGGGTTGATCGCCGTCTGCCAGGCGACCGCCTGGTGGCCGTACTCGCGCATGGACCACTCGTTGTCGACGACGTGGTAGAGGTACACCTCGCGCGGCACGCCCGCGAGGTCGAGCCCGCGCACCCATGTGCCCGCGCACGTCTTGCCCCGCATGCGGGGCCCGAGCCCGGCCGGGTCGGGCAGGCACGCCGCCACGACGTCCCGCGGCGAGACCGACACGCCGCCGACCCGCACCGGTTCCACGCTCGACAGCCCGAGCTTGTGCAGTGTCCGCAGCACCTCGATGAACTCGTTGCCCAGGCCGTACTTGAACGTCACGCGGCGGGCCGGCACCCAGCGCGGGATCAGCAGCACCTCCTCGTGCTCCACGTTCACGCACTCGACCGGGCCGATACCCTCGGGGAAGTCGAACACCTCCGGCTCCGAGAACGGCTCGGTGGTGTACCAGCCGCGGTCGGCCTCCCAGATGACCGGCGGGTTGAGGCACTCCTCGATGGTCGTCCAGATGGAGAAGGTCGGCGCGAAGTGGTAGCCGTCGACGACCAGGTTCGCGCCGTCACGCACGCCGATCTCGTCGACGCGGGAGAACAGGTGGTCGGCGGCGTACCGGGCGAAGACGTCCGAGAGGCCCGGTTCCACGCCGATGCCCACCAGCGCGAGGCGGTCCCGGTCGGCCCACCGCGAGCCCTGCGCGAACTGGTCGTCGCCGAGCTTCACGCCGGTGCGGGAGTACGGCGCCGACGGGTCCGGAGTGGACAGTGACATCGCCATGTCCAGGTAGTGCGCACCGGCGGCCAGCGCGCCCTCGAAGATCGGCATGACGAAGCGCGGGTCGACGGCGTTGAACACGTGGGTGATGCGGTGCGCGCGGCACAGTTCGGCGACCGCCGAGGACGACGACGCGTCCACGGTCACCGAGGAGAAGCGGGCGTCGGGCACGCAGGCCTCCGCCCGGGCCGGCGAGTAGTCGGCGACGAGGTAGGACTCGAAGAACTTCCGGCGCGCCGCGATGGCCACGGCCGCCGAGCCGACCGCCCCGGCGCCGATCTGCAGGATCCTCATGGCGTCCCCTCGCAAGCTCCGTTCATATCAACGACTCACTCCGCAAGCTCCGTTCGCATCAACGACTCACTCCGCAAGCTCCGTTCATACGAACCGCGCCTTGCGCCGGCCGCGTAGCTGGACGATCACCACGAGCACGAACGCCAGCAGGAACACCGCCGTGCCGATGACGTTGACCTGCCGGGGAATCCCCCGCTGCGCCGCGCCCCACACGTACATGGGGAACGTGACGGTCGTGCCCGAGTTGAAGTTCGTGATGATGAAGTCGTCGAAGGAGAGGGAGAGCGAGAGCAGGGCCGCCGCCGCGATACCGGGCAGCACGAGGGGAAGCGTGACCTTCCGGAACGTCTGCCACTCGGTGGCGTACAGGTCCATGGCCGCCTCCTGCAGGCTCGGGTCCAGCGTCGCGAGCCGCGCCTTCACCGTGACCACCACGAAGGACAGGCAGAACAGGATGTGCGCGACCACGACGGTCCAGAACCCGAGCGGCACCCGGATCGTCACGAACAACGCGAGCAGCGACGAGCCCATCACCACCTCGGGTGTGGCCATCGGCAGGAAGATCAGCACGTTCGTCACGCCGCGGCCGCGGAACCGGTGCCGCGCCAGGGCGAACGCCATCAGCGTGCCGAGCACGGTGGCGACGAGCGTGGCGACCAGCGCGATGCCGACGCTGACCCGCAAGGCGTCACCGATGCCCGCGGCGCCGAACGGGTGCAGCCAGTAGTCGATCGTCCAGTGTGGAGAGAGGTCGTAGGAGAGCCGGTTCGTGGGCCGGTTGACCGACAGCAGGAACACCACGACGATCGGCAGGAACAGGTACGCGAGCACGAGCAGGCCGACGACCAGCACCCAGTGGTCCGCGACCCAGCGCCAGAACCGCATGTCAGACCACCTCGTCCGTGCCGGCCGCGCGGACGTAGCCGAACACCAGCACCAGGATCGTGGCCATCAGCAGGAACGACAGTGCCGCCGCCTGCGGGTAGTCCAGCCGCACCAGGAACGCCGAGTCGATCACGTTGCCGATCATGTACTCGTTGGGCGTGCCGAGCAGCTCCGCGTTGATGTAGTCGCCGGCCGCGGGGATGAACGTGAGCAGGGTGCCCGCGATGACCCCGGGCATGGACAGCGGCAGCGTCACGCGGCGGAACGCCGTGACCGGCCTGGCGTAGAGATCGCCGGCGGCCTCCAACAGCCTGCCGTCCAGGCGTTCCAGGCTCGCGTACAGCGGGAGCACCATGAACGGCAGGAAGTTGTACACCAGCCCGCACACGACCGCGGCCGGCGTGGCGAGCAGCCGGAAGTCGTCGGGCACGAACGGGATCGCGCGGAAGAACCCGACCACCGGGCCGTTGTCCGAGAGAATCGTCTCCCACGCGAGTGTGCGGATCAGATACGTGACGAAGAAGGGCGAAATCACGAGCAGCAGGAACAGGTTCTTCCAGCGCCCGCCGCGGAACGCGATCCAGTACGCGAGCGGGTAGCT
>NZ_JBJMIE010000763.1:0-5589 GCF_045807065.1 Actinophytocola sp. | reverse complement strand
GGCGAGCCACGTGCACAGCTCGGCGTGCGGCGTGCCCGGCTCCGGCGGCGACCAGGAGGGGTGCCGGCGCTCGACCGGCTGGGGCGCCCGGCCGTCGAGGAACCGCGCGACCAGGTCGGTCACCGCGCGCGGGTGCTCGTCGACGAGCGCGAGCACCGGGTGTTCCGGCGCGGGCCGGGTGACGACCGCCTGCACGCGCCGGGCCTGGGCGACGATCTCGCCGAGCCTGGTGAGCGCCGCGCTCGGCACCTGCCCGCCGCAGCGCCGGTAGACATCGACGAAGCCGTCCCGCCGCCCGCGGTGCTCGGCGCGCGGCTCGCTGGACCAGCCCCGCAGGCGGGCCGCCGGCCGTGCCGAGGCCTGCACGACCCCGAGCCGCACGAGGTGGTGCAGGAACTGGCGGACCACCTCCACGCCCTGTCCGTCCGCGGTGGGCGCGAGCAGGTCGGCCACGTCGCCGGCCCGCACGGCCCCGCCGCCGAGCGCCTGGCGGACGACGTCCACCGGCTGCGTCCTGCGCACGCACACCATCCGCGCGCCCGCCGGGTTGTCCGGCGCGTTGACCCAGCACGACAGCCGGTCCTCGTCGACCCAGTGCAGTGCCGGCATCGACAGGTACGCGTCGGGCAGGTCGGCGCCGGCCGACAGCGCGTCGCGGTGCTCGCCGATGTTGGCGACGGTGTGCACGGCGTAGTCCTGGACCCGCGCGTGCACGAGCAGCTGGTCGGCGGGGCCCGGACCGGCGTGTGCCACCGCGACGTGCCCGAGCCAGCCGCGCGGGGTGGTCTTGCACGCCGCCCTGGCGAGGATCCGGAGCAGGTAGTCCGCGCGCTGTCGCATCCGCTTGCCCGTCCACTCCGGATCGCCGGCGAGCCGGGCGCGGATCTCGGCGAGCAGGTCGGGCGCGGCGTCGGCCACGGCCCGCAGCGCGGCCGGACACCCGCTGACGAGCTGCCAGGGCACGGTGGCCAGGCGCGTGTGCTCCTGCTCGATCGCCGCCGTGAGCCGCCGGTCCTCGGCACGCAGGTCACGTCCCCAGGCCGCCGCGCGGAGCAGGTCGTGCGTGAGCCGGTCCGGGCCGCCGAGCACGACGTTGATCACGGCGAGCCGGCGGCAGTCGACCGCCTCGACCAGGTGGCCGCGCTGCAGCAGCCGCCGGGTCCCGACCGCGAGTCCGCGCACTGGCGCGGGCAGCTCGGGGTGCGGCACGAACGTCTCGGTCAGCTGTGTGGCGAGCCGGGCGGCGAACTCCGCGTAGTCCACCTCGGACCGCTGGCGCCTGCGGATCCGGTCGAACAGCGCCGGGTTTCCCGCGCGCGCCAGCACGGCGACGGGCAGGCCCGCGACCCGCAGCAGGCCGGCGGGTCCGGTCGGCGGGAAGTCAGCGCACATGGTCGCGGCCCCGCTCGCCGGTGGTGAGCGCCGCGGTCAGCAGGGCCTGGCGGCCGAAGGAGAGCGCGGCCCGGTTCCAGTGGAACACCACGTACCACGTCACGGCCTCGGCCACCTCCCCGCCGCTCTCCGTGTCGCTCTCCGTGTCGCTGTCCGTGTCGCCGTCCCCGCCGCGCAGGGTGGTCGCCCACGCGGCGGCGTGCGGGGACACCTCCGCCGCGTGCGCGGCCGCGATGCGCCGGACGTCGTCGGGCAGTGCGGCCAGCAGCTCGTCCGGCCGCCGCCACCACTGCCACAGCCGCCTGCCCGCGGCCTCCGTGCTGGGTGCCTCCGCCGGCACGAGCCGGCCCGCGCCGGCGACCCCCGCCCACACCGCCCGCTCCCGTCGCTCGCCGAGACCCATCGCGTCGAACACCTGGCGCAGCAGCACGAACGACAGGGCCCAGGCGGGTGCCGTCGCGGCACCGGCGTGGAAGCCGAGCCACGCCACCGCGTCCGCGGTGAACATCCGGTGCACGTGGTCCATCGCGGCCTCCCCGCCGAACCGGTGCGTCTCCGGGACGTAGGTCCCCGGTTCGACCCCGGCGACGAGGCCGTCCGCCCGCCAGCCGGCCGCCAGCCGGTCGACCTCGGCGCGCAGGAACGGCGTCCGTCCGGGTGCCGCCGCGAACCGCACCCGCAGGCCGGGCGGCTTGTGCATGAAGAAGAAGTCATCGACGACTCCGCCGGCCCGCCAGTCCCGCACCAGTGCGGCGAGCTCGCCGAGAAGCGTGCGCCTCGGCTGCCGGTGATCGGGTGCGAGACCGACCTGGACCCAGTGGTCACCCACCGGGCACCGTTCCTCCGGCACGCGGGGCAGCACCTCACCAACGGGTGCGGGCATGGCGTCCTCCATTCGGCTCCGCTCGGACGGGAGAAGGTGCGCGTCAGTGCGACTCCGGTGCCTTCACCATCAGCCAGCCGTGGTCGCACTTCCAGTCGCCCGGCGTCAGCACACCCGCCTGCTCGCCCTTCGAACCCGCCTGCTGGCAGTAGTTGCCGAAGTAGAAGATGGGGACCCAGTCGTCGGTCGGGGTGTCGGCCGCGGACGCGACCCCGGCCGCGCCGAGGGTGAGCAGACCGGCGAGTGCGGACACCACGATGGTCTTCCTGAACATCTCTTCTCCTTGTGTGTGTGGTTTTCCTCGGTGGTCCCGGTTGCGGACCAGCTCGGCGCCGTCCTCATCGAGGCCCGGGTCACCGTGCAGGGCGCGGAGCACGCGCCGGTCCTGCGTGGACGCCCGGTCCCAGGCCAGTGCCGTCAGGACGGTGGGCTTTCGACGTGACCGGCAGTCGCACCGTGTTGGTCATCGGTCCTCCGTATTGGCCCCCACCATTTCAAAACGAACGTAACACCGGCCGCGGGCAGGTCGAAGAATCAATACAAAAGCAATGGGGACGTCAATCGTTAGCTGTTCCGTAATCACTGACAAGGGTGCCCGGCGCGGTGTCCGGCCACGCTCCGTGTCGCCATGCACCCCCCGGACGTGCGTGTTCGCGGAGCGTGGGGCGGGTAACCCCCCTCTGTGAAGACTGCTGGTCACGCCGGTCGGGGAGTAGGGATGCCGAGGTTCTTTCCCGGTCTTTCGAATGAGCCCGCGGGGTCCGCGCATTGGTCAACTTGAGATCCGGCGATCACGTCGTATCGTGGAGTCCATTCGCGGACCGCAATTCCGTGCGGTGCCGTAATAACGCGTATTCCGAAATGGCCGCGCCACCGGCCAGCGGTTCAATTATCCAATTCCGAAGGTGGGTAGATGACCAGTTCCGGTGTGCGCCCCCGCTGGGGCAGCCCGCCCGCGCCGGTGCTCGTCGAACTGGCCGCGACCCATCGTCTCGACACCGCCGGCCTCATCAGGACCGTCGCCGCCCTCCTGGAAGGACCCAGCGATGTCCCCGACAGCACTCGACAGCCCGACCGTGCCTCGACCGCCGACACCGCGACGCGGTCCCGGCACCTCGCCGCCGGGCACACGCCGGCCGGCGGTGAGGTGACCGGGCGCGTGCGGTCGAGGGAGGGGTGATCACCGGGCGCCTCCGATCTCACCACGTGGCGAGATCGGAGGCGCCGAGGTGTCGTCCCGGGCGAGGTCCTTGCGAGGCACGACCACCGCGCCCTTCATGCCGCGTGGGGTGGCGCCGCGCCGACGCCGCGAAGCGAGCGTGCGAGGCCGCACCCACCGCGTGGCGAGCCGGGTTTTCAGTGATCAGCCGGCGAGGCGGCGTCGAGCCCGAGGTTCTCGTGGCGGCGGAGGACGTTGATCGCGTTCTGGTCGGTGCGCGTCTCCTCGGTCTCCTTGCGGGAGGAGTGCACGTCCTGTCTGCCACGCGACGCGGAACGACGTGGGTGGGGATGCCGCCGGGGGCGAAGCGGGCGTAGAACTCGGCGCTGCCGACGATCCGCGCGCTCCCGGTCCGTGCGGGGCACGGTTGGTTCTCCACATCGCTCGGACAGCGGTGGCTGCCCTGCTAGGAGAACTCTCGTGACCCGGCTCCGCCGGATACGTCGAGAAATGGGACCCGGCCGCTTTGTGGCAGCGGGCAGTAACCCCAGGAATTGGGGGGTCGCGTTGTAACCACTTGATTGGCGGGGCATTTCCTCGGCGCGACGACGACCGTCGGAACACCTGCCCGGGCGAGGCCCGGCGCCGGGCGACCCGTCACTCGATCGGGGCAAGGTCGGTTGGATGCGACGTGACGGGGCCGGTGCCGGGGTAACAGCCCGGCATGATCAGCAGGTCGCCGTGGGACGAGGACACCGTGCTCGACGCGTTCGTCCACGCGGTCGCTACGCGTCCCGGAACCCGGTCCCCGCGGCGTCGGTCCGCATGGCCGCCTGCGCGTCGCGACCGGCGGCGTGGTCGACCTTCGTGGCGGCACAGTTCTCGGCCAGTCGTGCCCTCAGCGCGGTCACCCGACGCCGGGCCGCGCGGACACGGCGTCGCCGTGCGATCGAAGTGGTGACGAAACTTTCACTCTGGTGCAAACAGTTCGCGTACACGGCTTCACCCCAACGATGCGGTACTTTCCCGGTAGTCGACGGTTACCCCGTGACTCTCAAGATCACTCACATTTCATCGAAAGTCCTAAGTGGACGTTCCGGGATGCCTTGCGGTGTGACGATTTCGTGTCCGCCCCGGTTCGGGAGGTGGATCATGATGATCATGGATAGGGCGACCGGCACCGCCCGACTTGGTTAGTTATTCACCGAGCTATATGACTTTTGGTGATCTATCCCTACACTGCTCGTGCGGGCACCCTGCGCCCGCGGATCATGCGAGGGTCCAGAAGGGTTGAAGATGATGTCTTTCCGTAGCTGGAGATCCGTTGTCGGAGTCGGCGTCGCGATGTCGGCGGTGCTCGCCGGGTCGGTCGGGCCGGCCGTGGCCGAGCCCGTGCCGGCCGATCGGGCGATCACGGTCGACCACCAGATGGGTGCGAGCATCCGCGCCCACGAAGGGGTCGAGAAGGTCTCGGGCGCCGTCACCGCCACCCAGACGCCGGGGCTCGACGTGAGCCACTGGCAGGGCACGATCAACTGGGCGAACGTCAAGTCCCTCGGCGCCAAGTTCGCCTACATCAAGGCGACCGAGGGCACCACCTACCGCGACCCCAACTTCAGCACCAACTACCTCGATGCCTACAACCAGGGCATCATCCGCGGCGCGTACCACTACGCGCGGCCCGACAGCTCCGGCGCCGCGACCCAGGCGGACTACTTCGTCTCGCACGGGGGCGCGTGGTCGGATGACGGCCTGACGCTGCCGGGCGTGCTGGACATCGAATGGGGCACCGCCGACCAGGGTGGGGACTGCTACGGCCTGAGCCAGTCCGCCATGGTGTCCTGGGTCAAGGCGTTCAGCAACGAGTACCACGCCAAGACGACGCGCTGGCCGGTGATCTACACGGCGACCAGCTGGTGGTCCGAGTGCACCGGCGACAAGGGCGACTTCTCCGCCACCAACCCGCTGTTCGTGGCCCGCTACGCCTCGAGCGTCGGCACCCTGCCGTACAACTGGAGCTACCAGACGATCTGGCAGTACGCCGACTCCGGCACCTTCCCCGGTGACCAGGACCGGTTCAACGGCGACCTCAGCAGGGTGCAGGCACTGGCCCTCGGCTGACCGTGAGCAGAAGGGCCGGCCCGTGCTGGGCCGG
>NZ_JBJMIE010000762.1:0-3678 GCF_045807065.1 Actinophytocola sp. | reverse complement strand
TCGAGCAGGCGGGAGTCGTTGCGCGTCGGCCGCTTCCGCGTTTCAGCGGTGATCACGGCGTGCGCTCCGGCCGGGTGCGGTGGTGTGGGGCCGCGCCGAGCAGGCGGGAATGGTTGCGCGCCGGCTGCTTCCGGTTCAGCGGTGATCACGACGCGCCCTCCGGCTGGGTGTGGGGCCGTGTTGGGCAGGTGGGAATTGTTGCGCGCCGGCTGTTTCCCGGTTTCAGCGATGATCACGGCGCGCCCTTCGGTCCGGGATGCGGTGGTGTGGGCCGTGTTGAGTAAGCGGGAGTCGTTGCACGTCGGCCGCTTCCGGGTTTCGGGAGTGGTCATGGCGTGCGCTCCGGCTGGCTGTGGTGGCGTGGGTCGTGTCGAGTAGGCGGGAGTGGTTCGCGCTATCCGCTCCCACGTTGCAGAGGTGATCACGGCGTGCGCTTTGGGTGTGGGGGCTGTGTCGGGCGGGTGTGGATCTTCTGCGCCATCCGCTTCCGCGGCCCGGGGTGATCACGACGCGCCCTCCGGTCGGGTGCAGTGGTGTGGGGCCATACCGAGCAGGCGCAATCCTTGCGCGCCACCACTTCCACGTTCGAGGGTGGTCATGGTGTGCGTTCCAGTCGGTCGCTGCCGTGGCCGGTCAGCTCCAGGACGACCTCCTCCAGCGTTCGCCGCTGTGCGTTGATTGCCGAGACGCGGATTCCCTCGCGTACGAGGGTCGCGTTGAGGTCGGCCGGGTCCGGGTGGCGGATCACCAGGCGCGGACCCTCGTGGGTCACCACCTGACCGTTCAGGATCTCCAGCACGCCGGCCGCGTCGGGGGTTTCCACCACCACGTGGCCCGTCGGTGCCTGTAGCGATGCCAGTGAGTCCTGGGCGACCAGCCGGCCGCGGTCGACGATGCCGACGCGGGTGCACAGGGCCTCCACCTCACTCAGCAGGTGGCTGGACAGGAACACCGTCGTCCCCGCCTCGTTGAGGGTGGTCAGCAGGTCGCGGATCTCGCGGATGCCCCGCGGGTCGAGGCCGTTCGTCGGTTCGTCGAGGATCAGCAGGCGGGGTTGGCGCAGCAGGGCCGCCGCCAGGCCCAGGCGCTGCCGCATGCCCAGCGAGTACGCCCGCACCGGCCGTCGGTCGACGCCTGCCAGGCCCACCTGCTCCAGCGCGTCCTCTAGCCGGCGCTTGCGGGTGCGCCGCCGGCCGCCGGGGCCGGCCGCGTCGAGCAGGGCCAGGTTCTGCCGGCCGGACAGGTGCGGGTACGCGGCCGGACCCTCCACCAGCGCGCCGATCCGCGGCAGCACCGCACGCGACCGGGACGGCACGGGCTCGCCGAGCACCTCGATCTGCCCGCTCGTCGCGTACACCAGCCCGAGCAGCAGGCGCACCAGCGTCGTCTTGCCCGAACCGTTCGGGCCGAGGAACCCGTACCGGTCGCCCTCGCGGACGTCGAGGTCCACCGAGTCGACGGCCACGACCCGCCCGTACCGCTTGGTGAGCCCACGGGTGACGATCATCGGCGGCCTCCGCCCAGCTGGGACAGCTCACCTGCGGCGGTGACCAGGACGTCCGTCGACGTGAGGCCGGCCAGCAGGTACCAGCGCCCGAACCCCGAACGGGTGACCGCGACCGACAGCGGCGCGATCGACAGGCGCGTCACCTCACCGTCCGGCAGCTCCTCGGCCGACCGGCCCGGCACCGCACCCGCCGGCAGCTCCTCGGTCCTGCCGCCCGCGTGCGCGATCGCGTCGGCCGCGCCGGCGCCGATGTCCCCGGGCACCCGCACCGCGATGAACGCCGACAGACCAGTCCCGTAGACACCGATCCCGCGCACACCCGCCGCGTTCGCCTCGCGCAGCGCACGGCCGGCCAGCTCCGGCGGCGTGCGTCCCCGGCCGAGCGCACCGAGCGCGTCGGCGATCCCCGGCGCGGCGACGATGCTGTACCCGCTGCCCGGCGGCCGCTGCGGGGTGAGCACGGCGGCGGCCGGCCGTGTCGGGTCGTACTCCGCGAAGTGGCTGGCCAGCACCGGCCGGCTCGCGCCACGGGCGGTCACCTCCACCGCGAGCGGCACCCCCGTGGCCGGGTCTGCCCACAGGTCGACGCGCCCGATCGTGGTGTCGGGGTCGCGGGGCACGAGCCGCAGCCCTGCCGCGTCCCGGCCGGCGACCCGCCGCGCGGGCAGCGCGGTGACCGGGTCGCCCTGGGCGGCGGACAGGATCCGCCGGGACAGCTCGGGCGGGAGGAGGTCACCGGCGCGCGGCACCCGCACGGGTGCCTGCCCGACCAGCCTCGTCAGCTGGTTGGCGCCGTAGTCCCAGGTGTACTCGCCGTCGGGGGTGCCGTACACGTCCCGCTCACCGGCCGTGGAGACGACGTCGAACCGCCACCGCGACGGCGCGGCGTACCAGGTGCGGACCCGCGTGGTCCCGGTGAGCAACGCGGTGAGGTCACCCAGGTGAGGCAGCTCCGGCACCTGCAGCGTGCCGCTGATCTCGGCGTACCCCTGATAGGGCTGGGCGGCCGAGCCGAGCACGCGCTGCCGCAGCGCGGCGGGGTCGGTCGAGGTCGAGGAGACCGGCAGCCAGCCCGGCACCTGCGGCACGAGCACCGCGACCAGCGCGACCGCGGCGACCAGCACCCACGCGCGTACGGTCCGAGGCCGCACGACCGACAAGGCCACCACCTCCCGTCCCCTTTGTACGCCTGCCCTGTTACACACCGCGTGTGCTCGCGCCGTTGTCAGGCGTCCTGGGCGAGGGCGTGTCCCGCGTCGGTGCGCTGGTAGAGCACGAACTGCCGGTCGCGGTGCGCGGTGACCAGACCGCTGCGCTGCAGGACCTTGAGGTGGTAGGACACGGTCGGCGAGCTGAGCCGGTGACGGGCCGCGAGGGAGCTGGTCGAGCGGGGGACGCCCAGGTCACGCAGGAGTGCCGCGCGGGTGGCGCCGACGAGCCGGTCCACCGCGCACGGCGTGCCGGGGCGGGCGCCGACACCGGTGGCCGGGTAGCCGAGGACCGCGTCGGCCGGGTCGCACAGCTGCACCGCCAGCCGCGGCCAGGCCAGGACCGCGGGCACGCAGACGATCTCCACGTCGTGCAGGGTGAACCGCTCCTCCCACGCCGAGTCCACGGTCAGGGTGCCGCCGGCCCAGGTCAACGACTCGTGCAGGGAACCGAACAGTGCGCCGACCCCGCGTGTCGCCATGGTGTGGGCCCGGGTGGCCAGGTCGGCGTCCATGGTGGCACGCAGGGACGACCACCCGTCGGCGATGGCCGCGCGCCAGAAGCGGTCCAGGCCGCGGGCGGCTCTGGTGGCGAAGGTGCCGTCGTCCACCGCCCGGCGCACCGGGACCGGCAGGGGACGGCCCGTGCTCGCCAACTGGTCGGCCACGGTCTCGGCCGGGGTGGCCGCGACCCGGTCCAGCTGGTCGGGCAACCCGCCAGCCGGCTTCGGCGTGAGGAGGTCCGGTGTGTAGGCGCGCGTGCGCGGCGGCGGCAGGACCGCCGCGACGAGGCTCGTGTCCGGGTCGGCCAGCGCGGCACGGGCGGCGGCGCCGGGGTCGCCGAAGACCGGGTGCTGCCCGCGACCGGCGGTGAGCGCGAGCCAGGCGGTGGCCTCCGCGGCGGGCGACGTCGCGAGCCGCACCCTGGCGAGGGTGTCCGCGTCGAGGTTCGCCGTGATCACC
>NZ_JBJMIE010000761.1:0-11127 GCF_045807065.1 Actinophytocola sp. | reverse complement strand
GGCAGACGCCCGCGCGGCGGCGGAGAGGAGCGCGGGCACCAGTCGGAGCAGGCCGTCGAGGTCGAGCACCAGCTGTGGCACGGACAGCGACAGCGCCGCCACCACCTCGCCGCGCGCGTCCCGGATGGGCGCGGCCACGCAGTGGATGTGCTCCTCGTGCTCCTCGTCGTCGACGGCATACCCCCGCTCGGCCACCCGCGCCAGCTCCGCGAGGTACGCGCGTGGCGTGGTGATCGTGTTCGCGGTCATCTTGTCGTACGTGATCGACCGCGCGACAGCCTCCCGCTGGTCCGGCGGCATCGCGGCGACCAACACCTTGGCCACGGCCGTGCAGTGCAGGGGTGCGCGCCGGCCGATGCGCGAGTACATCCGCACGTTGTGCCGGCTCTCGTACTTGTCGATGTAGATCACCTCGCCGTCCTCGTACGACGCGAGGTGCACGGTGTGCCCGGTCTCGGCGTTGAGCTCCCGCAGGGCCGGCTCGACGCTGCGCCGCACGTCCCGCTCGTCCAGCGCCCGGAACGCCAGCTCGAACAGCGAGGTGCCGAGCCGGTAGTACCGCACGCCGTCGCGCTGCACGAACCGGTGCGACTCCAGCGTGCGCAGCAGCCGCAGCACGGTCGACTTGTGCACCGACACCCGCTCGGCGAGCTGGTCGAGCGTCCTCGGCCCGCTCGCCAGCTCGTCGAGCAGCACGAGCGCGCGATCGAGGCTCTGACTCACTGCCGTTCTCCGGTCACGTACGCGGCCGCCCATTCGGCGTCCGAGGCGTCCAGCATGCTCGCCACGAACGCCGCGGGCAGCGACGACCCCACGTCGTGGTGGGTGAGCAGCGACGACGCGGCACGCAGGTGCCCGCACCGCAGCCTGCGCCGGGGCGACCAGCCGGAGAGGGTGCCGAAGATGAACCCCGCCGCGAACGCGTCACCCGCGCCGACCGGCTCGACCACGTCGACGTTCAACGCGGGCTGGTACACCGGCGCGGCCGTCCCCTCGAAGAGCGTGGCGCCGTCCGCGCCCTGCTTGACCACGAGCGTGCGGGTTTCCGGGAGGAACGCGCGGATCTCCTCGGGTTCCGCCACGCCCCACACGAGCTCCGCCTCGTCCACACCCACGAACACGACGTCCGCCGCGGTCGCCAGCTCGCGCAGCACGGACGGGTCGCGGTCCACCCACAGCGGCGGCCGCCAGTTGAGGTCGAACGACAGCGTGAACGTGCGTGGCAGTGCGACGAGCGCACGCATCAGCTCGAGACAGCTGTCCGACAGCGCCGGCGTGATCCCGCTGGTGTGCACGACCCGCACGCCGTCGAGCGGCAGCGTGTCGAGCATCGACGGCCCCATGCCGGACGCCGCGGACCCGTGCCGGTAGTACCGCACGGGGCTGCCGGCGGCGTCGCTCTCCTTGACGTACATGCCGGTGGGACGGGTCGGGTCGACCAGGACACCGGACACGTCCACCCCGAAGGCGGCGATGGTCGAGACCAGGGCGCGGCCGAACGCGTCGTCGCCGACCGCGCTCACCCAGGCGGAACGCAGGCCGAGCACGGCGAGGTGACTGGCCACGTTGGACTCGGCGCCGCCGACGGTCCGGGTCCACGTGACGACCTCGTCCGGCGGGCCGGGCTCCGCCGGGACGAACAGCGCCATGGACTCCCCGAGACACAGGACATCAGCTGAACCCACGAGCAAGATCCTCCGCGCCGTTGACTGGCCGAGCAGAGAGATGCTACACAACTCCGTGGCACATGGTGCAACACGTGTTGCAAAATACGCAATGGAGTGGACATGTCGGAGATCACGCCAGGGCAGCTGAGCCAGGCCGCACTCGACGCGCTCCTCGCCGAGCCGCTCGACTGGCGTTTCAAGGGCCTGCCCGACGCCGTGCACGGACTGTCCATCCGGGACGTCCAGGAGCGCGGTCTCACCCTCTTCGGCGACGGGTTCCTCCCGCCCCTCACCGTCCTCGACGACGTCGCGCTCACGCACAACCTCACCACGATGGCGGACTTCTGCGCCACGCACGGCTTCGCACACGCGCCGCACGGCAAGACCACGATGGCGCCGCAGCTGTACGCGCGGCAGTTCGCGCACGGCGCGTGGGGCCAGACGGCCGCGAACGCCAGCCAGCTCCGGATCTACCGGGCGTTCGGGGTCAACCGCGTGATCCTCGCCAACGAGCTGGTCGACGCGACCGCGTTGCGGTGGCTCGCCGGTGAGCTGGACCGCGACCCCGGCTTCACGTTCTCCTGCTGGGTCGACAGCGTTCGCGGCGTCGAGCTGATGACCGAGGCGTTGCCGTCGGGAGGCGCGAGCCGGCCGGTCGACGTGCTGCTGGAACTGGGCGTGCACGGTGGCCGGACCGGCGTCCGGGACCGCCCCACCGCGCTGAAGGTCGCCGAGGCGGTGGCCGCGAGCCCGGCGCTCCGGCTGACCGGCGTCGCGAGTTTCGAGGGCGCGGTGCCGGTCGACACCTCCGCCGAGGGCCTCGCCACGGTGCACGCGCACCTGTCGGAGCTGCGGGCGCTCGCGCTGGACCTGGCCGGGCGCGGGCACTTCGACGGTCTGGACCAGGTCATCGTGACGGCAGGCGGCAGCGAGTTCTTCGACCAGGTGGTCGACGTGCTCGGCGGGGAATGGCCGCTGCCGGTCCTGCCGGTGCTGCGCAGCGGCGCGTACCTCACCCACGACGAAGGGCTCTACGAGCGCACGTCCCCGATCGGCGCGCACGCCCGGCTCGACGGCCCGCGGCTGCGGCCGGCGGTACGTGCCTGGGCGCAGGTCATGTCCAGGCCGGAACCCCGGCTCGCGTTCGTCACCGCGGGCAAGCGCGACCTGCCGTACGACATCGACCTGCCGGTTCCCGTGCTGCGCCGTCGCGGTGGCACGGTCACGGCGCTCACCGGCTGCGTGCTGACCAAGCTCAACGACCAGCACGGGTTCATCGAGCTCGACGCGGACGACGCGCTCGAGATCGGCGACTGGGTCGCCCTCGGGCTGTCCCACCCGTGCACGACGTTCGACAAGGTCCCGATCGTCCCGGTGGTCGGCGCGGACGGCGAGACCGTGGTCGACCTGATCCGGACCTTCTTCTGATGACCGGCCTGACGTTCCGCGGCGCGACCGTCGTCGACGGCACCGGTGCGCCCGGCTTCCGCGCGGACGTGTCCGTCCGGGACGGACGGATCAGCGCGATCGGCGGCGGCCGGACCGGCCGGGTGGTCGACGCGGACGGGTTGGTGCTGGCGCCCGGTTTCATCGACATGCACGCGCACTCGGACCTGCAGGTCCTCGCGAACCCCGAGCACATGGCGAAGGTCTCGCAGGGCGTGACGCTGGAGGTGCTGGGGCAGGACGGCCTGTCGTACGCGCCGGTCGACGACACCACGCTCGCCGGTCTGCGCACGCAGCTCGCCGGCTGGAACGACGACCCGCCCGGCTTCGACTGGAGCTGGCGGAGCGTCGGTGAGTACCTGGACCGGCTCGACCGCGGCATCGCGGTCAACGCGGCGTACCTGGTGCCGCAGGGCACGGTGCGGATGCTCGCGGTGGGCTGGGAGTCCCGCGCGGCCACCGAGTCCGAAGTGGACAGGATGCGCGCACTCGTGGCCGCGGGGCTCGCGGAGGGCGCGGTGGGCATGTCGTCCGGGCTGACCTACACCCCCGGCATGTACGCGACGACCGAGGAGCTGGTCGCGCTGTGCGAGGTGGTCGCCGCGGGCGGCGGGTACTACAGCCCGCACCACCGCAGCTACGGCGCGGGCGCACTGGAAGCGTACGCCGAGATGGTCGACGTGTCGCGCCGGTCCGGCTGCCCGCTGCACCTCGCGCACGCCACGATGAACTTCCCGGTCAACGAGGGCCGCGCGGGTGAGCTGCTGTCGTTGCTGGACGGCGCGATCGCGGACGGCTGCGACATCTCGCTCGACACGTACCCGTACCTGCCGGGCGCCACCTACCTGTCCGCGCTGCTGCCGAGCTGGTCGACCGAGGGCGGCCTGGCCGCGACGCTGACCCGGCTGTCCGATCCGGACACTCGGGAGCGGATCAGGGCGGTCCTGGAGGAGCACGGCTCGGACGGCTGCCACGGCGTGCCGGTGGACTGGACGGCCATCGAGATCAACGGCGTGCGTGACCCGGCGAACACGCACCTCGTGGGCCACAGCGTCGCGGAGTCCGCACGCCTGGCCGGACGCCCGCCCGCGGAGCTGTACTTCGACGTGCTGGTCGCGGAGAAACTCGGCACGTCCTGCCTCATGCACGTCGGCCACGAGGACAACGTGCGGGCGATCATGCGGCACCCCGCCCACACCGGCGGCAGCGACGGACTGCTGGTGGGCGAACGGCCGCATCCCCGTGCATGGGGCACGTTCCCGCGCTACCTCGGGCACTACGTGCGGGAGCTGGGCGTGCTGGGTCTCGAGGAGTGCGTGGCACACCTGACCGGCCGGGCCGCGCGCCGGCTGCGGCTGACCGACCGCGGGCTCGTCCGCGAGGGCTACGCCGCCGACCTCGTGCTGTTCGACCCGGCCACCGTGGCCGACACGGCGACGTTCGAGGAGCCGCGCCAGCCGGCGTCCGGGATCCCACACGTGCTGGTGAACGGCGTGCCCGTCATCTCAGACGACCGGCACACCGGTGCGCTGCCCGGTCACTCCATCCGCAACCAGGAAGCCTGAGAAACATGGACCTGCTGGCCGAACTCGGCACGCGGCGCGCCCTGTGCATCATCCGCGCGCCGGAGATCCCGGACCCGGTCGGGTTGGCGCGGACGCTCGTCGAGGCGGGCCTGCCCATCGTCGAGTTCGCGCTGACCACCCCGGGCGCGCCACGGCTCATCGAGCAGGCGTCCCAGGTGGACGGTCTGATCCTCGGTGCCGGCACGGTCATGTCCGCGCGGGACGCCCGCGACGCCGTCAGCGCGGGCGCGACGTTCCTGCTGACCCCGGGACTGCGGCCGGCGGTGGCGGAAGAGGCGGTGCGCCAGCGGATCCCGGTCGTCCTCGGCGCGATGACCCCCACCGAGGTGGCCACGGCCGTGGACCTGGGTGCCACCGCGGTGAAGGTGTTCCCGGCCGCGAGGCTGGGTCCGGCGTACTTCGGCGACCTGCACGGCCCCTACCCGAACGTGCCCCTGGTGGCCACCGGCGGGCTGACCGCCGAGAACGCCGCGTCCTTCCTCGCGGGCGGCGCGATCGCGGTGACCGCGGGCAGCGGGGTGGTGGGCCCGAAGCTGGCCGCGGAGTCGCGGTTCGACGAGATCGGTGAAAGAGCGAAGGAATTCCTTGCCGCACTAGCCTAACGGAGTCGTCATGTCAGGGTTCGTCAACTGGTTACAGCACTCCACGCCGGGTCTGCTGCTGCTCGCCTTGGTGGGCATCGCGATCCTGCTCCTGATGATCATCAAGTTGAAGGTCGAGCCGTTCATCGCCTTGCTGGTGATCGGCCTGCTGACCGCGCTCGCGGCCGGGATACCCGTCCAGACACTCGTCGGCTCCGCGCAGAAGCCCGGCGAGTCGTTGCTGGAGACGGGTTTCGGCGGCATCCTCGGCCACATCACCGCGATCATCGGCCTGGGCACGATCCTCGGCGCGGTCCTCGAGGCGTCCGGCGGCGCACAGGTGCTGACCCGGTCGCTGCTCCGCGCGCTGGGCGAGAACCGGGCGCCGCTGGCGATGGGCCTCGCCGGGCTGATCTTCGGCATCCCGGTGTTCTTCGACGTCGGCATCTTCGTGCTGGCGCCGCTCGTCTACGTCGCGGCGAAGCAGGGTGGCCGGTCGATCCTGTTGTACTGCCTGCCCCTGCTCGCTGGCCTGTCGGTGACGCACGCGTTCGTGCCGCCGCATCCCGGTCCCGTCGCCGCGGCGGCCCTCATCGGGGTCGACCTGGGCTGGGTCATCCTGATGGGCGCGGTGTGCGCGATCCCCGCCTGGTTCATCGGTGGCGTGCTGTTCTCGTCCTGGATCGGCAAGCGGATCGACATACCGGTGCCGGAGGAGATGCTCGCGGCGGTGCGGGCCGAGGACGAGGAGCGGGACGAACCCGGACTGGGCCTGGTGATCGGGATCATCGCGGTGCCGCTGGTGCTGATCCTCGCCGGCACGTTCGGCAGCATCTGGCTCCCCGCCGGCTCGACCGCCGCCGGGATCGCGAGCTTCGTCGGCACCCCGGCCGTCGCGCTCACGATCGCCGTGCTGCTGGCGGTCTGGCTGCTGGGTTACCGGCGTGGCATGACGAAGACGCAGCTCGCCGAGCTGGGTGCGGCCTCGCTCCGGCCGGTCGGCATGATCCTGCTCGTCGTCGGCGCGGGCGCCTTCTACGGCGCGGTGCTCCGCGCGACCGGCATCGGCGACGCCATCGCCGCCACCCTGCACGACGCCGGCCTGCCGGTGATCTTCGCGGCCTACGTGATCAGCTGCGGGCTGCGGATCGCGCAGGGCTCGGCCACGGCGGCGATCGCGGCCACGGCCGCCATCATTGGTCCGACCATCAAGGACGTCGGCTACTCGCAACCACAGCTCGCCCTGCTCGTGGCCGCCATCTGCGCCGGGTCGATCATCGCCTCGCACGTCAACGACGGCGGGTTCTGGATCGTGTCGCGGTACTTCGGCATCTCGGTGAAGGACACGCTGCGGACGTGGACGGTGCTGGAGACCATACTGTCCGTCGTGGGTTTCGCGGTGGCGGCGGTACTGATGGCGGTCATCTGACAGACTGCCCCCATGTCGCCCGACGACGCAGACGACGAGGACGCAGACGACGACGCAGAGGACGAGGACGCCGCGTGGGTGGACAGCACCGACCGGAAGACCGCGATCCGGGCACTCGCCGAACACCGGGCCGAGGAGCACCTGTCCCCGGCCGAGCACGACCGGCGCCGCGACCTGGCGCAGCGGGCGCGGACGGTCGGTGACCTGCGGGCGCTGTTCGCCGACCTGCCCGCGCCGCACCCGCTGCTGGGTGAGGCGGTCATCGGCGGCCCGGCATGGGTGGCCAACGCGGCGCGTGCCGGCGGCGGCGCCGGCCTGCTGCTGGTCACCGGCGGGGTCATCGTCCTCGCGGCACTCCTCGCCGGCTGGTGGGTCCCGGCGCTGCTCTTCGGCTGCCTGCTCGTCGTGGCCGCGATCTTCGCCGCCACGACGCACCGGTAGCCCGGCCCCTCACCGCCGATGAGCTTCGACGGTCTGCTCCCCCGCCCGGTGCGCGTGACACCCGCACCGGGGACGCTGGTGGTGGACGAGCCGCCCGAGCCGGCGACCACGACGGACGACTCCCTGCCGTCGGAGGGCTTCCGGCTCACCCTCGGGCCCGGCGGTGTCCGCGTCGCGGCCGCCGACGCCGCGGGTGAGTTCTACGCGCGGCAGGCCCTGCGGCAACTGCTGGGCCCCTCGGCCTTCCGGGCCGCGGACATCCACAGTGGACCTCGCGCACTGCCGTGCGGTGAGGTCGAGGACTGGCCACGGTTCCGGTGGCGCGGCTGCCTGCTCGACGTGGCCCGCCACTTCATGCCGAAGGCCGGCGTGCTGCGGTTTCTCGACCTGATGGCCGCACACCGGTTGAACGTCCTGCACCTCCACCTCACCGACGACCAGGGCTGGCGCGTCGAGGTACCCGAGTTCCCGCGGCTGACCGAGGTGGGTGCCTGGCGCGCCGGGTCCTGGGTCGGCCGGCCGCCGGACGGCACCGCCGAGCACGACGGCCGCCCGCACGGCGGTTTCTACACCGTGGACGACCTGCGGGAGATCGTGGCGTACGCGGCGGACCGGCACATCACGGTCGTGCCGGAGGTCGACGTGCCCGGCCACAGCCAGGCGGCCATCGCGGCGTACCCGTGGCTCGGCGTCACCGGACTGCCGCTGGAGGTGCTGACCCGCTGGGGCGTCAACGAGAACGTCCTGGCGATGACGGACCGCACGGTCGACTTCTACCGCCGGGTCCTCACCCACGTGGCGGAGATCTTCCCGTCCGAGGTGATCTGCGTCGGCGGCGACGAGGTGCCGACGACGCAGTGGGCCGCGGACCCCGGCACCGTCGCTCGCGCGGCCGAACTCGGACTGTCCGATGTGGACTGTCTGCGGGGTTGGTTCCTCGGCCGACTGGTGGCCCACCTCGAGTCGCTCGGCCGCCGCGCCATGGCATGGGACGACGCCGGCCCGCTCCCCCGGAGCACGGTCATCGGCGCGTGGCTGTCCACCGAGGCGCTGGCCGCCGGCCACGACCTGGTGCTGTGCCCGGAGGAACACGTGTACCTCGACCACCGCCAGTCCGACCACCCCGACGAGCCCGTCCCGGTCGGCTACCTGCGCACGCTCGCGGACGTGTACGCCTACGAACCCCTTGCGGCACCTGGAGTTCTCGGCGCGCAGGCACAGGTCTGGACCGAGCACCTGGACAGCACCCGGCGCGTGGACTACGCCGCCTTCCCACGGCTGGCGGCGTTCGCCGAGGTGGTGTGGAGCCGGCATGCTCGTGACTACGCGGAGTTCGAGGCCCGGCTGGTCCGCCACCACCTGCCGAGGCTGGACGCGCTCGGCGTCGAGTACCGCCCGCTGAACGGTCCCCGGCCGTGGCAGATGCGGCCCGGCGTGCCGGGCCGCATCCGTCACCTGTAGACGATCACCTGTAGACGACGATCACCAGGTGGTCACTCCGTACACCGAGCCGTAGAACGCCAGGCTGTCGGCGATCGGGAAGTACCACGACACGTTGGTCAGCCCGTACGTCGAAAGGCAGCGGTTGAACAGCAGCGAGGCGCCGCTCGTCACGCCTTCCGGCGACCACACCGACAGCGCCGCGACGTTCGCGCCGCCCGAGTCACCCGGCTCGACACACGCCGAGTGCCGGGTCAGGCCGTACACCGGCCCGCTGACCCCGTTGTACTGCACGGTCTCGTCCTTCACCGTGATGGTCCCGCAGGTCCACTTCGTGGTGATGCCGGACTTGCAGACCACGGTCCCGACCGGCGAGTCGCTGTAGCCGCTGACGTTGATGAACCCGCCGTTCGACGGGTTCGTGTCGACCCACGGGCCCTGGAACCAGTAACCGGGGTTGTCGGCGCTGATCAGGGCGTCGTCGAAGGTCGGGAACCAGCTCTGCAGCGTGTACCCGAAGAAGACGCCACCCTGGCCGTAGTTCGCCTGGCCACCGCTGGTGCAGTGCCCCGCGGTCAGCAGGTAGCCGTGCCCGGTGGACGGGTTGCGCAGGTTGAAGCCCGCCGAGCAGCTGGCCCCGTTGATCTCGTCGCCGCCGTCCATGAAGTTGGCCGTCCGCGGCGCCTGGTCGAGCTGCTCGTAGGTCACCGCGTCGCCGTACCTGGCGACCGCGCTCAGTGCCGCCGGCCGTTCCTGCCCCTTGACGGTCGTGACGACGACGCTGTTGGTCTTCGGGTCGACGTGCCAGCCCGCCAGGCCGGTCAGGACCGACGTGCCGTTCTTCGCGCGCCCGGCACCAGGAGCCTTGCCGGACAACGTGTCCAGCTCGGCCCGGATGGCGTCGAGCTCGGCCTCGCTGTGCCTGACCACGACCGCACGCGCGCCGGCCTTCGTCACCTCGCCGACACGTGCCTGGTCGGTGACGTTGACGACGAGCTCGCCGGTCCTGGCGTCGAACCACGACCCGCCGAACGACGAGCCGAGCGAGTCCCGCAGGCTGCCGTCGAGCTTGACCGCCTTGTCCTCCTGGACACGCAGGCCCTTCGCCTGTGTGGCGGTCAGACCAAGATCGCGTTGCATGGCGACGAGAACCTCGTCCGTGGTGGCCGTGCCGCCTCTCTTCGGCGCGGCCACCGCGGTCGACTGCGTCGCGACGGCGAGGGCACAGGCCACCGCCGCGGTGACGAGAACAATCATGGGTCTTCGCATCTCGTTCCTTCCTGTCTGGAAGTTGGTGGAACGTCGGAATTTCGTCGCCCACCGCGCGTGGCGTTAGCGCCTTTCCCGAACAGAGCCGGACCAGCGGAACGAGAGGGACTGAACGGAGCACACCGTCGGTGCACCAAAGGGCAAACACGACGGTGCCGCCGTGCCCGAGGTTGGCACGGCGGCACCGAAGGTCTGCGTGGCGGACCTACTCGAACTTCTCGCCCTTCTCCGCCTTCTCGACGAGGGAGGCCGGTGGGAGGAAGTGGTCGCCGTAACGCCGCGCCAGCTCCCGCGCCCGCGCCACGAAGCCGGGGAGACCGCCTTCGTAGCCGTTGATGTACTGGATCACGCCACCGGTCCACGGCGGGAACCCGATGCCCATGATCGAGCCGATGTTCGCGTCCGGCACCGAGCGCAGCACGCCCTCGTCGAAGCACTTGACGGTCTCGAGCGCCTCCGCGAAGAGCATGCGCTCCTTCATGTCCTCGAACGGGATCGAGTACCCGTCCTTGGCGAAGTGCTCGAAGAGACCCGTCCACAGACCGACCCGCTTGCCGTCGGCGTACTCGTAGAACCCGGCGCCGGACGACTTGCCCTTGCGGTCGAACTCCTCGACCATGCGGTCCATCAACGGCTCCGACGCGTGCTCGGTCCACTCGCCGCCGGCCGCGATGACCGCGTCCTTGGTCTCCTTGCGGATCTTCTGCGGCAGCGTCAGGGTCAGCTCGTCCAGCAGCTGCAGCGGCGGCGCCGGGTACCCGGCCTGCGAGCCCGCCTGCTCGACCGAGGCCGGGTTCACGCCCTCGGCGACCATCGCGACGGCCTCGTTGATGAACGTGCCGATCACCCGCGAGGTGAAGAAGCCACGCGAGTCGTTGACCACGATCGGCGTCTTCTTGATCTGCTGCGCCACGTCGAACGCCTTGGCCAGCGTCGCGTCGGACGTCTTCTCGCCGACGATGATCTCCAGCAGCGGCATCTTGTCGACCGGCGAGAAGAAGTGCAGGCCGATGAAGTCCTCCGGGCGCGACACGCCTTCCGCCAGACCCGTGATCGGCAGCGTCGAGGTGTTCGACCCGAGCAGCGCGTTGGGCTCGACGACGTCCTCGATCTCCTGGAACACCTTGTGCTTCAGTTCGACCGACTCGAAGACGGCCTCGATCACGAAGTCGACGCCCTTGAGGTCGGCCGGATCCGCGGCCGGAGTGATGCGGTCCAACAGCGCCTTGGACTTCTCTTCGGTGGTCTTGCCACGCTGAAGTGCTTTG
>NZ_JBJMIE010000760.1:0-19568 GCF_045807065.1 Actinophytocola sp. | reverse complement strand
GCGAAGAACGGCAGGAACGTCAGCTTGACGCCCTCGCGTGCCTCGAACGCCGCCTTGGCCCGCTGCCGCAGCCTGGCGATCCTGGTCACGTCGACCTCGACCACCTGGGTGAGCTGCGCGGCCGTCTGCAGCGACTCGACCATGCGCTTGGACACCGTCTGGCGCAGGCGGCTCATCTTCTCGGTCTTGCCACGCAGGTCGGCGCTCGGCGCGGCCGGGGCGGCGGACCGGGCGGCGGGTGCCGCGGCGGCGGGTGCGGGGGCCGGCTTCCTGGCGGCTTCGGCCGCGGCCAGCACGTCCTGCTTGCGGATGCGGCCACCGACGCCACTGCCCTTGACCGTCGACAGGTCGACGTCGTTCTCGGCGGCGAGCTTGCGCACCAGCGGCGTGACGTACGGGCCGTCACCACGCGAGCCGTTGCCGGTCTGCGCGACCGGCCTCGGCGCGGACTGCTGGGCCGCGGGCCTTGCCTCCTGCCTGGGCTCGGGCTTCGGTTCCGGCCTGGGTGCCGGCTTCGACTCGGGCTTGGCCTCCTGCTTGGGCGCCGGCTCCGGTTCGGGTTCGGGTTCCGGTTCGGGTTCGGGCTTCGCCTCGGCCTTGGGCGCCGGCTTCGACTCCTGCTTCGGCGCCGGGGAGCCGGAGCCGACGACCGCGAGCCGGCCGCCGACCTCGACGGTCTCGTCCTCGCCCGCGGTGATCTCCAGCAGCGTGCCGGCGACCGGCGACGGGATCTCGGTGTCGACCTTGTCCGTGGACACCTCGAGCAACGGCTCGTCGACCTCCACGGTGTCGCCGACCTGCTTGAGCCAGCGGGTCACGGTGCCCTCGGTGACGCTCTCGCCGAGCGCCGGCATGGTCACCGGCGTGCCGTCGCCGGAACCGCCGGACTGGTCCGAGTCGTCCGACTCCTCGGCCTGCGCCGGTTCGGGCTCCTCCTCCTGCCGCGGCTCGGGCTCGGGCTCCGCCTCGGGCTCGGCGGTGTCCGAGGCGGACCCGTCACCGGCAGAACTGTCGGCGGAACTGTCCCCGGCGCCGTCCTCGGCCGAGTCGCCGATGACCGCCAGCTCGGCGCCGACCTCGACCGTCTCGTCCTCCTCGGCGACGATCTTCTGCAGCACGCCCGCGGCTGGGGACGGGATCTCGGTGTCGACCTTGTCCGTGGACACCTCGAGCAACGGCTCGTCGACCTCTACGGTGTCGCCCACCTGCTTCAGCCACCGGGTCACGGTGCCTTCGGTGACACTCTCCCCGAGTGCCGGCATCTGGACGGAGAACGCCATGGTTTCGCTGACTCCTTGTGAACTTGTGCGGCTCTAGCCGTGCACGTGCAGCGGCTTGCCGGCCAAGGCGAGGAACGCCTCGCCCAGCGCCTCGGTCTGGGTGGGGTGGGCATGGATGAGCGGCGCAACGTCCTCGGGGTACGCCTCCCAGTTGTAGATCAGCTGGGCCTCCCCGACAAGCTCGCCGACCCGCTCGCCGACCATCGTGATACCCACCACGGGGCCGTCGGGCGCCTTGACCAGCTTGACGCCGCCGGACGTCTTGAGGATCTGGCTCTTGCCGTTGCCGCTCAGCGCGTACGTGTAGGTGTCCGCACCGCCGAACTTCTCCTTCGCCTGCGCCTCGGTGAGCCCGACGGACGCCACCTCGGGCTTGCAGTACGTGACCCGCGGGATGCCGGCCTCCTCGACGGGGCGCGGGTCGAGCCCCGCGATCTCCTCGGCGACGAAGATGCCGTGCTGGAAGCCGCGGTGCGCGAGCTGCAGGCCGGGCACCAGGTCGCCGACGGCGTAGACGCCCGGCAGGTTGGTGCGCAGCCGGTCGTCGGTGAGCACGAACCCGCGCTCCATGGTGACGCCGGCGTCCTCGTAGCCGTGGCCCGCGCTGTTGGGCCCCCGGCCGACCGCGACGAGCAGCGTCTCGGCCTCGAGCTCCTCGCCCGACTCCAGCGACACGGTCACGGCGGTCTCGTTCTGGGCCGCACCCGTGAACCTGACGCCGGTCTTGTACTTGATGCCGCGCTTGCGGAAGGCCCGCTCCAGCTGCTTGGACGCCCACTCGTCCTCGAGCGGTACCAGGCGGGGGAGCGCCTCGACGATCGTCACGTCCGCGCCGAAGGACGCCCAGACGCTCGCGAACTCGACCCCGATCACGCCGCCGCCGAGCACCACGACGCTGCGGGGCACGTAGTCCAGTTGCACGGCCTGGTCGCTGGTGATGATCCGGCCGCCGATCTCCAGGCCGGGCAGCGTCTTCGCGTACGAGCCCGTGGCGAGCACCACGTTCTTGCCCGTGTAGGTCCGCCCGTCGACCTCGACCGCGTTGGGGGCCCGGAACGTGCCCGCGCCCTCGACGACCGTGACCTTGTTGGCCTTGGCGAGGCCCTGCAGCCCCTTGTACAGGCCGGCGACGACACCGTCCTTGTAGGAGTTGACGCCCGCGATGTCGACGCCCTCGAGCGAGGACTTGATGCCGAACTGGTCGCCCTCGCGCGCCAGGTCCGCCACCTCGGCCGCGTGCAGCAGCGCCTTCGTGGGGATGCACCCGCGGTGCAGGCACGTGCCGCCCAGCTTGTCCTTCTCGACGAGGATGACGGACAGGCCGAGGCCCGCGGCGCGGAACGCGCACGCGTAGCCGCCGGAACCGCCACCCAGGATCACGAGGTCAGCGGAGGTATCGGTCACGGGATCTCCTGTGGTTCGTCGTCACCACACATCATCTTGTCACTTCGTGCGGCAGGCTTGCGAGGTGGCCGGACAGGCACAATGAAAGCGACAAATTCAACAGAGTTCTCACAACGGAGGTAGAGGCCGTGGGGTTGTTCCGGCGGAAGCGTGGGCAGGGGCAGGTGCGGTCCGCCAGCAAGGCCGACACCTCGCACCTGGACGAGTGGGCGTCGACCCGCCAGGGGGTCGAAGCCTACGTCGAGCCTCGAACCAACGTGACCGACACCACCGTCGTGCTCGTGGCGCACGACGGGGAGTGGACGAGACGGCGCATCGCGAACTTCGAGGCCGCGAGCGACTTCGCGCGGAAGCGATCCATGCCACTGTACGAGGTGGAGCGGGTCGGCTACCCGAAGCGGATGCGTGAGTACCAGGAGCGGCGGAAGCGCGAAGGCGGATCACGGTAAGACCTGTTACCCGTTCCGCCCGGGCATCGGTTGGTCAACTCGGCTTTCGGTCTCCCCAACGCTCGCATGGTCTGACAAGCTGTGGTCCCGCGATGCCACTACGTACTGGTGAGGACCATGTGAGCGTTACTGCTGTCGTCGACTTCGGCAGTTCGCACACCGTCACCGTCGTGCACGTGCGCGGTGGGGTGCCCAGGGTGGTCAATGTGGACGGTGAGCCCTACCTGCCGTCCGCCGTGTTCCTCACCGGCGACGACTCGCTCGTCGTCGGGCACGACGCCCTGCAGATGGCCGCCGTCGACCCGTCCCGGCTGGAGAGCCGGGCGAAGACGCGCATCGCCGAGCGCGAGGTGCTGCTCGGCAACACCGTCGTGCCCGTGCCGACCGTCGTGCTCGCGATCCTCGTCCGTGCCGTGAAGGCCGCGGCCGTCGTCGTCGGCGCGCCCGTCGACCACCTCGTGCTGACCCACCCCGCCGGCTGGGGGCCCGAGCAGCGCGCCGGCCTGCTGGCCGCCGCCGAGGACCTGGCGCCGCAGATCAGCACGATCGTCGAGCCGGTCGGCGCCGGCGTCTGGTACGCCACCCGCGGTCTGCTCGGCGTCGACGGGGCCGACCGGTTCCCGCTCGGGGCCGTGCTCGGTGTGCTCGACGTCGGCGGCGGCACCACCGACGTGGCCGTGGTGCGGCGCGAGCCGGCCGGGATCGTGGTGATCGGCCACGCGTCCATTCCGGACCTCGGCGGCAACGATTTCGACCAGCGGATCATCGACTACCTGCGGAACACCGTGCCGGGCCTCGCCGACGTGCTCGTCGACGTGTCCGCGCCCGGGCGGGTCAGCCTCGTGCAGCTGCGCGAGCTCGTCGCGTTCCGGCGCGAGGTGCGGCGGGCCAAGGAGCTGCTGTCCCGCCACGAGCAGGTCGAGCTGCGGCTGCCCGGCGGGCTGCCCGGGACCACGTTCACCCGCGCCGACCTGGAGCGGGTCCTGCACGCGGACCTCGACCGGATCACCGCTTTCACACTGCGCACGATCCTGCGGTCCGGGCCCGAGGCGCACCAGCTGACCGCGCTCCAGCTCGCCGGCGGGTCCACCCGGATCCCGCTGCTGCGTCGGCTGCTCGCGGAGGTCATCCCCGTCCACATCCAGCTGGACGACCAACCGGAGACCGTCGTCGCGCTCGGCGCGTGCGCGGTCGCCGTCTCCTACCAGGACCCGCGGCAAGCGCAGGACATGCCGGTCGCGCTGCCGCCGGCGAAGCCCGAACCGCGGTCACGCCGCCGCCGGCAGGCCGAGTCCCGGCAGCTCCCGCGCTCGCTCGGCGCGCTGCTGGTCGCCATGACGCTCGCGTTCATCGCGGTCGGCTACGGCATCGTCCTGCACCCGGCCGACGCGGTCACCGGCGCCGCGCTCGCGGCCACCGAGCGGTTCTCGCTGCCACCCCCGGCGACCGGCGCGGCCGTCACCCGCGGCGGGGACCCGTCGGACGGGTTGGTCACGGCCGAGCCGGGCGCGCCGGTGCGGGTGTTCGACGGGAGCACCGACGTCGACTGGACCGTGCACGACGTCACGGACCCGGCCACGGACAAGCTGGTCAAGGCCGGGGCGCGTACTCCGCCGGCGGACACGCGGTGGGTGCTCGTCGACATGTCGATCAAGGCGCGGGCCGACGCCGTGGCGCCCTACTACCTGCGGGACACGTTCCTCGCCGACGACCGGGGGCTGCTGATCCCGTCCGTGCGGGACGTGCCGCTGCCGTGCCCGACCGAGACGCCGGCCGCGCTGGACACCGGGCAGAGCGTGCGGCAGTGCCTGGCGTTCGCCGTCTCGGTGCGGACGCCGGTGCGCGCGGTCGTGATCAGCAAGGTGTCCGACGGCGAGCAGATCGGCGCGCGGGTGTCGGTCGATGGCGCGTCGCCGGCCGGTGGGCCGGTGGCCGCCAGGGCGTTGCCCCTCGGTGTCGTGCGGCCGCTGTGGCTCGGGAGCACCGCGGTGCGGGCGGCGATCGTCGACGTGGTTACCGAGCCGAGCGCGTATGTGGACAAGACGGTCGTGGACCGGCCGGGGCACCGGGCGGTGCTGGTGCGGGCGGTCGTCGAGTCGCCGGTCGGGGTGTCCGTGCCGGACCTCGCGGGCCGGGTGCTGCTGTTGGACGACCGGTCACAGCCGGTGTCGGCGCGGCAGGTGTCCGACCGCAACGGGTGCGCGGTCGGTACCGCCTCCGGGCGATTCACCGTGTGCGCCGTGTTCGTGGTGCCGACGCGCACGCCACTCGGCTCGGTCGCGTGGTCGGGTGACGACGCGCGGCCGTTCCTGTGGCAGCTGCCATGACCCTGGTGATCGACTTCGGCGCGATCAACACCGTCGGCATGGTCGACGGCCAGCTGGTGACCGTCGACGGCGCGCCGTGGCTGCCCTCGGTCGTGCACTCGGGGGTGGTCGGCGCCGACGCGTCGCTGCTGGGGCGCGGGCAGGAGAGCCGCGACCTCAAGTCGTCACTCGACCCGCTGATGGTCGGCGCGGTGTTCGCGCGGATGGTGTCGGCGGCACGTGCCCGGTTCGGGGAGGTCGGCGACGTCGTGGCCACCCATCCCGCGGTGTGGCCGCCGGAGCGGGTCGCCGTGCTGGCCAGGGCGGTCGGCGTCCCCGAGGTGCGGATGGTCCCCGAACCGGTCGCCATCGCCGCCCTCGCGCCCGCCGGCGGGACGGTGCTGGTGGTCGACGCGGGCGGCGGCACGTGGGACGTGGCCGTCGTGCGGGACCAGACCGTGGTCGCCAGCGCGGCGGTGCCGGTGGACCTCGACCAGCGCATCGTCGAACGGGTGCGCCCATCCCTGGTCGAACCGGTCAAGGACGACGCGACCCGGGCGGAGCTGCTGGCGGCCGCGCGGGTGGGCAAGGAGCTGCTGTCCCGGCACCACATCGCGGAGATCGTGCTCCCCGACCACCGTGCGGTCCGCCTGACCCGCGCCGAGTTCGAGTTCCTCATCGCCCCGGACATCACCAACCTGATGGCGATGGTGAGCGAGGTGACCACGGACGTGGCGGTCACCCACATCTCGCTGGTGGGCGGCTGCAGCCGCATCCCGCTGCTGGCGTTGCGCCTCAGCGCGGTGACCGGCCAGCAGGTGATGGCCGACCCCGAACCGGAGACGGCGGTGGCCCGCGGCGCGGCGGCGCTGAACCGCGGCCCCACGACGCCCTGAACGCCCGCGAACACGGTCCCAACGTCAGGCCATGCGGATGAGGCCTGGCCCGTGGATCTTTGTGCGAGTTCCGTACCTGATCAGCAGTCACCTCAGGGGAACGTGACGGCGCTCAGTCACAATCCGCCTCGGCACCGGCACCGTCGCCGGGACGCAACCCACACATGGAAATCCGGGGAGAGGCGGACCAGTTTAGCCGTTGTCTGCGATGTCCGACAGCAGGGCCGCCACCGTGCGGACCGGGACGCCGGTGCCGCCCTTCGCGGTGTAGCCCCACGGGGCCGCGGGGTTGAAGGCCGGGCCGGCGATGTCGATGTGGGCCCACTGCACGTTCTCGGCCACGAACTCGCGCAGGAAGATGCCCGCCGCCAGCATGCCGCCCCAGCGGTGACCCGTCACGTTGGCGATGTCCGCCAGCTTCGAGTCCAGGTCGCCGCGCAGTTCGTCCGGCAGTGGCATCGGCCAGCCGCCCTCGCCGGTCGACCTGGCGATCTCGGCGGTGCGGTCGCGGAACTCGTCGGTGCCCATGATCCCCGGGGTGCGGCGGCCGAGCGCGACCATCTGCGCGCCGGTCAGCGTGGCGATGTCGATCAGGTAGTCCGGGCCGTCCTCGCACGCGCGCACGATCGCGTCGGCCAGGATCAGGCGGCCCTCCGCGTCCGTGTTCAGCACCTCGACGGTCTTGCCCCCGTACATGGTGAGCACGTCGCCGGGGCGGTACGCCGAGCCGGACGGCATGTTCTCGGCCATCGGCACGGTCGCCGTGAGGGAGAGCGGGTACTTCAGCTTCGACGCCAGGACCATGATCGCGACGACCGCCGCCGCGCCGGACATGTCCGAGGTCATCTCGTCCATGGTCGCCGCCGGCTTGATCGAGATGCCGCCGGTGTCGAACGTGATGCCCTTGCCGACCAGCGCGACCTTCTTCCGCGCCTTCGGGCCCTGGTAGGACAGCCGCACGAGGCGCGGCGGCCGGGTCGAGCCCATGCCCACACCCAGCACGCCGCCGTAGCCACCCTTGCGCAGCGCCTTCTCGTCGAGGACCTCGACCTCCAGGCCCGCGTCCCTGCCCAGAGCCGCCGCGCGGTCCGCGAAGGACGCCGGGTACAGGTCGTTCGGCGGGGTGTTGATGAAGTCGCGCGCCGTGCGCACGGCCTCCGCGATGGCGGTCGCGGTCTTGAGCGCGGTGCGGTGCTCCTTCGCCGTGCCCTCGGCGGGCGACTCGACGTCCACCCGCTCGACCGGCGCGTCGCCCTTCTCCGAGCGGTACTCGGTGAACCGGTACGCGCCGAGCAGCGTGCCCTCGACCGCGGCCTGGAGGTCCACAGTGGACAGTGTAGTTACCGCGCGCCTGGTGCCGGCGAGCGCGCGGGCCGCGACGCCGGACGCGCGGCGCACCTGCTCGGCAGCCGGTCCGCCGTCGCCCGCCTTGCCGAGGCCGGCGGCCACCACGAGCCCGGCCTTGATCTTGCCCATGCTCGGGATCTTCACGACCTCGTCCTGCTTGCCGGTGGCGCCGACGGTGCGCAGGATCTCGGCCAGGTTGCCGCCGAACGCGGCGTCGACCCGCTCGCTCCCCGGTGCCAGCGTGACGCCCCCCGGGTCGCTGTCGGACTGCACGGTGCCGATGACCACCGCGTCAACGGTGGCCTCGTCTGCCGTGGTGGTGGTCAGTGACAGCTTGGGCGCGGTCAACGAGGGCTCCTGTCGGTTCGAGTTGTTGACGCATGCTAACTACTTGTTTCACCTCTGCCCACCGTCAGGTGGGTAGCCGCCCGTCTGACACGGTGGAGCCCGTGATCCAACCGCAATCGACCGTCGACCGCGTCGCCCGCGGTGTCGTGTCGACTTTCGGCGCCGGCCTTTTCCTTGGTCTGACGCCTGCCGCGGCTCTCGCGGGGTGGTGGCTGGTGCCCGCGATGGTGCTGGCCGCGGTGGTCGCGGTCCTGTTCGCACTGTCCACACGGGAGTCTCCGGCCGGCGGGGTCGCGCCACTAGTGGGAATACTGGGAAGGATTGCCGCCGCGGCGGCGGCCGCGACGACCTTCGGCAGGTACGTGCTGCCCGGCCGGCCCGAGGTCGGCGCGGTGATGCTCGTGATCGTGGTGGCCGGCGTGGTGCTGCTGGCGCCGCCGCTGCCGGGGGTGGTGGACCGGGTCGCGGCGGTCATCGTGGTGGGCGTGCTCGTCCTGGTCGTCGTGTCGTGCTTCGCGATCGCGCCGGTGGACCTGGCGGTCGCCCCGCCGGCGGACGCGGCCGGCGCGAACTCCCCGCTCGGTCTGGCGCCCGCGGCGTTGCTGCTCTACCTGTGCTTCGTCGGGTCGCCGAGCGCGGTGCGCTGGGAGCGGGTGGCGGTCGTCGGGGTGGCGCTGGCCGTGAGCCTGGCCGTGGCGGTCGCGGTGCTGTGGCAGCTCGGCGGGGAGCGGCTGGCGTTGTCCGCGGCGCCGCTGCGGGACGCGCTCGCGGCGGCCGATGCCGCACGCGTGGACGGGGTGCTGGTGGTCGGCGTGACCGTCGCGTCCGTGTCCGCGCTGCGCGGCGTGCTGGGGGAGATCCGCGAGCTGGCGCCGGTCCGGCCGGCCCACGTGGTCGCGTTGGCGGCCGCCGCCGCGGCGCTCGGTGGGCTGCTGCTCGAACCCGAGTACACGATCGCCGGCGCGTCCGTCCTCCTTCTCGGTGAAGCGGGAATCCGGCTTCTTGGCGGCCGCCGAGATAAGGCATAGTAGGACGTCAAACAGTCGAACTGCCGATTCTCTGAACGGCCCGAGGAGAGTTACGGTGCTCACATGACCCAGTCATTCACCAGAACTCCCCATCCGGCGCCGGCGACCCCGGAGCGGATCGCGGAAGTGTTGGCCAACCCGGGTTTTGGCGTGTACTTCACCGACCACATGGTGACCGCGCGCTGGAACCGCACCGAAGGTTGGCACGGGGCGACGGTCGAACCGTACCGCCCGATCGAGCTGGACCCCGCGGCCATGGTGCTGCACTACGGCCAGGCGATCTTCGAAGGACTCAAGGCCTACCGCCACGTCGACGGGTCCATCCAGTCGTTCCGTCCGGAGGCGAACGCCGAGCGGTTCCGCCGCTCCGCGGTCCGGCTGGCGATGCCCGAACTGCCGGACGAGCTGTTCCTCGACTCGCTGCGGGAGCTGGTGGCCGTCGACGGGCACTGGGTGCCCGAGCAGGACGAGGAATCCCTGTACCTGCGCCCGTTCATGATCTCCACCGAGGTGGGGCTGGGGGTACGGCCCTCCGCCGAGTACCTCTACCTGCTGATCGCCTCACCGGCCGGCTCGTACTTCGCGAGCGGGGTCAAGCCGGTGAACGTGTGGCTGTCGACCGAGTACGTGCGAGCCGCACCCGGCGGCACCGGTGCGGCCAAGTTCGCCGGCAACTACGCGGCGTCGCTGGTGGCGCAGGCGCAGGCCGCCGAGCAGGGCTGCGACCAGGTGGTGTGGCTGGACGCGATCGAGCGCCGCTGGGTCGAGGAGATGGGCGGGATGAACCTGTTCTTCGTCTTCGGCTCCGGTGACGACGCCCGGGTGGTGACGCCGGAGCTGTCCGGCTCGCTGCTGGCCGGCATCACCCGCGACTCGGTCCTGACGCTGGCCACCGACCTGGGTTACCCGGTCGAGGAGCGGCGCATCTCCACCGAGGAGTGGGAGAAGAAGGTCGAGTCCGGCGAGCTGACCGAGGTCTTCGCCTGCGGGACGGCCGCGGTGATCACGCCGGTCGGCTCCGTGAAGCACGCCGAGGGGTCGTTCACGATCAACGGCGGCCACTCCGGCGAGGTCTCGATGCGCCTGCGGGATGCGCTGACCGCCATCCAGCGCGGCACCGCCCCCGACACCCACGGCTGGCTGACGAAGCTCTCCTGAGCGCGGCCTGCGGAGCGCGGCATCCTCAGTTGAGGACGACCAGCACCACGGTGGTGGCGAGTTCACCGGCGGCGCCGAGGACGTCGCCGGTGATGCCGCCCAGCCGTCGCTGGACGTGGTGGATGAGCAGCAGGACGAGCCCGGTGGCGAGCACGATCGCCACCGGGCCTCGGTATGGATGGGCGATGTCGGCCAGCGGTGACACCAGCAGCACGCCGATCAGCCAGAAGACCGGCGCCGCGAGTGGCTGGGTGCCGGCGACCAGCGCCCCGAGCCCTTCCGGCCGCGCGGCCGGCACGCCGTGGCAGCACAGCACGAACGCCACCCGCCCGGTGGTGACGGCGAGGATCACCGCGGGCCAGTCGTGGATGGCGGCGGCCTGGAGGCCCAGCACCAGGACCAGCGCGACCACCCCGAACGGTCCGACCGGTCCGTCCCGCATGATCGCGAGCGCCCGTTCGGGCCCCCGGTAGGAGCCGAGGCCGTCGGCGGTGTCGGCGAGCCCGTCGAGGTGCATGCCGCGGGTCGCGAGCGCCAGGAACGCGACGACGAGCAGGCCGGCGAGCAGCCCGCCGACCCCGACGAGGTTCAGCAGCGCCAGCAGCCCGCCGGCCGCGCCCCCGAGCACGAGCCCCACGAGCGGCGCCGAGGAGATCGCGGCGCCGGCGAGCGCGCGGTCCACGTGCCGCACCGGCACGGGCAGCACGGTGAGCCAGGAGAACGCGAGCCGCACCCCGGCGAGCACTACTCGGTCCCTGCCGGCTCTTCCTGTTCCGTCGGGGTATCCGGGCCGCCGCTCACGCCCGCGTCCTCGAACGTGGCCATGTCGAGCAGGACCTGGGCGGCCATCGTGAGCAGGGGGATCGCGGCCGTCGCCCCGGAGCCCTCGCCGAGCCGCATGTTCAGCTCCAGCAGCGGCTTGAGGTCCAGATGCTCCAGCACCAGCGTGTGCGCCGGCTCGGTCGACCGGTGCCCGGCCACCCACCACGCCCGCGCACCGGGCGCCAGCTCCTCGGCCAGCAACGCCGCCGCACCGGACACGACACCGTCCAGCACCACCGGCGTCCGACGCACGGCCGCCTGCGCGAGGAACGCCGCCATGGCCGCGATGTCCGCCCCGGCCGTGGTTCTCAGCAGCGCCACGGGGTCCGCCGTGACCGGCTTGGCCCGGCGGAGCGCGTCCCGGATGGCGGCCGTCTTGCGCATCCACGCCCGGTCGTCGATGCCCGTACCCCGCCCGACCACCGCCACCGGCTCACTACCCGTGATGGCGGCGACCAGCACGGCAGCCGGCGTGGTGTTGGCGATGCCCATGTCCCCGGCGACCAGCAGGTCGGCACCGGAGTCGACCTCCTCGTCCGCGATGGCCCTGCCGGCTGCCAGGGCGGCCTCGACCTCCTCCTCGCTGAGCGCGTCCTCCCGATCGATGGAGCCCGACGACCGCCGGACCTTCCGGTCACCAGCGGAGGTGTCCGCGGCCACGGCCATGTCCACCACCCGCACGGTCGCCCCGGCGACGCCCGCCAGCACGTTGATGGCCGCGCCGCCGCCCTGGAAGTTGGCCACCATCTGCGCGGTGACCTCACTCGGGTAAGCAGACACACCATGCGCGGCCACCCCGTGATCCCCCGCGAAGACCACCACCCGCGCCCGCTGCAGCGGCCGCGGCGGACAGGTCCCCTGACACGCGGCGAGCCACGTGCCCAGCTCCTCGAGCCGGCCGAGCGAGCCGCGTGGCTTGGTCAACCGCGCGTGCCGCTCCTCCGCTGCCTGCCGCACGGTCTCGTCGGGCGGGCTGACGACATCGAACTCCATCGAGACTCCTCCGGGTGAGTCAGCGCAGCCGCAGGGGAATGCCGGCCACCAGCAACACCACCTCGACACACCGTTCCGCGAGACTCGCGTTGAGCATGCCGAGCTGATCGCGGAAGAGCCTGCCAGAACGCGTAGCGGGCACCACGCCGAGGCCAACCTCCGCCGACACGAGCACCAACTCCGCCGCCGACGCGCCCACCGCGCCAACCAGCCGCCCACACTCCCGCCGCACGTCGTCCAGCCCACCCTCGTCCGAGCCGTCCCACACCCCGCGGTCGTCCATCACCCCGGCCAACCAGGTCGCAAGGTCGTCCACGATGACGGGCCCCGTCACCTCCGCCAGGAAGCCGGCCAGATCCGCAGGCTCAACCGTCCGCCACCCCGACGGCCGACGAGCGACGTGGGCCGCGATCCGCGCCGCCCACTCGCCATCCCCAGGGTCGACCCGCGCGGTCGCCACATAGGTCGCGTGCTCGGAGGGCATGAGACCTTCCGCATGCGCCGACTTCCCGGAACGAGCACCACCGAGCACCAGAGTCGCCACAAAACCGGACGCTATCGTGTGCAGCTGTGGAGTACCGCTGGAGCCATGACGGATCACCAGTGTTCGACGACCAGCCCACCGCCGAGGACTGGCTCTCCGCCCACTGGCGAGACCTCATCGAAGCCGACATCGACGAGGTAACCCTCCTACGCGACGGCGAGCCCGTATACGGCCCGATGAGCCTGCACCAATGAACCCGAGATGCAACCGCAGCCATGCGGCCACGGGGGTGTGAAGCAGGCTTGGCGAGGCAGGTTCGGTTGCCAAGTTCGGCCTCGTGCGCTCGCGGCTGTCGTCGGTGGCTGATGGGGTGGGGAGTGGGTTTGGCGAGGCAGGTTTGATTGGCCAAGTTCGGCCTCGTGCACTCCCGGCCATCGCTGGCGGCCGACAGGGGCGTGGAGCGGACTTGGCCAGCCAGGCTCGATTACCAAGCCAGCCCTCTCGTGCACCCCGGGCCATCGCTCCGGCCAGATGGGGCCACGAAGCGGGCTTGGCCAGCCAGGCTCGATTGCCAAGCCCCTCATGCACCCCGGGCCGCCGCCCCCGGTCGCACGGGGGGCCGTGAAGCGGACCTGGCCAGCCAGGCTCAGTTGCCAAGCCCTCTCATGCACCCCGGGCCACTGCTCCCGGCCACACGGGGGCCGTGAAGCGGACCTGGCCAACCAAGCTCAATTGCCAAGCCCCTCACACACACCCCCGGCCACCGCCCCCCGCCCACGAGGGCATGAAGCGGACCTGGCCAACCATCCCCGTCGCCAACCCCTCCCCACGCACCCCCGGCCCACCCCCGGCCCCACCCAGCCCCAACCAAGACGCAGAAACCCCTCACCCACCAAGACCAGGATCGCTGATAACCACCCCCTCCAACACCTCATCGATCTTCTTCAACACCTCAGCATCCAACTTGACCCCAGCCGCCCTGACGTTCTCCGTGACCTGCTCAGGCCGGGTGGCGCCGATGATCGCCGACCCGACGTTCGGGTTCTGGAGCACCCAGGCGATCGCCAGCTGCGCCATGGACAGCCCGACCTCCTCGGCAATGGGCTTGAGCAGTTGGACCTTCTCCAGCAGCTCGTTGTTCTCGAGGAAGCGCGAGATGAAGTTCCCGCCCTGCTGGTCGGTGGCTCGGGAACCGGCGGGCGGCGGCTGGCCGGGCAGGTACTTGCCCGTGAGCACGCCCTGAGCGATCGGCGACCAGACGATCTGTCCGAGGCCGGCCTCCTCACTCGCCGGCACGACCTCGGGCTCGATGACCCGCCACAGCATCGAGTACTGCGGCTGGTTGGAGATGAACGGCACCTTCAGCTCACGGGCCAGCTCGGCGCCCGCCCTGATCTGGTCGGCCTTCCACTCCGAGACGCCGATGTAGAGCACCTTGCCGGCCCGCACGATGTCCGCGAACGCGAGGAACGTCTCCTCCAACGGCACCGTCGGGTCGAACCGGTGCGCCTGGTAGACGTCGATGTAGTCGGTCTGCAGGCGCTTGAGCGAGCCGTTGACCGACTCGGTGATGTGCTTGCGGCCCAGGCCCCGGTCGTTCGGGCCGCCCGGTCCGGTGGGCCAGAACACCTTCGTGAGGATCTCCAGGCTCTCCCGCCGCTGCCCGGCCAGCGCGCGCCCGAGCACGGACTCCGCGCGGGTGTTCGCGTAGACGTCCGCGGTGTCGAAGGTGGTGATCCCGGAGTCCAGGGCGGCCTTCACGCAGGCGTGTGCCTGCTCCTCCTCGACCTGGGACCCGTGGGTGATCCAGTTGCCGTACGAGATCTCACTGACGTTGAGACCGCTGCGGCCAAGACGACGAAACTCCATGAGGACCAACTTAACGGTGGAGTCGCTCCAGGATCGGGGGTGAGCGCTTGCCTGTGGACAAGTGACCGACCTGTGGACAACTCAGCGGCGGAAGCCGCCCTCGGTGTTGATCACCTGGCCGGTGATCCAGCGGGCCTCGTCGGTGGCCAGCCACGCGATCAGGCGGGCGGGGTCGTCCGGGTCGCCCCAGCGGCCGGCCGGGAAGCGGGCCGCCACCTCGGCATGGACGTCCGGCGGGGCGTAACCCGTGTCGACCGGGCCGGGGTTGACGGCGTTCACCGTGATGCCCTGGTCCGCCAGCTCCTCGGCCAGGGTGGCCGTGATCGACCACAGGGCGCCCTTGCTCGCCGCGTAGGCCACCTCGCCCGGCATCGGGCCCTCGTTCTGGCCGGACGTGAGGAAGATCAGCCGCCCGGGGCCGCCCAGTGCGGCGAAGGCCCGAGCCAGCAGGATCGACGCGCGGGCGTTGACCGTCCAGTGGGCGTCCAGCAGCTGCGCGGTCACGGCCGACAGGGGACCGTCCGAACCCGACCGGGCGTGGTTGCACACCAGGATGTCCAACCGCCCGAGCGCGGACACCGCCGCGGACACCAGCGCCGCGGGCGCCTCCGGATCGGCCAGGTCGGCCGACATGTTCGCCACCTCCGCGGGCGCGACGGCCACCGCACGCACGCCGTCGACCACCGCGGGCACCTCGTCGGCACCCCAGGGCTGCGCGGCGTCGTGCGGGCTGAAGTGGTGCACGAAGACGGAGGCCCCGTACGCGGCGAGCCGCCGACAGGTGGCGTACCCGATGCCCTTCCGCCGCGAGGCCCCCGTCACCAGCGCGACCCGACCGCGCAGCGGCAGCGGGTCGCGGGACAGTTCACTCAACCTTGACGCCGGGGGACACCCTCGGCTTCGGCACCCGCAGCTTGCGGATCTGTGACGCGCGGATGAACGCGTACCAGCCGACCGACAGCCCGCGGACCGGCTCCTTCGGGAACTTCTGCCGCACCTTCCGGGTGATCCTGCCGCCCGCCAGCACGCCCTCGATGATCATCGCGACCAGCATCAGCAGGCACAGCAGCGTCGTGAGGCTCTGCACGCGGGCGTTCGGCACCAGCAGCGCGACGAAGATCAGGATCGCGAGCGGCATGAACAGCCCGAGCAGGTTGCGGCGCGAGTCGATGTAGTCCCGGATGTACGCCTTGACCGGGCCGCGGTCGCGGGGCATCAGGTACTTCTCGTCGCCCGCCATCATGCGTTCGCGCTGCTTGACGCGGACCTCCCGGCGCTTGGCGGCGAGCTCCTTGCGCTCGTCCTTGTTGCCGCGCGCCCGCTTGATCGCCTCGCGGGTCGTGCGTGGGGGCGGCGCGACGGGGCCGCGCCTGCGCTGCTCGGCCTCCCGGCGCTTGGGCGTCGGCCGGCCCTTGGCCGCGGTGTGGGCCTTGCTCGCGGCGAGGTCCTCCTCCGCAGCCTCGACCTCACCGGTGTCGTCGGCGGACTCTGCTTCTTTACGGCGAAGGAACCTCACACGCCAAAGAGTAAAGGAGGCCACATTACGCTTTGCCCATGCGGGTCCTGATCGCTCCTGACTGCTTCGGTGGGACGTTGACCGCGCCGGAGGCCGCCGTGGCCATCGCCGCCGGGTGGCGCAGTGGTGCGCCTGACGACGAGCTCACCCTCTGTCCACTGGCCGACGGCGGCCCCGGCTTCGTCGAGGTGCTCAGATCGGCCCTCGACGGCGACCTCCACCACCGGACGGTCGCGGGTCCGCTCGGCGGGCCGGTGGACGCCGTGTGGCTCGAACACGAGGGGACGGCGTACATCGAGTGCGCCCAGGCCTGCGGGCTGACCCTCGTCCCCCGCGAGGAGCGGGACGCGCTGGCCGCGAACACGATCGGTGTCGGCGAGCTCATCGCGCACGCGCTCGAGCACAAAGTGCACACGATCGTTGTCGGTCTCGGCGGGTCCGGCAGCACGGACGGTGGCTCCGGCATGCTCCGCGCACTCGGTGCCATCCCCGTGGGTGTCGACGGTGACCCGCTGTCACCCGGCGGTGGTCCGCTGATCGACACCGTGCGGCTCGTCGGCCAGGTCGATCTCGGTGACGTGACCCTCGTCGCGGCCTCCGACGTGGAGAACCCACTGCTCGGCAAGGACGGCGCCGCGCGTGTGTTCGGCCCCCAGAAGGGCGCCGACGACCTGGCCGTTCGCCGGCTGGAGCGGTCGCTGACCCGCTGGGCGGACCTGCTGGCCGGGATCGCGGGGCGGGATGTCCGGGACGAACCGGGCGCGGGCGCGGCCGGCGGGCTCGGCGCGGCGCTGATCGCGCTGGGCGCGACCGTGGAGTCCGGCGCCGGGGTGGTGCGCCGGCTCACCGGCCTCGACAAGGCCCTCGACCAGGCCCAGCTCGTGCTCACCGGCGAGGGCAGCTTCGACTTCCAGTCGCTGCGCGGCAAGCTCGTGACCAGGGTCTCCGGCGCGGCGGCCGAGCGCGGCACGCCGTGTGTCGTGCTCGCCGGGCAGGTCAGCGTCGGCCGGCGCCGGGCCGCGTCCGCCGGGGTCACGCACGCGTACTCCGTCGCCGAACACGTCGGTTCGGCCGAGGCGTCGCTGGCCGACCCGGCGGGCACACTGAGTGATCTCGCCAAACATGTCTCCACCCAATGGCGGCTGTGAGAGCACCCAGTGGCGGCGGTAACAGCCAGGGTTGAGCGGGGTGTGTCACCATGGGTGGAGGAGTACGGGGAATAACGGCGGCGTGGCCGGGATTGACCCCAGGTAATACGTCCGAAAGGTCGAGGGAGAACCATGACGACCGCCCAGGAGAACACCACCGAGACGGAGACGCACGGCGTGCTCGTGTCGGACGCGGCAGCCACCAAGGCCAAGGCCCTGCTGGAGCAGGAGGGCCGTGACGACATGCACCTGCGCATCGCCGTCCAGCCCGGTGGCTGCGCCGGCCTGCGTTACCAGCTGTTCTTCGACGAGCGCACGCTCGACGGTGACCTGTTCCGTGACTTCAACGGCCTGAAGGTGGCCGTTGACCGGATGAGCGCCCCGTACGTGAACGGCGCGACGATCGACTTCGTCGACACCATCGAGAAGCAGGGCTTCACCATCGACAACCCCAACGCCGGCGGTTCCTGCGCCTGCGGCGACTCGTTCCACTGAGTCCAGCGCGGTACTGAAGTCAGACACGGTGATGGGCCGCGGCCACAGGTCGCGGCCCATCACTGCTCACACGTAGTCCTCCAGGCTGCTGACCTGGGCGAATGTGACGTCGTCCACTTCCCACGGCGTAACCGCGCGCGGGCCGGGGAGGTCGGGTTCGCACGTCATCAGTGTCGTCGGGATGTCGGCGCAGTCCGCGATCAGCTGGGCGTAGGACTCGGGTTCAGGTGTGGTCACAGCTCGAACTTAGGTCGCACGTGTTGTCCCGGACAGCCTTACCAATCGGTAGTGTCGAAGGCGTCCCCGGGTGGGGCGCGGTCCGTGGCGCCGACTAACGTTCACTCCCGCTGTTCACCCCACTTGACGACCACCAGACAGGGGAATCCCTCGTGCCAGTCGCCGTCTCCGGAAGCATCGCCACCGATCACCTCATGCACTTCCCGGGCAGGTTCGCCGAGCAGCTCGTGGCGGAGCAGCTGCACCGGATTTCGCTGAGCTTCCTCGTCGATGACCTGGTCGTGCGGCGTGGCGGGATCGGCGCCAACATCGCGTTCGGCATGGGTGTGCTGGGTGGGTCGCCCGTGCTCGTCGGTGCGGTCGGGGAGGACTTCGCGGACTACCGGTCCTGGCTGGAGCGGCACGGTGTGGACTGCTCCGGCGTGCACGTCTCCGAGGTCGCGCACACCGCGCGGTTCGTGTGCACGACCGACGACGACATGTGCCAGATCGCCTCGTTCTACGCGGGCGCGATGGCCGAGGCACGCAACATCGAGCTGCGCCCGGTGGCCGAGCGGGTGGGCGGTCTCGACCTCGTGCTGATCAGCCCGGACGACCCGGACGCGATGCTGCGCCACGCCGAGGAGTGCCGGCAGCTGGGGTACGAGTTCGCCGCGGACCCGTCGCAGCAGCTGGCGCGCATGTCCGGCGAGCAGATCCGGGCGTTCGTCGAGGGCGCCAAGTACCTGTTCAGCAACGACTACGAGTGGGAGCTGCTGCGGCAGAAGACCGGCTGGTCGGAGCAGGACGTGCTCGCGCGGGTCGGGATGCGGATCACCACGCTCGGGGAGAAGGGTGTCGAGATGGTCGACGCCGGCGGGACCGCGATCCACGTGTCCGCCGTGCCGGAGACGATCAAGGCCGACCCGACCGGCGTCGGGGACGCGTTCCGGGCCGGGCTGCTGGCCGGCCTGGAGAAGGGGCTCGAGCTGGAGCGCGCCGCCCAGCTCGGGTCGTACATCGCGGTGCTCGTGCTCGAGACCGTCGGCCCGCAGGAGTGGGTGCTGGACACCGCGCTCGCCCTGTCCCGGATCGGCGCCGCCTACGGCCCGGAGGCGGCCGAGGAGATCAGCGCCATCCTTCCTTAACCTTTTCGTAGGTACTCCGATGCGGTGACACCTGGTACTGCTAGTAGCCATGCGTGCTCTAGCGGTCACCGTGGTGTTCATGCTCGTCCTCGTCGGGGTCGCGTCCGCGGACGTCGGGCCCTGGCGCGTGCTCGGCTCCGACGTGGCGCGTCCCCTGGACGAGAGCCAGGGACTCGCCGTCGTCGAGCGCCCGTCCGGGACGACCGTGAAGTACACGGGCGTCGGCACGATCCCGGCGTCCATCTCGTCGCGCGGCTGGAACCACGTGGGTGACCCGGGCGCCGGCCACGGTTACTACGTGGAGCCCTACCAGCGGGACGACCGGGGGGCCAAGCTGTTCCGCGTCCAGGCCCCGGACGGCACGTGGTCGGAGTACCAGCACGCGCTGGAGTCCTGGGAGGCGACGAACAACTCGTTCGCCGCGGTCTCGCCGGACGGGCGGTGGATGGTTGCCGGCGAGTGGGGCACCATGACCCGGCTCCTCGTGCACCCGATGCCGGGGATCGCGTTCACCAACCCCGCCGCCAACCTCCCGTACGCGTCCGCGATCCGGCTCGACCGGCCGGTGCGGGACGTCCAGGGCTGCGACTTCGTGACCGCGACGCAGCTGCTGTGCTCCTCGGACGACCCCGACGGCTCGCTGTTCGGCACCACCAAGCCG